>JAZNNE010000058.1:0-53883 GCA_045580125.1 Faecousia sp. | reverse complement strand
ATCCGGTCAGCAGTGCCGTTTTGGAGCAGCTCGATGGCTTTTTGCTTTAATCTTTCCTGCATCTCAGATCCTCCAATCTCCGGTTCGGACCAAGCTTATGGATCGTCGCGGAAAAGTCGTTCATAGTGGCGGCAAACTTTGCGCCCTCGGCAGCGGAGACCCACTCCACGCGGGTGCGCTCCCGCTCGATGCCCAAAAAGTCCAGCATAGAGAACAGCAGAGTCATACGGCGGCGGGCATAGTAGTTGCCGGTGGTGTAGTGGCAGTCGCCGGGGTGGCAGCCGCACAGGATCACGCCGTCAGCGCCCTTCTGGAATGCCCGGAGAATGAACATAGGATTCAGCCGGCAGGAGCAGGGGATGCGGATGATCTTTACGTTGGCGGGGTACTGCAGACGGTTGGTACCGGAAAGGTCTGCGCCTGCGTAGGAGCACCAGTTGCAGCAGAATGCAACGATGGTAGGCTTGAATTCTTCATTTACCGGCATATTGCATCCACCTCCGCCATAATTTGCTTGTTAGAGAAGCCCTGTAGGTCCATAGCACCGGAGGGGCAGGCAACGGTACAAGCGCCGCAGCCCTGGCAAACCGCGGGATTGACCTGCGCCACACGGCGGATCAGCGTCGTGCGGTTAGGACCGCGGTATTCCTTATCAACATAGGTAATTGCGCCGTAGGGACATACCTTTTCACAGCTGGAGCAGCCGTTGCACATCATTTCGTCGGGCGTTGCGGTGCAGGGATTGCAGATCAGGTGATCCTTGTTCAGCAGACCGATGACCTTCGCTGCTGCGGCAGAAGCCTGGGCGACGGTTTCGGGAATGTCCTTGGGGCCCTGGCAGGCACCGGACAGGAAAATACCGGCGGTGGGGCTTTCCACGGGACGCAGCTTGGGGTGTGCCTCGGTGAAGAAGTCGTTGGTGTCCATAGAGGCAGTCAGCATCGTGGCAAGAGGTCTTGCGCTCTTGTCCGGCTCGATGGCGGCAGCCAGAACAACCATATCTGCGTCGATATGCAGCTGCTGATTGCCGATCAGATCGGAGGCCTGCACCTTCAGTTTGCCGTTTTCGGGCACCACCTTGCCCACCATACCCTTGACATAGTGGACGCCGTATTCTTCCACGGCTCTGCGGTAGAATTCGTCAAAATTCTTACCGGGGGTACGCACATCAATATAGAATACATACACATCGGTGTCGGGGTATTTTTCCCGGCACAGCATTGCGTGCTTGGCGGTGTACATACAGCAGATCTTGGAGCAGTAGGGCTTACCCTTGCTGTCATCGCAGCGGGAGCCGACACACTGCACGAAGACGATGGTGTGGGGATGCTGCCCGTCGGAAGGACGCAGCAGCGTACCGCCGGTGGGGCCGGCAGCATTCATCAGCCGCTCAAACTCCAGAGAGGTGACCACATCGGGGCTCTGGGAGTAGGCAAACTCATCGTAATTGTCCAGCTTGATGGGATTGAAGCCGGTGGCGACCACGATTGCGCCGTATTCCTGCTCAATGAAGGCATCCTTCTGCTGATAGTCGATTGCGCCGGCGGTGCAGACCTTGGAGCAGACGCCGCACTTGCCGGATTTCAGCATGGTGCAGTAGTCAGCATCAATGGTAGCAACCTTAGGCACAGCCTGAGCGAAGGGGATGTAAATGGCGCGGCGGTTGTCCAATCCCAGATTGAATGCGTTGGGAACTTTCTTCTGGGGGCATTTTTCGGTGCAAAGACCGCAGCCGGTACATTTGACCTCGTCCACATACCGGGCTTTTTTCTTAATGGTAACCTTGAAATTACCCACAAAGCCCTTGACGGAGGAAACCTCGGAGTAGGAATAGATGTGGATCTTTTCGTTCTGGGCGGCGTCCACCATCTTGGGGGTCAGGATACAAGCCGCACAGTCCAAGGTGGGGAAGGTCTTGTCGATCTGGGTCATCTTGCCGCCGATGGTGGGCTCTTTTTCCACGATGTCCACATCGAAGCCGGCGTCGGCGATGTCCAGCGCAGTCTGAATACCGGCAATACCGCCGCCGATGACCAGCGCACGCTTCTTAACAGGGCTTGTGCCGGAGGTTAGAGGTGCGTTCAGGTGCACCTTGGCGATGGCGGCACGACCCAGGATGACAGCCTTCTCGGTGGCAGTTTCCTTATCCTTGTGGATCCAGGAGCACTGCTCACGGATATTGGCGATCTCCACCATATAGGGATTCAGACCAGCCTTCTCGCAGGTCTTGCGGAAGGTGTTTTCGTGCATTCTGGGAGAGCAGGAGCAGACCACGACACCGGTAAGATTGTACTTAGCGATGCTTTCCTGGATCATTTCCTGACCCGCCTGGGAGCACATATACTGATAATGGGTGGAAAAGACTACGCCCGGTTCTTTTGCCAAAACCTCGGCAACCTTTTCCACATCTACGGTGGCGGCGATATTACTGCCGCACCAGCAGACGAATACGCCTACGCGCTGCATAGTCTTTACCTCACTTTCTGTATTTTCGGAAGGCGGCGGTGATGGCCTGCTGAGGCAGCTCATCATCTAAAAGCGCCGGAATGTCGTTGGGAGTCAAATGGGCGCCGCCCTGCTGACGGATCACAGCAACGCGGACAGCCTCGATCAGATTGGCAGGCTCTACCCCTCTGGGGCAGCGCTCTACGCAGGCGAAGCAGCTCAGGCAAAAGTCGATGCCCTCGGAGTTCATCAGCTCGTCGATGCGGCCGTTTTCCACCATATCCACAAACTGATGGGGATGAAACTGCATTTTGTCAAAGGCAGGGCAGGAGCCGGTGCATTTGCCGCACTTCATACATTTGCGGGGATTGACACCGGAAATGCGTTTGATGGTTTCTGTCATTTTGCTGCCTCCTTTACGCCAAGAGCCTCAGCCAAAAGCTCCGTGAAGTAGGAAACGGGAAGACCGTCGGTGGCGTTCTCCTTGAGATTGTAAAGACACAGGGGGCAGGCGGTGATCAGTTCCTGGGCGTCGCAAGCTTTTGCGTTTGCCATAATGGCATCTGCCTGCTTACCGGCATAGTCCCGATCCTTAAGGGTGCAGTAGCCGCCGCAGCAAGCGTTGCGACGGGCGTAGACCACCGGCTCTGCGCCGATGGCGCGAATGAAATCCTCCAAAACGGTGGGATTTTCCGGATCGTCGAAGCCCATTTCCTTGGCCGGGCGCAGCAGCATACAGCCGTAGTAAGCGCCGATCTTCCGACCGGTCAGGGGGTTGACCACCTTTTCTTTCAGCGCATCAAAGCCGATCTGATCCCGCAAAACCTCCAGATAATGCAAAACATTGGTTTCGCCGGCATAGGGGGTTTCCAAACCTAAGTACCGAGCCACCTTATCCTGAATGGACGCATCGGTGCGCAGGTCGTTGTTGACCCGCTTGATCACGTGATGGCAGGCGGAGCAAAGGGTTACCAGATCCTGTCCCTTTTCCTTAGCCGCCATCAGCGCACGGACAGGGGACAGACGGGTAGCGATCTCATCCTTCGCCATAGGATACACAGCGCCGCAGCACTGCCAGTCCGGCAGCTCCTCCAGGGTAAAGCCCAGAGCCTCGGCAGAAGCTCTGCCCCAAATATCCAGTTCTTTTCCTTTTGTTTTCAGCGTACAGCCGGGAAAGTACGAATATGTCATAGTCATTCCTCTTTTATCAAATCATCTGCTCGGGGTGGAAAACCTCGTCAAATCTTTCTGCCGTCAGGAAGCCCAGCTTCACGCAGGCTTCTTTCAGAGAAATATTCTCCTTGTAGGCAAGCTTTGCGGTCTTAGCCGCATTTTCGTAGCCGATGTAGGGATTCAGGGCGGTAACCAGCATCAGGGAGTTGTGCAGGTTGTGAGCCATCTTTTCCTTGTTTGCCTTGATGCCGATGACGCAGTTGTTGTGGAAGGACACCATAGACTCTGCCAGCAGCCGTGCAGACTGCAGGAAGTTGTAGATCAGCACCGGCATAAATACGTTCAGCTCGAAATTACCCTGGCTGGCGGCGATGCCAACAGCGGCGTCGTTGCCCATTACCTGGACAGCCACCATAGTAACCGCCTCACACTGGGTGGGGTTGACCTTGCCGGGCATAATGGAGGAGCCGGGCTCATTTTCGGGAATGGTGATCTCACCCAAGCCGTCGCGAGGACCGGATGCCAGCCAGCGGACGTCGTTGGCGATCTTCATCAGGTCGCCGGAGAGCGCCTTCAGCGCGCCGTGGGCGAAGACCAGCTCGTCCTTGGAGGTCAGCGCGTGGAACTTGTTATCAGCGGTGCGGAAGGTCTTGCCGGTGAGCTTGGAAACCTCCTCGGCGACCTTGACATCAAAGCCCTTGGGGGCGTTGAGGCCGGTACCCACGGCAGTGCCGCCCAGCGCCAGCTCCTTCAGGGGCTCCAGCGCAATGGTGATCAGCTGACGGTCCCGCTCCAGAGAGCTGCGCCAGCCGGAAATTTCCTGGGAGAAGGAAATGGGGGTGGCGTCCTGCAGATGGGTTCTGCCGGACTTGACGATGCCCTCGTTTTCTGCTTCCAGCTTCTTCAAAGTGCCGATCAGCAGATCAATTGCGGGCAGCACCTTGTCTTCCAGCGCCAAGACACCTGCGATGTGCATTGCGGTGGGGAAAGTGTCGTTGGAGGACTGGCTCATATTCACATCATCGTTGGGGTGCAGCAGCTTGCTGCCGGCGATGGCGTTACCCCGGTTGGCGATGACTTCGTTGGCGTTCATATTGGATTGCGTGCCGGAGCCGGTCTGCCATACAACCAAGGGGAAATGGTCGTTCAGCGCGCCGGAAATCACCTCGTCGCAAGCCTGGGAAATGGCGCTGAGCTTCTGGGCGGTCATCTTCTCGGGACGCAGAGTGTGGTTGGCGGCGGCAGCAGCCCGCTTCAGGATACCAAAGGCGTGGGTGATCTCCCGGGGCATCGTTTCAATGCCGACGCCGATGGGGAAATTCTGGCAGGAACGCTGTGTCTGCGCACCCCAGTAACGGTCGGCAGGCACCTGGATCTCGCCCATAGAATCGTGTTCAATACGGAACTCCATTTGGAAAACCTCCTTAGAAATCAATGCTTGCGATGGTTTCTTTCAGCTTGTTGGCGCTGGCGTGGAGCTTGGCAAGCTCTTCTTCCGTCAGATCGTTCTGGATCTTGCCGCGGATGCCGGTGTCGTCGACGATACACAGGGTGCTCAGGCACACATCCTTGATGCCATACTCGCCGTTGAGCAGGGAGGAAACCGTCAGCGCAGTGCCGGTGCCGCTGGAAATGCAGCGGACGATGTGGCAAACGGACATGGCGATTGCATAGGTGGTAACGCCCTTGGCCTTGATGACCACAGCACCGCTGGTGCGGACGTGGTTTTCGATGGCCTCGTAATCACCGGAGAAGGTGATGGTCTCGTTCTTGGGTGCGTTCTTCTTGTAGTTGGCGATGCGGTTGTTGGAAATGGTGGCCAAAGACCAGGGCACAAAGGAGCTGTCGCCGTGCTCGCCGTAAACGTGGGCGTGGACGTTCTTGGGGCTGATGTTGAATTCCTTTGCCAGCTTCGCCTGCAGACGGGAGGTGTCCAGGATCGTGCCGGAGCCGATGATCCGCTTTCTGGGAATGCCGGAGATCTTGTGGAACACATAAGTCAGCACGTCAACAGGGTTGGAGACGATAATATAAATGGCATCGGGAGCGTATTTGACAATATTGGGCGTGATCTCCTTGAGGATATCCACATTGGTCTGCGCCAGCTCCAGACGGGTCTGACCGGGCTTTCTGGGAAGACCGGAGGTGATAACCACGATATTGGAGCCTACGGCATCAGAATAATCGCCGCCATAGATGTTGGTGGGGGAGGCAAAGCTGGTGCCCTGATAGATGTCCATTGCTTCACCGAAGGCCTTGTCCTTGTTGATGTCCACAAGAACGATCTCCGTAGCGATGTTCATAACAGCCAGATCGTTGGCGATGGTTGCGCCGACGCTGCCGGCACCGATGATGGTGATTTTGTTGCCCATAATAATACTCTCCTTGTAAAAAGTTGGGTTTATTTCGTATTCAGTCCCGCCCCTTGACCGGGGCGCAGAAGGGGGTTGGCAGCGGGTTAGAAAAATGATTCTACCAACCCATTATTAACCACTATAATTGTATTAAAATTTCCGCGAAAAGTCAATATAAATAGGGGGTTGCAACAATGCCAAAATCAGCCTTAAAAATATAGAAAAATTGTCAAAAACTACGGAGCATATTCCCTCTCCCGGGGAGAGGGTGGCACGGCGCCAGCCGTGACGGGTGTGCAATGGCGTGCACCTTAGGGATAAATGTAGGGTCACCGCTCCTGCGGTGACCGCGGACACCCGAGGACGGGTGTCCCTACGATAAGATTTTCACAGCAGCGGCCGTCCCGAGCGTAGTCGAGGGATCTACGCACCCAATGGGAGCGAAGATTCCGCGATTCCGCTGCGCTCCACTCGGAATGACACGACGTTTTAGAAAATCATCTTGCAATCAAACTGTGCACGGGATATAATGGCAATATAAAGAAAACAAAACGAAGGACGGATGGCTAAATGGAGAAGAAATTTCGCAAATTAGGCACCATGCTGGACTGCTCCCGCAACGCCGTGTCCACTGTCGACGGCGTCAAAAAGTGGATCGACCTGACTGCGGATATGGGCTACAATTGCCTGATGCTGTATACGGAAGACACCTACGAGGTGGACGACAATCCCTATTTCGGCTATATGCGCGGTCGCTATACCCAGGCAGAACTGAAGGAAATGGATCAGTATGCCTTGTCCAAGGGTATGGAGCTGATCCCCTGTATTCAGGTGTTGGCGCACTTGGGCGCGATCCAGAGATGGCCGGACTACTGGCCCCATTTTGACACCGACGATATTTTGCTCATCGGTGATGAACGGGTCTACCAGCTGATCGAGTCTATGTTCGCCACCGTCGCCAAATGCTTCACCACCAAGACGGTACATATCGGTATGGACGAAGCCCATATGGTCGGTCGCGGCCGCTACTACGATCAGCACGGTCATCAGGATCATTCTCAGGTGATGATCGACCACTTGAATCGTGTCTGCGAGATCGGCAAAAAGTACGGCTTCAACTTCCTGATGTGGTCGGATATGTTCATCAAGCTGGTCACCGGCGGCGAATACTACACCGACGCCGACATCAGCGACGATATCCGCCGTCAGATCCCCGACAATGTGCAGCTGGTGTACTGGGATTACTACTCCACCCAGAAGGAGCATTACGACGGTATGCTGCACACCCACCAGAAGATCAAGGACGGCACTTGGTTTGCCGGCGGCATTTGGACCTGGGCCGGCTTCGCGCCCCATAACGGCTATTCCATGAAGGCCATTAAGGCATCCATCGACAGCTGTGTGGAAAACGGTGTGCAGGATGTGATCTACACTATGTGGGGCGATTGGGGCGGAGAATGCTCCAAGTTCTCCCTGCTTCCGGCTGTGTTTTATGCCGCCGAGTATGCAAACGGCAACGAAGATCTGGCGTCTATCAAGGCCAAATTCGAGGCAAAATTCGGCGTTAAGTGGGACGACTTTATGCTCCTGGAGCTGCCCGGCACACCCAACGATGCTGCCGACTATATCTGCAACGCGGAAAAGTACCTGCTGTATAACGACTGCCTGCTGGGCATTATGGACAAGCAGGTTTTCGAGGGCGAGGGGAAGCTCTTCGGCGATTGCGCCAAGAAGCTGGAAAAGATGGTCAATCACCCCCAGTGGGGCTATCTGTTCGCAACCCAGAAGGCACTGTGCGAAGCCTTGGAGCTGAAGGCAGAGCTTAGTGTCCGCACCCATAAGATCTACTTAAGCGGTGATAAGGCGGCAATTCCCGCACTGGTTGCCGATTACGATGAGACCGTCAAGCGGGTGAAAAATTTCCTGAAGACCTACCGCAAGCAGTGGTTTATCGACAATAAGCCCCACGGCTTCGACATTCAGGATATCCGCATCGGCGGCGTCATCGCCCGTCTGGAAGCGGCGCGGGAGCGCCTGCAGGACTGGTACGATGGCGAAATTGACCGCATTGCGGAGCTGGAAGAAGAACAGCTGGACTTCCTGGGTCGCGAGGGCGCAAAACGCCAGCCCGATACCTGGTGGGCAATGTGGCACTGGATGACCACCCCCAATATGATGGCGGCAATGGAGTGATATGGTAAAACTTCCTGAATTTTCTCATATGCCGGTGGATATCCACTGCCATTTCAATAACGGCAGTGATCTGGATATTGCCCAAAGCCCTATCAGCTGCAGCAATATCGATTTTCTGCGAGATGCCTATGACCGTATTGGTATTGCTTGGGGCGGTATCAGTACCCTTGCATCTGTGTATTATCCTGAGGGAAAAGGCGTTGCGGAAAGCAACCGCTGGCTGTACGATTTTGCACAAAAAGAAAATTGGGTGCGGCAGTGGGTAGTGGTAGATCCCCGCGTGGAGGAAAGCTTCCGTCAGGCGGAAGAAATGCTGAAATCCTCCGGAACCTTGGGCATTAAGATTCACCCCAGTTATCATCAGTACGCGCTTTCGGAATTTGGCGATGGAATTTTCTCCTTTGCCAATGCCTTAGAAGCGGTGGTGCTGATGCATCCGGTGATGACCCCGGAGGGATTTGAGCAGATGGCGCATTTTGCGGACAAGTATCCCAAAATGAAGCTGATCGTTGCCCATTTGTGCAGCTTGGAACACGTGGAGCTACTGCGAAAGCACGGCAATATTTATACCGATACCTCCGGTGGCGCCAGCAGCCTGAACAATGTGCTGGAATATGCCGTTGAGCAGGTGGGTTCGGAGAAGATTTTGTTCGGTACGGACGGCTACAGCGCCGAATTTCAGTTCGGCCGTGTGGCGCTGTCCCGATTGTCTTATGCGGATAAGGAAAATATCCTTTTTAAGAACGCGCAACGGCTGTTCCCGAAAGCGTTTTAACAACAAAAGCAGGCAGGTGTACACCTGCCTGCTTTTCTGTACAAAATTCCATTGTTTGCAAGATCGCATCTTCCTATAATGAAGGCAGATATTACAGAAGGAAGATGATTTCTTGAAACAGGCAGTTATGTACGGCGGCGGCACAATTGCCGATCTGCTGAAATCCGCCCAGGAGCAGAAGCACCTGAGTTTGCTGAATGTGATTTAGCAGCTCTGCCTCCCCTGTGCAAGGGGAGGTGGCTACCCGTAGGGCAGACGGAGGGGCTGCAACAATCCCCCAGTCAAAAATCAAAGATTTTTGCCAGCCCCCTTTGCACAAGGGGGCCTTTTTGCGCGCACCGAAAGATTGAATGTAGGGTCACCGCAATCTGCGTCGACTACCGCACCTGTCATCCCGAGCGAAGCCGAGGGATCTACCGCACTCACCAAATGCGAAGATTCCTCGATTCCGCTGCGCTCCACTCGGAATGACAGTTTTATTTTCCGTCAAAAATCTTCCCCAAAAGCCTTGACTTTAGCGCGCTAAAGTGATAAACTGTTAAAAACACAAAAGGAGGGCGCATTATGACCTTACGAAGTGAAGCGATGGACAAGCTGTTTCAAACCATCTTGAACTTGGAATCTATAGACGAATGCTACGCCTATTTTGAAGATCTTTGCACCATTAAGGAGCTGCAGGATATGGCGCAGCGGCTGGAAACGGCGCTGCTGCTGTCTGACGGCGCCAGCTATCAGGAGATCACCAAGCAGGTCAGCATCAGCACCGCTACCATCGGTCGCGTCAGCAAATGCCTGAACTACGGTCGCGGCGGGTACCGCAGCGCCATTGAAAAGCTGAGAGCGGAGGATGCAAAATGAACACCACATTGCCCTTGGAAAAAACCGAGCAGATCGCATTCGGTCTGCGCTCGCTGTATCGCCGCTATGGCTACACCCAGTACAAAATGAGCAAATTCGAGGAATACGACCTCTACGCCCGAAACAAAGACTTTCTGCTGTCGGAAAATGTCATCACGTTCACCGACCTTTCCGGCAAGCTGATGGCCTTAAAGCCCGACGTGACCTTATCCATCGTCAAGAACAGCCGGGATGATGCGGACGGTCTGCAGAAGCTTTACTACCACGAAAATGTCTACCGCGTGTCCAAGAATTCTCAGGGCTTCCGGGAGATCCAGCAGGTTGGCTTGGAGACCTTGGGAAACATCGACGATTATACCATTTCTGAGGTGCTGCTTCTGGCGGCACAGAGCTTAGCAGCCATTTCCGACGACTACATTCTGGAGATCTCCCACTTGGGACTGATGACCGCCCTGACGGAAGACTTGAGCGCCCAGCAAAAGGCGGAGATATTCCGCTGCATCGGCAGCAAGAATCTGCACGAGCTGACCAAGGCTTGCGCAGATGTTTCCGCAGAAACCGCAGAGAAGATTAAGACTCTGGCAGCTCTGGGCGGCGCACCGGAAGCGGTGCTGCCCAAGGCAAAGGCGCTGCTGGGCGAAATTGCTCCCCTGACACTTTTGGAGCAGCTGAGCAGCCTGTTGGGCGACAAAATCCGCATCGATTTTTCCGTGGTGGACGACATCCACTACTATAACGGCATCGTGTTTAAGGGCTTTATAAGAGGCGTGCCGGATGCGGTGCTTTCCGGCGGTCAGTACGACAAGCTGATGCGGAAAATGAACCGAAAAAGTGATGCCATCGGCTTTGCCGTGTATCTGGATCTGCTGGAACGGCTGGAAAACGGTGATGAAGATTACGATGTAGACACCGTGCTGCTCTATGACGATGCGCCCATTGCCGAGGTAAGTACCGCTGTCAAGGCACTGCAGGATGCGGGCGTCAGCGTGGCGGCATACCGCAAGCTCCCCGAGGGGCTGCGCTATCGCCAAGTGAAAACTGTGAGGTGAAATCCTTGAAACCGATTTTGAATGTGGCACTGCCCAAGGGTCGCTTGGGTGAAAAGGTATATGCCATGATGGAAAACGCAGGCTTTTCCTGCCCTGCCATTTACGAAAATAATCGCAAGCTGATCTTTGAAAACCCCGAAAAGGGCGTCCGTTATTTTTGGGTCAAGCCCTCTGACGTTGCCATTTATGTGCAGCGGGGAACGGCAGATATCGGCATCGTGGGCAAGGACATTCTGCTGGAGTACGAGCCGGACGTGTATGAGCTTCTGGACTTAAATATCGGCAAATGCCGTATGGCGGTTGCCGCCCCCAAGGGCTTTCGGGACGATTCCCGCCGCACGCTCCGCGTTGCCACCAAGTTTAGCAATATCGCGGCGCAGTATTACCTGAGCAAGGGTCGGGATATTGATATTATCCACTTAAACGGCTCTATTGAGGTAGCACCCATTTTGGGTCTTTCCGATGTGATCGTGGATATTGTCGAGACCGGCACAACCCTGAAGGAAAACAACCTGGAGGTCATCGAGACCATCGTGCCCATCAGCGCACGACTGATCGCCAATAAGGCAAGCTACAAATTCCGGTGCGACACCGTTGACTATGTTCGCAGCAGCCTTGCCGCGCAGGTGGAGGAACGCAATGATTAAGATTTTGAAATACGGTCAGGAGGCGGATTCCGCCATCTTCGCTCAGCCGGAGGCGGCAGTGAATGTGGAAAATATCGTCGCCGACATTATCTATGACGTGCGCAAGCGGGGCGACGAAGCTCTCTATGACTACTGCAAGCGGTTTGATAAGGCAGAGCTGACATCTCTTTTGGTCACCAAAGAGGAGATCGACGCGGCGGTGGCATCCGTTGAGCCGAAATTCCTGACCGTTTTGGAAAAAGCGGCGGAAAATATCCGCGCCTTCCACAGCCAGCAGGTGCGCAAGGGCTTCCGGATCGAAAAAGACGGCACCATCGTGGGTCAGAAGGTCATTCCCGTGGATCGGGCGGGTCTGTACGTTCCCGGCGGTACGGCGGCGTACCCCTCTACGGTGCTGATGGACGCCATCCCTGCTAAGATCGCCGGCGTGCAGGAAGTGGTGATGGTAACACCCCCCAGAGCCGACGGCACGGTAAACCCCGTGATTCTGGCGGCTGCCAAGGTGGCGGGCGTGGACAAGATCTGCAAGGTCGGCGGCGCGCAGGCCATCGCCGCACTTGCCTACGGCACGCAGTCCATCCCCAAGGTGGACAAGATCGTTGGTCCCGGCAATGCCTTTGTGGCAGAAGCCAAAAAGCAGGTTTTCGGCGTGGTTTCCATTGATATGATCGCCGGACCCAGTGAGATTATGATCGTCTGCGACGGCAAGACCAACCCCCGTTATGCTGCGGCGGACTTGCTTTCTCAGGCAGAACACGATAAAATGGCCAGTGCCGTGCTGGTGACAGACTCCGAGGAGCTGGCATACGCGGTGCGCGCGGAACTGGAAAAGCAGATCCCTCAGCTGCAGCGCAGTGATATTGCAAGGGCAGCCATTGACAGCAATGGTAAAATCATCCTGGTGGACAGCTTGGACACCGCCATCGACGTGGCGAACGCCATTGCACCGGAGCATCTGGAGCTGTGCATCGACGAGCCGATGGCATATTTGGACAAAATTCGCCACGCAGGCTCTGTATTCCTGGGCAGAAACTGCCCCGAAGCCTTGGGCGACTATTTTGCCGGTCCTAACCACACCCTGCCCACCTCCGGTACGGCGAAATTCTCAAGCCCCTTGTCGGTGGACGACTTCATCAAGAAGACCCAATTCATTTATTACACCCGCGACGCCTTGGCAAAGGTTGCCGGGGACGTGGCGTATTTTGCAACGGCAGAGGGCTTAACTGCCCACGCAAAAAGTGCGGTGATCCGCATTCAGGAGGACTAATATGAGCCGTTTTTTCAGCAAAAAGTTTGAAAAACTCGTTCCCTATGTCCCCGGCGAACAGCCCCAGGACAGATCCTACATAAAACTGAACACCAACGAATCACCTTTTCAGGCATCTCCCCGCGCCCAGGCGGCTGTGCAGGAAGCGGCGAAGCGGCTGCAGCTGTATTCGGATCCCGAGTGCAAGCTCCTGCGGCAGAAAGCGGCAGAGCTTTACGGCATTTCTACCGACGAGGTGCTGTTTACCAACGGCTCTGACGAGCTGCTGAATTTCGTGATTATGGCGTTTTGCGACGGGGATACCCCGGCGGCATTTCCGGATATCACCTACGGCTTTTACTCCGTATTTGCCGATTTGAACGCCGTGCCCTATACACAGATCCCGCTGAAAGAGGACTTTTCCATTGACCCCGCCGATTATTTTGGCTGCAGCAAGACGGTCTTGATCGCCAATCCCAACGCCCCCACCGGTCTGGCACTGTCGCTGGAAGACGTGGAAAAGATCGTGGCAAGCAACCCCAATAATGTGGTGCTCATTGACGAGGCGTATGTGGACTTCGGCGGCGAGACCGCCGTGCCCCTGATCCGCAAGTACGACAATTTGCTGATCGCACAGACCTTCTCCAAGTCCCGTTCTATGGCGGGTGCGCGGCTGGGTATGGCCATCGGCAGCCCCGGCTTGATCGCCGACCTGCGTGCCATTCAGTTCTCCACCAATCCCTTTAACGTCAACGCTATGACCATGGCGGCAGGCGTGGGCGCGCTGGAGGACAAGGAATATTTTGAAGCCAACTGCAAGAAAATCATCGAGAATCGGGAGTGGACCACGGCAGAACTTGAAAAGCTGGGCTTTACCACCGTTCCCTCCCAGACCAATTTCATTCTGACCAAGACAGCTGCCATCGGCGGCAAGGCGCTGTATCAGGAGCTGAAAAATCGCGGCATTCTGATCCGCCATTTCGACAAGCCCCGCCTGCGCGACTACATTCGCGTTACCATCGGCACCAAGGATGAGATGCAGGCCTTTGTTTCCACGGTGAAGCAGATTTTGGAGGAAATGTTATGAGAACCGCGAAAATTGAGCGAAAAACCAACGAAACCGACATTAAAATATCCTTAAATTTAGACGGTACCGGCATCGCAAAAATCGAAACCGGCTGCGGTTTTCTGGATCATATGCTGACCCTTCTGGCATCCCACGGACGTTTTGATTTGGCTGTCGACTGCAAGGGCGATACTTTTGTGGACGACCACCACACCGTGGAGGATGTGGGCATTGCGCTGGGTCAGGCCTTTGCAAGCGCCTTGGGCGATAAGCGGGGCATCTGCCGCTACGGCAATATGATTTTGCCTATGGACGAAGCCCTGATTCTCAGCGCAGTGGACCTGTCCGGCAGAAGCTACTTAGGCTACGCGCTGGATATTCCCACGCCTAAGGTGGGCACCTTTGATACGGAGCTGGTGGAGGAGTTTTTCCTTGGCTTCGTCCGCAATGTGGCCTGCACCCTGCACATCCGCAAGGCTACCGGCAGCAATTCCCATCACATCATCGAGGGCGCATTCAAGTCCGTGGCAAGAAGCCTGCGTCAGGCGGTAGCCATCGACCCCGCCTGCGCCGATGAAATTCCTTCTACCAAGGGAGCACTGTAATGTTAGCGATTGTAGATTACGGCGTGGGAAACCTCTTTTCTTTGGAGTGTTCCCTCGCTGCCATTGGCGTGGAGACGGTGGTTACCGCCGATCCCGCCGTTTTGGAAAAAGCAGATCAGATCATTCTGCCCGGCGTGGGCGCATTTGGCGATGCCGCCCAAAAGCTGCGCTCCACGGGGCTGGATCAGGTCATTATCCGTCTGGCGCAGGCAGGCAAGCCCCTGATGGGCATTTGCCTGGGTATGCAGCTGTTGTTTGAAAAGGGTTTTGAGTTTGGCGAGTACGACGGCCTGGGTCTGATCCCCGGGCACGTCCGTCCTATGGCGGGGTATCTGCCGGATGGGTATAAGATCCCCCACATCGGCTGGAACGCGCTGAAATTTACCAAGGAAAGTCCGCTGTTTGCCCGCATCAAGGATGGGGATTTCGTCTATTTTGTCCATTCTTTCTGCGCGATCGACTGCGAAGATTCGGTGATCGCCACCACGGAATACGGCGCACAAGTTACCGCCGCTGTGGCACGGGGCAATGTGTTCGGCTGCCAGTTCCATCCGGAAAAGTACGGCGCAGCCGGTCTGGCGATCTTAAAAGCCTTCGCAGAAAGGGGCGGTGCAATATGCTGATCTATCCCGCTATCGACCTGTTTGAGGGCAAAGCAGTGCGGCTGTTTAAGGGCGATTACGCGAAGATGCAGGTCTTCAGCGACGACCCCGTTTCCGTGGCGAAGGACTTTGCGGAGCAGGGCGCAACGTGTATTCACCTGGTGGACTTAGAAGGCGCAAAAAGTGGAACAATCCCCAATTTTGACACCGTCTGCGCCATCAAAAATGCCACCAATCTCTTCTGCGAGATCGGCGGCGGCATTCGGGATATGGCGACGGTAGACAAGTACTTGTCCGCCGGGATCGATCGGGTGATTTTGGGCACAGCCGCAGTGACTACGCCGGGTTTCGTGGAAGAAGCCACGAAAAAATACGGCGCAAAGATCGCCGTGGGCATCGACATCCGCGACGGCTTCGTAGCCATCAAGGGCTGGACGGAGCTATCTTCGGAAAATGCTTTCGACTTCTGCGCCAAAATGTCCGCACTCGGCGTACAGACAATGATCTGCACCGACATTTCCAAGGATGGCGCAATGCAGGGCGCAAACCACGAATTGTATCAAAAATTGTCGGAAAAATGCAGTATGGACATCATCGCCTCCGGCGGCGTATCCTCTATGGAGGACGTAAAACGCCTGGCGGCTATGCACATCCACGGCGCCATCATCGGCAAGGCCTACTACACCGGCGCAATATGCCTGAAAGAGGCAATTGAGGTGGCAAAATGATTACAAAGAGAATTATTCCCTGTCTGGACGTCAAGGACGGACGGGTGGTCAAGGGCGTGAATTTTGACGGTCTGCAGGACGTGTCCTCGCCGGTGGAGCTGGCGGAATTTTATTCCCAAAACGGCGCGGATGAGCTGGTGTTTTACGACATCACCGCATCCTCCGACGGACGCAGGCTCTTTACCGATATCCTGCGGGAAACCGCAAAAAAAGTCTTTATTCCCCTGACTGTGGGCGGTGGCATCAACACCTTGGACGATTTCGATCGGGTGCTGAAATGCGGCGCGGACAAGGTCAGCGTCAATTCCGGCGCGATCCGCAATCCCCGGCTGGTTAACGACGCCGCCAAGCGTTACGGCAGTCAGTGCGTGGTGCTGTCGGCAGACATTAAGCGGGTCGATGGCGAATTTCGCGTCTTTGCCAAGGGCGGCAGAGAGGACACCGGAATGGAAGCCATCAGCTGGATTCGCCGCTGTGTCGACAACGGCGCAGGCGAGATCGTGGTCAATTCCATCAATACTGACGGCGTCAGGCAGGGCTTTGACCTGCCGCTGCTGAAAGCGGTGTGCGACGCAGTCAATGTGCCGGTGATCGCCTCCGGCGGCGCAGGCTGCGCAGAGGATTTTGTAACGCTGTTTCAGGAAATTCCACAGATGGATGCCGGTCTTGCCGCTTCCATTTTCCACTTCGGTCAGGTGCAGATCTCCGATCTGAAGGAGCTGCTTGCCCGGAAAAATATACCCGTAAGGAGATAAGCTATGCTGAATATCGAGGAACTGAAATTTGACGAAAAAGGGCTGATCCCAGCCATCGTGGTGGATTCTGTTACCAAGCAGGTGCTGACGCTGGCGTATATGAATAAGGAAAGCCTTTTAGTTTCTATGGAAAAGGGGCTGACCTGCTTCTACAGCCGTTCCCGTCAGCAGCTGTGGCTCAAGGGCGAGACCAGCGGCAACTACCAGCACATCGTCTCCATCACCGCCGACTGCGACAACGACGCGCTGGTGGTGGTCGTGGAGCCGGAGGGTCCTGCCTGCCATAAGGGTGAGAAATCCTGCTTCCACAATCCCGTATTCCAGAGCGAGGATCGTCACGAATTCTCCCTGCAGGGTCTGATGGATCTGATCATGGGTCGAAAAACCGACAAGAAGGAAGGCTCGTACACCACCTACCTCTTTGAAAAGGGCTTGGACAAGATCCTGAAGAAGGTGGGCGAGGAGTCTACCGAGGTGATCATCGCCGCCAAAGCAGAGGACGAAGCCGAGACCATCTATGAGATCGCAGATCTTGCCTACCACGTGATGGTGCTGATGGCCGGGACCGGCATTTCCTTGGAGCAGATCCATAAGGAGCTTGCCTCCCGCCACGTCATCGACCACAAGGTCAAGCAGGAAAAAATGACGAAATAAAAAAATAAAAGTGCCGCCTTGAAAATCAAGACGGCACTTTTTATACCCTCTCTCGGGGATAGGGTGGATTTTGCAAAGCAGAAAGACTGGGGAATTGTAACAATCCCTCCGTCAAAAATCAAAGATTTTTGCCACCTCCCTTTGCACAAGGGAGGCTTTTATATTGTGTCCAAAATCTTTGTGCAGCCTTCGACGATATCCTCCCAGGTCTGGGAAAAATCGCCGGTATACCAGGGGTCAGCCACGTCGCGGGAAAGCAGCGGCTGGCATTTTTCTGCCTTGTCGCCAAACAGACGGCGCAGGTATTGGGCGTTGAGCCGATCCATATAGTAGATGCGGTCAAAATAGGCAAGATCCCGCTCCGTGATCTGCCGCGCTGCGCGATTGGGGCAGGAAATTCCGTGACGGCTCAGCTCCCGACGGGCTGGGGGATAGATGTTGTTGCCGATCTCTTCGCGGCTGGTGGCAACGGACGCAATCTCAAATTCACCGCTGCGCCCGGCTTTCGCCACCAGATCCTTCATAATAAACTCCGCCATAGGACTTCTGCAAATATTGCCGTGGCAGACAAATAAGATTTTGTGCATATAAACGCCCTCGCTTTCGTTGGGGGTATTATAGCACAATTTCAACAAAAGCGCAACCAAGGCTCCCTGTGCAAGGGGAGCTGTCAGAAATCTGTGATTTCTGACTGAGGGGATGTAAAAAGTTTAGTAGTACAATCCCTCCGTCACGGCTTTGCCGTGCCCGCGCCCCTTTTGTCCGCTTTGCGGACATTTTCCCCGCTGGCGGGGAAATCAACCCTTTACACAAGGGGGGCTTTTCCGTCGGCAAGGGTTACACAAAAAGCAGCCGCCTGCGGTGTAGGCGGCTGCGCTGTTTTAAATTCCAACCTCATCAAAGGTTTTGCCGTTAAACATACAGATATGGTCGAAGCCTGCGTTTTTCAGCAGCTCCACGCTTTCGTCGAAATAGGTGGTCAGATTATCTTGATGGTGGGAATCGGCGTTAATAAGCACCTGACCGCCGGCATCCTTCAGGGTGTCCAGCAGGTAAGCCCCGGGATAGGGCGTTTTGCGCCAGCCTCTGGAAATGGCACCGGTATTCAGCTCCACATAGGGGCAGGTTTTGATGACCTCCTTCAGCGCCTCCCGGGCGATTTCTTGATAGCGCTTATCCTCCTCGGGGATCAGGCTGAACTTGGTGATCAGGTCAAAATGACCCACAAAGGTGGGATGCCACTTCTTTACGTGCCGGCAGACCATATCGTAATAGCACTGCGCCATGGCGATCACATCGCCGTCAAAGGCCTTTTCGATGCAGTCCTTTTGCTGCTGGGGGCTGTGATCGATGGCGTGGCAGAAGCCGTCTTTGATGATGTAGTGCACCGATGCCAGAAAATAGTCGAATACAGAAACGTCCGTATCAGAGTAATAATCCAGCTCCAGACCGGCATAAATGGGCAGCTGATCCGCATATTTTACTTTCAGAGCTGCGATTTCCTGCAGATACCTGCCATAGTCTTCTTCCTTCATACAGTAGCTGGTATCGCAGGCGGTAAAGCTATGGTCGGAAAAGCCCAGAGAGCACATATTTTTGCGCAGTGCAGACTGGATGTTTTCCTCCATAGTGGATTTGCCGTCGGAGTAGGTGGAGTGGTTGTGGAGATTGGAATAACGCATGGGATCGCCTCCGGTTTTTTATACTTATTATATTATAGCAAATTTCACGGATGGGCGCAACCGCAAAATACGCGGTTGCATTTTTGGTATTTATATGGTATACTATTGTCGTTCTAAGGCGGATGCGCCGAACAATACAAGTGGAGGAAGAGAACTATGGAAAACGAAAACTTGGAAAATGTTTCCGTCCCCGAGACTGAGCAGACTCCCGAAGCTGTTGTAACCGAAGAGATTCCGGCAGCTGCTGAGACTGTAGAAGCCCCGGTAGACACCGAGAAAAAGGCAAATGGCAACGCCATTACCAATGCGTTGGGCAAAATTTCCGACAAGGGCAAGGAGCTGATCGACAACCCCAAGCCGCTGCTGGATAAGATCAAGGCCGTTTCTCTGAAGACTTGGATCTTTATCGGCGCCGGCATCACCGCGCTGATCGCAGTGCTGCTGGTGATCGGCATGCTGAGCAATACATACAAAGCGCCCATCCGTGCGGCAGAAAAGGTGCTCAACAGCAAGTCCGTCAATCAGGTCATCAAGCGCGCTCCCGCCGTTTTGAACGGCTTTGGCGAGAAGGACGCCAAGGAACTGATCGCCATTGCCAAGAAGACCGATGCCTACAAGGACAATATCGACGATATCGAAGAGACGTTTGACAGCGCGATTGAGCTGCTGGAAGACAATGCAGGCAGAAACTACAAGATCGACCTGAAGGTTACCGACAAGGAAAAGCTGGACAAGGACGAGGTCAAGGCTTTCAGAAATCAGCTGCGCACCATCGGCAAGATGGGCAGCACGCTGGAGGATCTGGACAAGGATTATATTGAGGATATGTCCGATGAGCTGGGCATCAGCAAGTCCCAGGTCAAGAAGGCCATCCGGATCGCGGAAGGCTTCTGCAAGGATTGCAAGGATGCCAAGGTCAAGAAGGGCTACGAGCTGACCGTGGAAGTCAAGATCACCGGCAGAGAACTGGACGATCCCGTTGAGCTGGAGATCCCCGTTAACGTTTACAAGGTAGACGGCAGATGGGTGCTGGATGTATTCTCTCTGGCAGACGGCGTAGAGGATGCTATGGGCAATATGGGCAACCTGCTGCCTTTGTTGGGCATGGGCTCCAGCTCCTACATTCCCGGCTTCTGATTCCTATAATAAATTCCCGAAATGCTTCGGCATTTCGGGAATTTTTATTTACAGAGGATTCTGCTTGATTTTCGCGTAGCGGCGGGGGAACTGGGGCGGGGTATGGGCGATCTTGCGCAGGACGATAAGGCTGTGGGTGGCGCCGTCAACGGCAAAATCCTTTATTTCCTCCACGGCAAGACCCAGCTTTTTCACGGCGGATTTTGCTTCCTCCAGCTCCTGACGGGCGGCAGCACCCTTCAGCGCGATCACAGCGCCGCCAACGCGGACATAGGGCGCGGTCAGCTCCAAAAGGATATTCAGCCGGGCCACGGCGCGGCTGGTGGCATAGTCAAATTTCTCCCGATGCTCACCCACGGCTTCCTCAGCCCGGGCGGTGATGCACCGCGCCTTGATGCCCAGCTGAGGCAAAATACTCTCCAGCCAGGTCATCCGTTTTCCCAGCGAGTCCAAAAGCGTAACCTGCGCCTGCGGGCAGGCAATGGCCAACGGCACGCCGGGGAAGCCGGCACCGCAGCCGACATCAATGATCCGCTTGCTGGTAAGATCCGCCACGGTCAGTACCGTCAGGCTGTCCAGCAGGTGCAGCTTGGCAACGGAAGCAGGCTCTGTAATGGCAGTCAGATTCATCACCGCGTTTTGTTCTACCACTGCAGCGCCGAAGGCGCACAGCTTGTCTGCGGTTTCCTCCGGCAGTGTCAGACCCAGCTCCGGAAGACCCGCCAAAAGGGTGCTTTTCATCGTTTCCATCATTCGTCGCTCCCAACGGTGGGGTTGGTGGTCAGGTCGACCCAATCCTTATCCAGCGGATCGAAGACCTCTTCCTCCTCCTTGTGGGCAGGCAGGTAGATCTCCTGAATATACCAGCCCACCAGCAGGTCGGAAACCTGATCGTAGGAAGCTACGCCGGCCTCGTCGCCGCTGACCTTGATATACATATCGTTGGAGTCGGTGGCCAGCTTGGATGCGCCCTTTTTCTGATTTTGGGCGAAGAAATTGTCATATTCGGCAAGATCCCGGCGCAGCTCGTCGGTCATACCGGCATACAGCGTCTGCAGGGCGGCATCGGCACTGGTGGTGCCAACAGTGGCCAGCGCGTTGTAGCAATACCGGAAGGCCATATAGTAGCCGGAATAGCGGAAAATCGGATCAGAATGGGCGTCGGTTGCCAAAAATGCCGCCAGATTGGCGTCCCGCTCTGTGGCGATGCACATTCTGTGCGCCATTTCGTGGCACATCACGAAGGGAATGGCAACGTCGGGGATCTGGGGATTGACGGCGGCTTCGCCGGTCAGAGGCATGGTCAGACCCGTGATGCCCATAGAGGTATACATATCCGCCCAGCCCAGCTTTTTCACGGGGACGGTAGAGCCGGCAAATACGCTGTAATATTCCTCGTAAGCCAGGGTTTCAAAGCCTTCCCCGGCTGCCTCTGCCATTTCTTCAAAGGAAGGGTAGGCAACAGAGCCGTCGGGATTTCTGGGCACTTCCTTGGACAGCTCGTTGGCAATATCCCGGAAATAGGTGGTTGCGTCCACCAGCTCGGAGGTGTTGTAGCCCACGTCGCTGACAGTCAGGCGAACATCGTCGGCCAGAGGACCGGCATAGTTATTCAAGCCGTAAGCGGCGGTATGCAGGAAAAACAAAAAGGATGCGCCGGTGAGCACCCAGCCCAGCCATTGGACAAATTTCCAACGCAGCACGATCATAACCACGATGGATGCCAGCACCATCGCCACCAGTACAATGACAAGCAGCTGCCACAGACAGAAGTCGGCACCGCTGGACCACTGGGCAAGAGAGGTCTGGATCAGGCGGGAGGTGTACGGATAGAACATATCCACCAGCAACGTATGACCCTTGGCAAAGGCCGTCAGCGCCGCTGTGATCGCGGCGATAATGGCGGCAGCGATGTATCCGCGCCAATATTTCAAAGGAATCCCTCCTTACTTTGCGAGATAAAAAGCATATAGCTTCTAATAGTATAGCACACTTTTTGCCGCTTGTCTTCCCTTTTTGCAAAATTTTCTTTGCATAGTGCCCGCGCCTCTGCTAAAATAGAGAAAAGAAAGGGAGTGGATGCTTATGGGTATTCCTATGAATGCACAGTGCTACCTGTGCCACTTAAAAAGAAATACAGATGCTGCCCGTGCTGCGGCAGGGGATGCTGTGGCAACCGCTTTTGCGAAGGATTTGATGCGGCTTTATTTAGAAGCGCCTGAGGAAAAGGGGTCGCCCTGGTTTGGAATGGATGTGGCGGCGCTGCTGCAGAAGCATTGCGGTCTGACAGAGGATCGGTTCAAAGAGGAAAAAGAAATGTCCAACCGGTTTGTGCTGCAGCGGCTGGAGGATGTCCGCAGCCGTATTTTGTCGGCGGAGGATCCGCTGTATGCTGCGATGCAGATGGCGGTGCTGGGAAATTATATTGATTTTTCCGCGCTGAAGGACGAGGTCAGCTTTGAAAAGCTGGAGGAAATGCTTCAAAAAGCGGAAGAGATCCCCTTAGATCGGGAAAACTACGAAAAGCTTCGCGCCGATCTGGACAAGGGCAAAAATTTGATCTACGTTACCGACAATGCCGGCGAGATCGGCTTTGACCGGCTGCTGGCGGAGCAAATTGTTGCGCAGTATCCCCATATGCAGATCACCTTCTGCGTCCGGGGCGGTCCTGCCTCCAACGATGCCACCCGGGAGGATGCCCAGGCGGTGGGAATTGCGTTTCCTGTCATCGACAACGGCTGTGCCGTGGGCGGCACGGAGCTGGAGCTGCTGCCGGAGGAAACAATGAAACTTTTCCGGCAGGCCGATGTGATCATCTCCAAAGGTCAGGCCAACGTGGAGACCCTGTACGGCTGCGGCTGGAATATTTACTATCTGTTCTTAGTTAAGTGTGCCCGATTTGAAACGTATTTTAACAAGCCAAAATTCACCCCGATGCTGCTGACGGAGCGGTAACGGTTTACATTTTCTCCGATTCGTGATAAAATAGCAAAAAATGAGTTTTCAGGAGTTGATTCGATGGAATTCGATCTGACCTGGCTGCAGGTGGATCTGGATGCGCTGGAGGAAAATATGCGCTGTGTCCGCGATCGTGCAGGCACCGATGTGCTGGCAGTGGTGAAAGCCGACGCCTACGGCTTAGGCGCAGTCACCGTCGCACGCGCGCTGGAGGACAGCTGCGCATTCTTCGGCACAGCCAATATTTCTGAAGCGCTGGAGCTGCGCCGCAGCGGAATTCAAAAGCCAATTTTGATTTTGGGTCGCGTGCCCATCTCTGCCTACCCTCCGGCGGTGGCGGAGGAGATCCGCGTGCCGATCTTTATTTATGAAGACGCGGTGGCGCTGTCTGCCGAGGCAGTCAAGCAGGGCAAGACCGCAAGATTTCACTTCGTTGTGGATACCGGAATGAGCCGTATCGGCTTCCAGGCGACCCGGGAATCGGCAGATATGTGCGAAATGATCTGCAAGCTGCCGGGTCTTTGCGCGGAAGGCATTTTCAGCCACTATGCCACTGCCGACGGCGCGGATCTGACCTCTGCAAAGGAGCAGCGGCAGCTGTTTGAGGAATTTACTAAAATGCTGAAGGAGCGGGATATTCAGATCCCGATCCGGCATCTCAACAATTCCGCCGGCATCATCAATTTCCCCGGTCAGCAGGATATGGTCCGCTCCGGCATTGTCCAGTACGGTATGTACCCCAGTGACGAGGTGGACACGGCACTTCTGCCGGTCAAACCGGTGATGGAGTGGATCGCCAAGGTGGTCTACGTTAAGACCCTGCCTGCCGGACGGAAAATCAGCTACGGCGGCTGCTATACCACCACTAAGGATACGGTGATCGCTACCTTGCCGGTGGGCTATGCCGACGGCTACAGCCGAAGACTGACGGACAAAGCCCACGTGCTGATCCACGGCAAAAAAGCGCCCGTCATCGGCAGGATCTGTATGGATCAGATGATGGTGGACGTAACGGATATTCCCGACGTGAAGATCGGCGACCACGCCGTGCTCATCGGTCGCAGCGGCGATGAAGAGATCACAGCCGATTATCTGGCGCAGCTGTCGGGCACACTGAATTATGAGATCATCTGCGGCATTTCCCGCCGCACACCCAGAGTGTATCTGCGGGGCGGCAAGAGTGTCAGCGAGGTACACTATCTGCTGGATACCCAGGATAAATAGAGGATAAGCAAATGAAAAAGAACAGTTCTGCATTACTCATCATCATATTGACAGTGACCCTGGTGGTGCTTCTGGTGGTGGCGATCGTTGCTTTTGGCGGGGGCAAGTCCGGCAATCAGCCCACCCAGCCGCCTACGCAGCCCACGACCCTGCCGACAGAGCCGCCTACGGAGCCGCCCACAGAGCCGCCCATTACCAAGGTGGGCACAGCCAGCGTTTATTCGGTTGGCGATATGCTGATGCACATGCCGGTGATCAATACCGGCTATGACGAAGACACCCGCACCTACGACCTGCACAGTATTTTTGACTATATCTTAGATTATACCACCTCCGCAGACCTGATGGTGGGCAATCTGGAAACCACCCTGGCGGGTCTGGATAATGGCTATAAGTACAGCGGCTATCCCCAGTTCAACTGCCCGGATTCCGTGGTCGATGCCATGAAGGATGCCGGCTTTGATGTGGTGCTGACAGCCAATAACCACTCCTACGACACCCGTACCGTGGGCTTAAACCGCACGCTGGAGGTCATCAAGGAGCGGCAGCTGCAGTATCTGGGCACGAAGCTGGATGCGCAGGAGCCCAATTATATCATTGCCGACTGCAACGGCATTCAGATCGGTTTGATGTGCTACACCTACGAAACCGGTACGGAAGATCCCGAGACCGTGGCGCTGAATGGCATCACCCTGACCAAAGAGGATTCTAAGCTGGTTAATACCTTCAACGAAAACGAGCTGGATGCATTTTACGCCGAAATCGCGGAGAACATCGCGGATATGGAGAAAAACGGCGCCGAAGCGGTGATGCTGTATATCCATTGGGGTTGGGAATATAATTTAGAGCCCAACACCAGCCAGAAAAATATGGCGCAGGCGCTGTGCGATCTGGGCGTGGATGTGATCGTGGGCGGGCATCCCCACGTGGTGCAGCCCGTGGAGCTGCTGACCAGCACCACCGATGAAAATCAGAAGACCATTTGCCTGTATTCTATGGGCAACGCCGTGTCCAATCAGCGGCTGGGCAATCTGTCCAGCGTCAAGACCGCCCATACCGAGGACGGCGCTATGCTACAGGTTACCTTTGCCGAGTATTCCGACGGCACGGTGATCGTGGAAAGCGCGGACGTGCTGCCCTTCTGGGTGTGGATGCACTACGATGCAGACTGGAACAAGTATTATCAGCTGCTGCCGCTGGATGATCAAATTGAGGACTGGCAGACCCAGTTCGGCTTGACAGATGCGGAGCTGACAAAGGTCCAGGAATCTTACGACCGCACCATGACACTGGTGGGCGAGGGCTTAAAGGAAGCCCGGGAATACTATGCCGCAAACCAGGAGGCAGTGGAAGAAGCCTTAGGTGTTCAGTAAAAAAGTGTAAAGGAACAGCCTGCTTTTCAGCAGGCTGTTTTTGTTACCCCTCTCCTGGGGAGAGGGTGGCACGGCGTTAGCCGTGACGGGTGTGGAACGGCGCGCAACGAAATACAGCAGAAGTCTTAAAATTGTACATAATCTAAGATATCTGCCCGTATTCCACATCCGCTTCGCTGGCGCTCAGCACCTTCTCCTCGGGAGATGGGAAACGGGACGGCAAAGCCGTCCCGTTTAATTTACCCTTTGTTTGCTTGCCTTAGCAGATCCGCCACGGTGATGCCTTCGAAAAATTCGTCGATCATCTGATCCAGGCGATCCCACATGGGCTTGGTATGGCAGCACTCGGTGCGGGAGCAGGCGGCGGGTCCTTGGCTGGTGCAGCTGACTGCATTTAATGAGCCCTCCGTCAGCTTCAAAATGCTGCCGATGGTGTAATTTTCCGGGCTGCGGTTCAGGCGATAGCCACCGCCCTTGCCGTGCACGGCGTCCACAAAGCCGGCCTTGCTCAGCACCGTCATAATGGACTCCAAATATTTCTGGGACATATTTTCAGACTCTGCGATCTCCTTCAGCGGCACAAATTCTTCCCGTTGCCGCTGGGCAAGACACACCATCACACGCAGAGCATAGCGTCCTTTTGTCGATACGATCATTCGCAATGGGCGCAGTGTGCGCAATCGGGGAACTGCTTTTCGTCGTAGGGAATGTTGTTGCGGTCAAAGTAGTCCTTCAGTGCATTTTTGATGGCCTCTTCTGCCAGAACGGAGCAGTGCAGCTTATGTGCCGGCAGACCGTCCAGCGCTTCGGCGACTGCCTTGTTGGTCAGCTCCAGCGCCTCGTGAATGGATTTGCCCATGATCATCTCCGTGGCCATAGAGGAAGATGCAATGGCACTGCCGCAGCCGAAGGTCTCAAACTTCACATCTACGATGATGTCGTTTTCGATCTTCAGATAAATTTTCATAATATCGCCGCACTTGGCGTTGCCGACTTCACCGATGCCGTCGGCATTTTCGATCACACCCACGTTGCGAGGGTGCATAAAGTGGTCCATAACCTTTTCGCTGTAAAGTGCCATAATCTTTCTCCTTACAAAATATATGTTCTCTTGCCGGTCTGCAGATCCCGCCAGACGGGACTCATACCCCGCAGCTGCTCCACAACTGCAGGAACGGCGGACAGAATGTGGTCGATTTCTTCGTCGGTGTTGTAGTGGCTTAAGCTAAGCCGCAGGCTGCCGTGGGCGACATCGTGAACTCTGCCGATAGCCAGCAGCACGTGGCTGGGATCAAGATCGCCGCTGGTGCAGGCAGAGCCGGAGGATGCGCTGATGCCGTACATATCCAGAAGCAGCAGCAGGCTTTCACCCTCGATGCCCTCAAAGCAGAAGCTGATGTTACCGGGCAGGCGGTTGTTTGCGTCGCCGTTCAGGGCGCAGTGGGGGATCCGGGAAAGTCCGGCGATGAGCCGATCCCGCATAGCGGTAACCTTGGCAGTGTTTTCTTCCAGATGGGAGACGGCTTCTTCCAGAGCGGCAACCATACCGCAGATGCCGGGCAGATTTTCCGTGCCGGCACGCTTGCCCCGCTCCTGTGCGCCGCCGTCGATGATGTTGGTCAGCATCAGACCCCGTCGGCAGTACAGCGCGCCAACGCCCTTAGGTCCGTGGAACTTGTGGGCAGAAAGGGAAAGCATATCGATATTCTGCTCTTTGACGTTGATGGCGATGTGTCCGACTGCCTGTACCGCGTCGGTGTGGAAGGGCACGCCGGCTTCCTTACAGATGGCGCCGATCTGGGCGATGGGCAAAATCGAGCCGATCTCATTGTTGGCGTACATGGTGGTAACCAGGCAGGTGTCCTCCCGAATGGCGTCCCTGACCTGCTGGGCGGTGATGTTGTGATTGTTCTTAACGTCCAAAAGGGTGATTTCAAACCCCTCTTTTTCCAGCCGGTTCAGGGTGTGTAGCACAGCGTGATGCTCAAAAGCGGTGGAGATGATGTGCTTTTTGCCCTTGCGCTGACCCAGTCGGGCGGCGGAAATAATGGCCTGATTGTCGGCTTCGCTGCCGCCGGAGGTGAAGTAAATTTCCCGCGGCTCACAGCCTAAAATTTTTGCCATTCTGGCGCGGGCATCTTCCAGTACCTCCTTGGCCTGCTGACCGACGGAGTGGAGGCTGGAGGGGTTGCCGTAAAATTTTTCAAAACAAGGCGTCATTGCCTGGATTGCCGCGGTGCTCATCTTGGTTGTGGCGGCATTGTCTGCGTAAACGAACATAAAATCCTCCTTGCAGGATCAACCTAGTAATTCCGTAGGTAATATAACAATATTTACCTACTTTGTCAATAGGCAAATAACGCGTTTTATATTAAAATGTATCAAACAAAACGGCAGGATTTCCCTGAATTCTCGACATTTTCAGCGGTTACATTTTTGCCCTCGTTGCATATTAAGAAGGCAGACGAAATGGAGGGCTGGAGATGAAAAAATTAACAAAATGCACCGCAATTTTGCTGCTGTGCATATTTGCGATGCCGGTCAATGTATGCGCCAGGGAGCTGATCCCCGTGGGGCAGGTGGTTGGCTTAGAGCTTCGGGATGATACGGTAACCATCGCGGCGTTTGATGAAAATTTGGGTGCGTCCGCCCAGGCCGCTGGCGTGTGTGTGGGGGATCAGATCCTCAGCATCGACGGAAATGAAGTGCGGTCTTCTCAAGACGTGAAGGCGGCGCTGGAGCGCTCAGACGGCAGTGTGGAGCTGTCTGTCAAACGCGATGGAACGAAGAAAGAATACACGCTGTCCACCCAAAGCACTGCCTCGGGACCGAAGCTGGGGCTGTATCTGCGTCAGGGTGTAACCGGTATCGGAACGGTAACCTATTACGATCCGGATACCGGTGCTTTTGGCACCCTTGGTCACGGGGTAAACGGTTCGGACGGGGAGCTGCTGCAGATGGTGCAAGGGTATGCCTATGATGCCAAGGTGCTGACGGTGCGAAAAGGCCGCAGTGGCGATCCCGGGCAGCTGATGGGCTCGGTGGACGGCACCACGCCCATTGGAATTTTAAGCGCCAATACCGATCGCGGTGTGTTTGGTACAACCGAAACCGGCTGGCAGGGGGAAGCGGTAACGGTGGCAAAGGCAGACGAAATTAAGACCGGGTCGGCAGTGATCCGCAGCACCGTCAGCGATGATACGGTACGGGAGTATTCTGTGGAAATTCTGAAAATTTATCCAAAATCCCGCCAAAACGGACGAAATCTTCTGATTAGGGTCACAGATCCGGAGCTGCTGGCAACCACCGGCGGCATCGTGCAGGGAATGAGCGGCTCACCCATCATCCAGGACGGCAAACTGGTCGGCGCGGTTACCCACGTGCTGGTGAATGACCCCACTACCGGCTATGGCATCTTCATCGAAAATATGTTAGACGCGGCGGCATAATGGGCGGCTATCAGCCGCCCATTTTTTCTTGCACTTTTTTCCAGCTTGTAGTATAATGATATTTGTCGAAAAAAGTACTCTGAAATTATCCGAAACGATTTGCAAAAATAAGCAACGCACGTCATTTTCATAGAATCAAGGAGGCAAGTTTATGGCACAGATTGCACAGATCATCAAATACGAAGGCGATAACAGCACTTTCGTATGGAAGCACCCCTGCGAGGACTTTAACAGCCTGACCCAGCTGATCGTTCACGAAAGTCAGGAAGCGATTTTCTTTATGAACGGACAGGCGCTGGATCTGTTTGGTCCGGGTCGCTATACGCTGGAAACCCAAAATATTCCCAAGCTGGGAAAATATCTCAACCGTACCACCGGCGGCGATACCCCCTTCCATTGCGAAGTGTATTTCATCAACAAAACCGTCCAGATGGCAATTAAGTGGGGCACGGACAGCAAGGTTCGTTTCCTGGAGCCTACATACGGCGTGCCGCTGGAGATCGGTGCATCCGGCGAGCTGAATCTTATGGTTTCCGATGCCCGCAAGCTGCTGACCAAACTGGTGGGCACAATGAACGGCATTGCCTGGGAAGATCGCGCCGGCGGCTTTACCAAATCTCTGGCAGCTTCCTTCCGTCCGATGATCTCCACGGCAGTCAAGACCAATTTGCCTGCCTGCATCAAGGAGCAGAATATCAACATTCTCGAGGTGGACGAAAACCTGGGCCTGCTGTCTGATGTTTTGAAGCGCAGCATTACCCCCGGTTTTGAGGAATACGGTCTGACAGTTCCGGAGTTCTATGTTACCACCGTTGTCCTGCCGGTAGGCGACGAGAATTACGAAAATATTCGCCAGCTGCATACCCTCTCTCTGGTAAAACAGAAGGCAGAATTCGATGCTGCTGTAGTGGCTGCCGGCAGACAGGAAATCCTGGAAAGAGAAACAACGAAAACGGAGATGCTGCGCCGTCAGGCGGAGCGGGATCTGATCCGTGCACAGACGGATGCCCAGGCTGCAAAAATTGCAGGCTTTGCGGAAGCGGAGGTCATGCGCGCTCAGGGCTACACCAAGAAGGACGAAATGCAGGTCGAGGTGCAGAAGGCTTACGCCGAAGGTATGGGCAATATGACCATTTCCGGCGGTGGCGGCGTGGTAGGCGATATGGTCGGACTGGGCGTAGGTGTGGCAGCAGCCGGTGCGGTTGCGCCGCAGCTGGGTGAAATGCTCAAAGGCTTCAATGCGGAACAGCCCGCTGCCGGGAAGGCGACCTGCCCCAACTGTAACAGCGCTGTACCTGAAAACGCTAAGTTCTGCTTGGAATGCGGCGCTGCGCTGACGGCAAAGTGTGCAAAATGCGGCGCGCAGCTGCCCAATGGCGCTAAGTTCTGCTTGGAATGTGGTGCTTCGCTTGCGGCAAAGTGCGCCAAGTGCGGTGCGGAGCTGCCCAACGGTGCCAAGTTCTGCCTGGAATGCGGCGAGAAGATCTGATAGGAGGATACGATTATGAAAAAACGGATGGGTTTGTATATTGCTGCGTGGGCGGTACTGCTTGCGCTGTTTAATGTCATCGCCTTTGTTCCTAATGGCTTTGCAGATTGGGGAAAATACACCGACTCCTTCTGGATCGGCTATACCCTGATCACTGTGGCGTTTGCCGGTCAGCTGATCTGCGCCTGCTTTGCGCTGAAGGAAACCAATTCCCAGAAGCTGTTTTATCGCGTTCCCCTGATCACCACAAGCTATACCGGACTGATCGTCAGCTTTGTGTTCGGCGGTCTGTGCATGCTGATCGCCCCGTTGCCCTATTATGTAGGCGTGATTGCCTGCGCCATCGTTCTGGCTGTGAATGTTGTGGCGGTCATTAAGGCTGTTGCAGCGGTCAATGAAGTTGAGCAGGTAGAGCAGAAGGTAAAGCAGAAGACTTTCTTCATCAAAGCGCTGGCTGTGGATGCTGAGTCGCTGCTGGCAAGAGCAAGAAGCGAGGAGATCAAGGCAGAATGCCGGAAGGTCTATGAGGCTGTCCGCTACGCAGATCCGATGAGCAGCGATATGCTCGCAGCTGTGGAGGGTCAGATCTCCATCGGTTTTGCAAGACTTACCGATGCGGTTGTGGCAGAGGATGCACAGGCTGTCTGCGCAGCAGCTGAAGAGGTGCTGATCCTTATCAAGGACAGAAACAGCAAGTGCAAGCTTCTTAAGTAACCCAAGCGTTTCCGGTTTTAAGCGAAAGAGGGAGAATGTATGGCCATTATCAAATGCAAAATGTGCGGCGGCGATTTGCGGCTGGAGCCCAACTGCACCATTGCCGAATGCGAATATTGCGGCACACGGCAAACCGTGCCCAATGCCGACGACGAAAAAAAGCTGACTCTGTTTGCCAGAGCCGGTCGGCTTCGTGCGGCTTGCGATTTTGATAAGGCGGCTGGCATTTACGAATCCATCATCGCTGATTTTCCGGAGGAGGCGGAGGCGTACTGGGGTCTTGTGCTTTGCAAGTACGGCATCGAGTATGTAGACGATCCTGCCACCGGGAAAAAAGTGCCCACCTGCCACCGCTCCAGCTTTGACGGCGTACTCGACGATGTCAATTACGAGCAGGCGGTGGAAAATTCCGATATGGCCACCCAGCAGGTTTACCGGGAAGAAGCCAAGCAGCTGGAACGGCTGCGCAGAGATATTATCAGTGTTTCTTCCGGGGAAGAGCCTTACGATATTTTTATTTGCTACAAGGAAACAGACAGCTATGGAGACCGTACGCTGGATTCCGTTCTGGCGCAGGATCTGTACAGCGCATTGACGGGCAAAGGCTACCGTGTGTTTTTCTCCCGCATTACCCTCCAGGGAAAGCTGGGACAGGCGTACGAGCCCTACATATTTGCAGCGCTGCAGTCTGCGAAGGTGATGCTGGCGGTGGGCACCCGTTACGAGCATTATACCGCCGTGTGGGTCAAGAACGAATGGAGCCGCTTCCTGAAGCTGTGCCAGCAAAGCAAGGACAAGCACCTGATCCCTTGCTATAAGGATCTGGATCCGGAAGATATTCCCAGAGAGTTTAACCACCTGCAGGGCGCCGATCTGGGCAAAATGGGTGCGATTCAGGATATTCTGTTCAATATCGAAAAATATATTCCCCTTAAGAAGCAAACCGTAGTCCGGCAGCAGGTGATCGTCAACGAGGTCAGCGATCAAAAGCTGGCTTCCATGCTGGATCGCGGACGTATGGCGCTGGAGGATGGGGATTTCGCCAATGCCGACGGCTTCTTTGAGGAAGTGCTCAACAATGACTCCAAAAATGCCCGGGCATACCTGGGCAAGTTCCTGGCGAATCAGAGATGCGCGTCGCTAAGTGCCTTTGAGGCGAAATGTATGGCGGAAATCAGCGGTGTTAAACCCACCCGGGAAACATTGCCGCCGGATCAGGAACATATTGACCGCATTATCGCATACTACGGCGATACCTTCGCCAGAAAGTACAATCTGAAAAAACTATACCAGTTCAACCTGCAGTATACAGGCTGTCTGCCGAATATGCAGCGGATCGAAAGCCAAAAAATGCAGCTGTGGGAAACCGATAAGCAGCTGACCAAGAGTGTGCAGTTTGCAGATGCAGAGTTTGCTGCGGAGCTGGCTCAGGCGAAGGAGCGTATCCGGGAGGGCTTTGAAAAAGCGATCCTGGATGCTCAGACCCGGGAGCAGGCCGAAAGAGATGCGCTGATGGGGCAGTATACCGCCCATTTGACCGCTGTGGACAGTCAGGCTGCTGCGCTTTATGCCGAAGAGCAAGTCATAATGGAGCAGCAATACGCGGCGCTGACCGCACGGCTGAGCAACGAGAATTCCCAGCGGGGTCTGCGGAATCTGGCGCAGGAATTTGATAAACTTGGAAGCTTTAAAGATGCTAAGGATATTGCAGAAAACTGCCGTACCGGCGCACTGGAGATGGATTATCAGGAGGGCCTTGCCCGTCTGCAGGGAGAAACCGGTGTGCGGGAGCTGCAGAATCTGAGCCAGTATTTTGAGAAAATGGCGGATTATAAAGACAGCCGGCTGCTTTCTCAGCAATGCTTGCAGATGGCAGAAGATGTCCGCAGCAAAATTGCGCTGAAGCAGGAGCAGGAGCGGCAGCGTCTGCAAGAAGTGGCGACTGCCAACCGCACGATCGCAAAATGCCAGCTGTGGATTTTCCTGCCTGTCGGCGCTTTGCTGTTTGGTGCCGGCTGGAGGATTTCATATCTTGGCTTTTTCGCGCCCGGTGATGAGGCGTGGGCATTTGGTGTCAGTTATCTGATTCAGGTGCTGGCATTCTTCCTACCGACGGTCTTCTTCTTAGCGCAGGTGATGCTGCGGGGCAAGAAGGACAAAGCTGCCAATGTGTTGATGATCCTGACCCTTGTGGTATCCGGATTGGGGATTTTGGTATGGGGCATTATTGCTCTTGCTACGTATAGCGCCGAGGCGGATGTTTCACTGTGGGCACTGAGTCATATGGTATTCAATATACTTTGCGCAGCGCTGTCATTCCTGCGGAAACGGTAAATAAAAAAGACCTGCCCTTGGGCAGGTCTTTTTTATGGCTTGCGGATGAAAATGTTCAAAATCAGTGCCACAACGGTTAGACCAAGTAGCATTGCGAAGGTGGCGGTGTAGCCGCCGGTCAGCTCCAAAACCTTGTTGGATGCGGTTGCGATCAAGGAGCCGCCCATCACGGTAAAGGTCATAAAAGCCATATTGGTCGGGAAATGCTTCATTCCAAAGAAAGAGGATGTAAACGCGGCGGTGATGGTGGGGCAGGCGCCGTAAGACATACCCGTCAGGCACAGACCGGCAATGCACAGCGGCAGCGAACCTGCCAAAACCGCCGTCAGCACCACAGCTGCGGCGCAAATGGTGAGGATGTTTGTCAGAAGCATCGTTTTGCGGCGACCAAGAGAATCAAAGCACACGCCGGTTAATATGCGACCGATGCCGTTACATACCGACAGCACGCCCACCAGCGAAACCGCCAGATTTTCCGTCGCGTGGACGGAAAGTGCCAGATCCTTGGCAAAGCTGATGACGGAACTGCCCACAGCGGCAAGGAAAGAGATGCACACAAATGCCATCCAGAAGGAAAGTCGGCGCAGCATCTGACCGGTGGTCATATCTGCGGCGGTGGATTCTGTGGTTTTTGGGGCAGGCGTGGCCTGCGCATCCGGTTTTTTCAGAATAAGACCGGTCAGCCACAGCACGGCACAAATGGAAATGCCCAACAGCACGTATGTATTACGCCAGCCCAGGCTGCTTTTGAAAAGCACATCGGCGGCGTTGCCCAAAAGCAGGGCGGATGCGCCGAAGCCCATCATCAGGCAGCCGGAGCAAAGACCTTTTTTGTCCGGGAACCAGGCGCTTACGGTGGCGATGGTAACATTGTAGGCAATGCCGATACCGGTGCCTGCCAGCACACCGTAGGTCAGGTGCAGCAAGAGCACGGAGGATGTGTGCAAAAGGGCAGTCAGCGCAAAACCTGCTGCGCCCAAAGCACCGGAGATGATCAAAGCGACGCGATGCCCCGCTTTTTTGGATAGCCGTGCGCCCCAAAGTCCGCCAATGCAGAAAAAGCTCATAGCCAGCGTAAAGGTCAGTGCCAGCTCGGAAGCGCCCCAGCCAAAGGTGGCAGTCAGCGGAGATTTCAGGATCGACCAGGCGTACAGAATGCCGGCAAACAGCATAGCGACAACGCCTGCTGCCAGATAAAACCAGCGAACGGTAATTTTCTGTTTTGTAGTCATATGCGCCTCCTTGAGGGAGAGGATGGTGAAATTGTACTATGCTTTTCCCCAAAAGTCCAGCAAATGGACAAAAGAATATGCTTTTGTTTTCTTCCCGGGTGTGCTATAATCATTAAAGAACTTACTTAAGGAGGACGTTATGGATAATTTTACTTTTTACAGCCCTACTTATTTCGTATTCGGCAAGGATGAGGAAAACAACGCCGGCAAGTATGTCAAACGCTTTGGCGGCTCTAAGGTGCTGATCCACTACGGTGGCGGCAGTGTGGTGCGCTCCGGACTTTTGGATCGGGTCAAGAATTCGCTGACGGCAGAGGGTATCCCCTTTGTGGAGCTGGGCGGCGTCAAGCCCAATCCCAGAAGCGGTCTGGTGTATGCGGGCATCGAGCTGTGCCGCAAAGAAAATGTAGATTTTCTGCTGGCAGTTGGTGGCGGCAGCGCCATCGATTCTGCCAAGGCCATTGCCCTGGGCGTACCCTATGAGGGTGATTTCTGGGATTTCTATTCCGGCAAAGCACCTGCCAAATCCCTGCCTGTGGGTACGGTGCTGACCATCGCCGCCGCCGGCAGCGAGGGCAGCAATTCTTCCGTCATCACCAAGGAAGAGGGTATGTTCAAGCGGGGTGTCCGCAGTGATTTTGTCCGCCCCGTATTCTCCATTATGAATCCCGCACTGACCCAGACCCTACCTCCCTACCAGACCGCCTGCGGCATTACCGATATTATGGCGCATCTGTTTGAGCGGTATTTTACAAATACCCGGGACGTAGAGGTTACCGACCGCCTCATCGAGGGTCTGCTGCAGACTATGATCCACGAAGCGCCCAAGGTTATTGAAGATCCCAACGATTACGAGGCAAGAGCAAACATTATGTGGGCAGGTATGCTGGCGCATAATAACTGCTGCGGTGTCGGTCGGGAGCAGGATTGGGCATCCCACAGCCTGGAGCACGAGCTGTCTGCGCTGTACGACTGCGCCCACGGCGCAGGTCTGGCGGTGGTGTTCCCCGCGTGGATGGAATATACCATGCACCACGATGTAATGCGCTTTGCTCAGCTGGCAAGCCGTGTCTGGGGCTGCAATATGGACTTCCAGCACCCGGAGATCACCGCGAAAGCCGGCATTTGCGCTCTGCGCAAGTTCCTGCGCAGCATCGGTATGCCCCTGACGCTGGCGGAAGTGGGCGGCAAGGAAGCGGACATTGCGTATCTGGCCCATACCGCCGCTTACGGCAACGGCCGCACCGGCACGCTGGGCGCATTTGTGGTGCTGAGCGAAGAGGATATGGCAAACATCTACGCGCTGACGCTGTAAAAAAAAGACGAAAAAGAGGACCGGTCGATCGATCGGTCCTCTTTGTTTTGTGTTTACTTCAGGAAAGAAACCCGCTTGCCGGTGCTGTTGAAGTAATCGTCAGACAGCTCCTGTGCAATTTCTTCCACGGTCATATCATCATAGCGCTCCAATGTGATGGAGTAGATTCTATGCCGTGTGCCCCGCTGAGACAGCGGCGGGCAGGTCATATAGTCGCCGTAGTGGTTGCTCAGGTAGGTGTCCCAATCCCGCATAACCGGTGCGACCATGCCCTCGAACTCCAGATAATCCGGATTCTCCCAGGTCTCCTTGGGGAACATCTCGCCATCGTAGCCGTAGTCGCCGGGCAGACATACCCAGTACTTGGCGTCGTCGGACTGATACTTGGTGGCGTTCTTGGTCCACAGCTTGATCATGATCTTGTAGGGGCAGAAGATCTTCAGCAGGATATACCGAATGGCCTTTTTCAGGTTCTTGCGGTACAGTTTGGGGATTCTTCTGGACTCGTCGATCATTGCCAGCTTCAGCCACATTGCCCGCTTTTCGTGCTTGACGCGCTTCTTGGGATCTTCGGTAGCGCAGTCCAGCGGCAGAATGTCGATAAAGATGTTTCTGCCCTTTCTGTGCAGCGGTGCGGTGGTGCGCGGTCCCAACAGCTCCAGACGGGTGAAGCAGTAGGGGTAAACGTGGCAGTTCAGGGTGAACTGATCCCGCAGCAGAGCAGGTGCCTTCTTCAGGAACTCGTCATAGTCCTTACGGGGCATAACCACGTCCAGATCGTCATCCCAGGGAATAAAGCCCTTGTGTCGGGCTGCGCCCAGCAGGGTGCCGCCGGCCAGATAGTAGCGCCAGCCGTTTTCTTTACACACGCGCTCGAATTCCACATACATCTTCAAAATCAGCAGACGCAGCTTTTCCTGAGTCGCTCTGTTCAGCTCAATGAAGGTGAAATTGAAGCGGCGGTTGTTTTCCCAATAGTGGAATTTCAGAATATATCTCTTGATGCGCTGCTTGACCTTCCGCCATACCCAGGTGGGGGAGAGGAATCTGCGCTTTTTCAGCTTGGAGACCCGCTTCTTTGCCTTCTTGACAATGGGATCGCCGTTGTGCTTGGCAGCCTTGGCATAGCGCTGCAGCAGCTGCTGATTCAGATTCTTCTGATAAGAAACGGTGGAACGCAGGGCGTTCTCTGTGGATTCAAAGCCGAAGCCTTCCCACTCGTTGCCCAGCAGCAGATTTTCCCAGCAGCCCATCAGTCTTTCCTTGACGGAAGGCTCAACAGCCGCCAGTGCCTGGGCGCTGCGCGCAGCATTTTCTGCAGGGTCGAAGAAGCGTGCCAGCTCCTCCCGCACATTGGCAGCAGCGGCGCGGCAGATGCGGAAGCCCTTGTTAAAGTCCTTGACGCCGTAATCGTCGTAGCCCTTGATCATCAGGGTGGGCATACCCTTGGCGACGCAAACGGAGAGGATCTTGGGATGCTCCTGGTTGTTGTCGACGATGATCACGCCGGCATTGTTGTCCAGGATCTTGTGGGGCTTTTCGCACAGCTCTTCCAGGAAGATGTTCTCAGGATAAGCCTCTGCAAACTTGGTGAAGATCTTGGCATCCTTTTTGGACAGCGCCTTGTTGATGGGAACGATCCGCAGGGTCTTATCCGCAAAGGACTCCTCCTCACGCACCAGCTTGGCAAACTGCTGCACCACGATATTGGTACGGGCAGAGGAGCCGGAGGTGAGCAGCAGCAGATCCTTGTCGCCCAGCTGTGCCTGGCTCAGATCACCCAGTCCGTAGGGATACAGATAGGGGATATAAACCACATCTTCGATGAAGCTGTCCAGCGGGAAGCTGGAAATGGAAGCTTCGCTCAGGGCGATGCGATCCGTAATGGCCTTCTTCTTTTTGGCGCTGTAGTTGCTGATCTCGTGCATAGAGTCCCAGAAGACGATGAAAGCGGGCTTGCCCTGCTTGCGGATCACATCGAAATCCTTGGTGAAGGTCTTCATCCGCACGTCCCAGAACAGATACTGGTCGATCTCGGGATGGTCTTCCACAAACTGCGCCAAGATCTTGGGACGCTGAGACATAGGATTGTAGGATGTGTCCATGGAGAAACGCTTCACACGGTCGTCGATCAGGTAGTCAAAGTAATCCTGACGGTTGTTGGTGATCAGCGTAATATCCCAGCCCATCTCCACCAGCTGGCAGGAGAAATGGGAGAGCATTTCCGCACGGAGCGTATGCGCCATAGTGCTGGTGATAACCGCAATGGACTTGCCGCGGGGCTTTTGCTCTTCTACGGGTGTAACATCCAGAAATTCGGTGTTCAATACGAACCCTCCTTTAGTGTCATCACATTATAATTTGTCTATCATAGCAATTGTACCATAGCTTTTTTGCTTTGTAAAGTTGTTTTGGACAGATATATTGCGAAGCAAACAGAAAAAAGCAGAAAATTACCCCGCCGCAACCTGCGTCGATCGCCGCAGTTGTCATCCCGAGCGAAGCCGAGGGATCTACGCATTTCGTCGTACTGAGCAGACCTTTGGTGCGAAGATTCCTCGATTCCGCTGCGCTCCACTCGGAATGACAAAAACGGGCACCCGAGGACGGGTGTCCCTACAAGATAATTTTCGTACATACCGTAAGGGCGGCAATCTGCCGCCCGAAAGGCCCTCTCAGGCAAAAATCAGAGATTTTTGCCAGCTCTCCCAAAGGGAGAGCCAAGTGGGCGGATTGAAAAAACGCCCCTACGATAACCCTTTGGTGCTCCTGCCGATATGTCGCGAATCCTCTCTATACGCAGTTTACATAACACCAAAACAAGGGGCGGAGAATAACCGGACGGGATTACCAAAAAAAACACCTGCGGCACTAAAATTGTGCGGTTTACATAACACAAAAATTCGCAAGATGGGAAAATTTCTGATTTTTCTATTGCAAATTCTGCCAAAGGGTGCTAGAATACGGCAGGTTAAGTATTTTTTAGAAAAGAAGGCGTAAATTTTTAATGGAAACCTATTTGATTTGTCTTGCGGTTTCGCTGGTGGGCGGTTTGATGCTGTCGCGTCTTACCAAAAAGTTTCATCTGCCTGCGGTTACCGCATATTTGATCGCCGGTTTGCTGCTGGGACCGTTCTGTATGGGTCTGCTGAAAGTGCCCGGTCTGGGCTATAATTCCCTGGAGCAGGTAGAGGGAATGCGTTTGGTGACGCAGACGGCGCTGGGCTTCATCGCATTTACCATCGGCAACGAGTTCCGTATGACCCAGCTGAAGCAGATGGGCGCAAGTGCCATTATCATCGGCGTTTTGCAGGCGGTGATCACCACGATTGTGGTCGATGCTATCCTCATCGGTCTGCATTTCTGCTTCCCCAACCTGATCTCCATTCCCGCGGCAATCATTTTGGGCGCCATCGCATCTGCGACCGCACCTGCGGCGACGCTGATGGTGGTGCGGCAGTATAAGGCAAAAGGACCGCTGACTAAGCTTTTGATGCTGGTGGTGGCCATCGACGATGCGGTGGGTCTTCTGCTGTTTTCCGTGTCCTTTGGCATTGCATCTGCCCTGTCCAACAGCCAGATCAGCTTCATCGGCGTGGCTGTCGAGCCGCTTTTGGAGGTGGTGCTGTCCTTGGGTCTGGGCGCAGTAACGGGCTTGCTGCTGCATTGGGTGGAGCGCTTCTTCCATTCCAGAAGTAAGCGACTGACCATTTCTGTGGCATTCGTGATGCTGACAGTGGGACTTTCTATGCTGAAATTCCAGATCGGTCAGGTTCATATCGGCTTCTCGTTGCTGCTGGTATGTATGATGACCGGTACGGTGTTCTGCAATGTCTGCGACACCTCGGAAGAACTGATGGACCGCGTAGACGGCTGGACGATGCCGCTGAACATTCTGTTTTTCGTCATTTCCGGTGCGGAGCTGGATCTGCAGGTGATCGCGCAGCCGCTGATCTTGCTGGTGGGCGTGGTGTATGTCATCGCCCGTAGTTTGGGTAAGTATTACGGCTCGTATGCCAGCTGCCGGCTGACAAAGCAGAACAAGCTGATCACCGACAATCTGGGTATTACGCTGCTGCCCCAGGCAGGCGTGGCGCTGGGCATGGCAATGACCGCATCGGCATTGGCCGACGGCGCAATGATCCGCAACGTGGTACTGTTTGCGGTGCTGCTGTATGAGCTGGTTGGCCCGACACTGACCAAGGGCGCTCTGCTGCGTGCAGGAGAGATCAAGCCCGAAGGACGGGTCAGCGCAAGAAAAATCAACGAAAAATGACAATAAAAATGACCGGTTTCGCAGCCGGTCATTTTTTGTTGCATTCTGTAAAACGGTGTGGTAAAATGGAAAAGTAAGGAAGCGCGCCTGCGCGCTTCCGCATATCTTTTCAGGAGGGTATTTTATGGAAAAGAAGAGAAATCCGTTCAATATTGCGGCAATATTGTTCCTGCTGTGCCTGGTGAGAAATATCTTTTATTCTTATCCGATTGCCGGCGCGATCAGAAATGCGATTTACCGCAATTATCAGTACAATTGGCTGACCAGGTGGTTTATGAACTCGTATTACACCTCCGGCTATTTTCAAGGCTGGGACTGGGTGCTGCCCTGCATTTTCCTGATCATGCTGTGTGTTGCGCTGTTTATCAGGCGCAGAAATGTGTTCCTGGTGGTCGTGATCGGTCTGCAGGTTATGGAACGGCTGTTTTATTTCGTACGGTACAGTATTGATATGCTGGAGAGCTTGGAATATATTGATACAGCGTGGGAATTGCTCTATATTTGCGGACCTATGCTGAGCTTCTTTGGCGCGGCGGTGGCACTTCTGCTTGCCATTGCTAATATTCAGAAGAAAACGCCGTCCAAATTTGCCGGGGTCGTCAATAATTTCTGGTTCCTGCCCGGTTTGCTGTATTTTACCGGCGTTTTGGTCTCGTGTTCCTGGTATTTTTCTATGCTAGATTGGTACGGAACGGCTGAATGCGTGGAATTGTATATAAGGGCGTGCGCAAGGCAGATCCTTCCCACGGTTGCCTGGCTGATGCTGGGTCTGTGGTTCAAGCTTGCCTGGAAGCGGGATGTGGCAGCGGCTGCCGCAGAGCCTGCGCAGATCCCTGTGCAGCCCGTATACAGCGAGCCGGTCTATCAGCAGCCGGCGTACACCGCTCCGGTATACACTGCGCCGGTGCAGACTGCGCCTCAGACTACGGATGAACTCAGAGAATACAAAAAGCTCCTGGATGACGGCGTCATCACCCAGGAGGAATTCGACGCAAAGAAAAAGCAGCTGCTGAATCTGTAAAATTATGCAGGGAGTCCGCCCGGACTCCCTGCGTTTGCTTTGTAATTACTGCATATCGCCGCGGACGGTGTTGATCGCCTGCTTGACAAAGTTCCAGATGGGCGGATCCAGCCAGCGGTTGTAAAGAATGGTGGCGTACAGCGCCTGATGCCGGTTTTTCAGCGGAATATAGACGATATCCGGGCGCTCCAGCTGACTTTCCTGGGGAATCACCGCAATACCCAGCCCCGCCCGCACCAGATCCAAAGCACCGGCGACGGTATTGATCTGGCAGCTGTAGCTGCTTTTGTCATCGGGGGGCGTGGACCATTCGTCCAAATGATCCTTGCTGTGGTCAAGACCGATCTGAGGATATTCGCTGAGCTGGTCGGTGGTCAGGGCGGCGTGCCCGGACAGCGGGTGATCCTTGGGCATTGCCACGCACAGATCCCGGCTTCCCAAATGCTGGAAAAACAAATTGCGGTCCCGGGAGGAAATGTCGACGATGGCAACGTCCAGCTTCTCCTGCCGCAGAAGCTCCAGAAGATCCGGAGCAGAGCCCTCGGTCAGCAGAAAGCCGCAACGCTCCTGCTGCTGATATTTGACCATAGAGGCGGCGATCTTGCCTCCCAGCATACCGGATACGAAGCCGATTCGGATCACCACCGGAGCTTCTTCCCGGCTGGAGATCAGGGTCTGATTAGCGGTGTGGAGAATGTCCAGAGATTCTTCGACCTTGCTGTAGTAGTATTGCCCCTGCTCGGTCAGGCGGATATTGCGTCCGACCTTCTCAAACAGCTTTACACCCAGCTCGTTTTCCAGATGGCGAATGGCGCTGCTCAGCGCCGGCTGGGTGATGCCCAGCTGATCCGCGGCGGCGGTGTAGTGCTGCAGCTTGGCAAGTACGGAAAAATATCGCAGGTAATTATAGTTCATAAGCGCTCCTCCCGGGGAATCTATAAATTCTACTTATATATAAAGTATCATAACTATATTGGTTTTTGCAAGAGGAAAATGTATAATTGGTAGTTAGTTAGCTAGAAAAAATTTAAAGGCTAAAGAGGAGGAAAAATATGGCACATATCAGTGAAGCAGGTGTCAAGAAGATCTGCGAGATCTGCGACAGATACGCAGGCGAAAAGACACCCCTGATGATGATCCTGAGCGACATCCAGAATGAGTACGGTTACATCCCTCTGGAAGTTCAGCAGATCGTCTCCAAGAAGACCGGAGTTTCCGTTGCGGAGATCTACGGCGTTGTTACATTCTATTCGTTCTTCTCCCTGGAACCCAAGGGCAAGTACGTCATCGGCGTCTGCCTGGGCACCGCTTGCTATGTCAAGGGCGCACAGCAGATCGTTGACAAGTTCTCTGAGATCCTGGGCATCAAGCCCGGTGAGACCACAGCTGACGGTCTGTTCACGCTGGATGCACTGCGTTGCATCGGCGCCTGCGGCATCGCTCCCGCTGTTACTATCAGCGGCAAGGTCTATCCCAAGATGACTGTGGATCAGGTTCCCGTCGTTGTTGAGGAATATCGCGCTATGGGAGGTGCAAACTAATGAAAAATTTTGCTGAATTGGACGCTAAGGTCTGTAGCTGCACCGAAGCTCTGACCGCTAAGCTGGACGGCACCAACGGCAAGCGCGCTCTGCTGCTGTGCGGTGGTACCGGCTGTATCTCCTCTAACTCTCTGGAGATCAAGGCTGCATTCGAAAAGCTGATCGCTGACAATCATCTGGAAGACAAGGTTACCGTCAATGTTGTCGGCTGCTTTGGCTTCTGCTCTCAGGGTCCCTTCGTTAAGATCTTCCCCGAGGATACGCTGTACCGTCTGGTTACTCTGGACGATGTGGACGAGATCTTCCAGAAGGATGTTATCGGCGGCGAGATCGTGGAGCGTCTGCTGTACGTTGATCCCACCACCAAGGAAAAGGTCACCAAGCAGGAGGACATCACCTTCTACAAGAAGCAGAAGCGTGTTGCTCTGCACGGTGGCGGCGTTATCAACCCCGAAAGCATCGAAGAGGCTATGGGATACGGCGCATTCCAGGGTCTGAAGAAGGCTCTCGGCATGCAGCCCCAGGAAGTTATCGACGAGGTTCTGGCCTCCGGTCTGCGCGGTCGTGGCGGCGGCGGCTTCCCCACCGGCAGAAAGTGGCAGTTTGCTCTGGGCTCTGCTGCGGATCAGAAGTATGTTGTCTGTAACGGCGACGAGGGCGACCCCGGCGCATTTATGGACCGCTCCATTCTGGAAGGCAACCCCTATGCGGTTATCGAAGGTATGATGATCGCCGGTTACGCCATCGGCGCTACCGAGGGTTATTTCTACGTACGTGCTGAGTACCCCATCGCTGTTAAGCGTCTGCAGAACGCCATCGATCAGATGAACGAGGCTGGCGTGCTGGGCGAGAACATTATGGGCTCCGGCTTCAGCTTCCAGGCACATATCCGTCTGGGCGCAGGCGCATTCGTCTGCGGCGAGGAAACCGCTCTGCTGAACTCCATCGAGGGTAAGCGCGGTATGCCCCGTCCCCGTCCTCCGTTCCCTGCTGTTAAGGGTCTGTGGGGCAAGCCCACTGTTGTTAACAACGTCGAGACTTTGGCTTGCATTCCTTACATCCTGCGTGAAGGCGCAGCTGAATTTGCTTCCTGCGGTACTGAAAAGTCCAAGGGCACCAAGGTGTTCGCTCTGGGTGGCAAGGTCAACAACGTCGGTCTGGTGGAGATCCCCATGGGCACCACCCTGCGTGAGCTGATCTACGACATCGGCGGCGGCATTCCCGACGGCAAGAAGTTCAAGGCGATCCAGACCGGCGGTCCTTCCGGCGGCTGCTTGACTGCAGAGCATCTGGACGAGCCCATCGACTTCGACAACCTGGTTGCCAAGGGCTCCATGATGGGCTCCGGCGGCGCCATCGTTATGGACGAAGACAACTGCATGGTCGACGTGGCTAAGTTCTATATGGAGTTCATCTACGACGAGTCCTGCGGCAAGTGCTCTCCCTGCCGTATCGGCACCAAGCGTATGCTGGAGATCCTGACCCGGATCACCGAGGGCAACGGCACGATGAAGGATCTGGAAGAGCTGGACGAGCCCGGCGCCATTGTTAAGGCTAACTCCCTGTGCGCTCTGGGTCAGACTGCTGCCAACCCCGTCGTTTCCACCCTGACCCATTTCCGGGACGAGTACATTGCCCACATCGTGGACAAGACCTGCCCCGCTAAGGTTTGTAAGAACCTGATGCAGTACACCATCATTCAGGACAAGTGCTTCGGCTGCGGCGTCTGCGCTAAGGCTTGCCCCGCTAACTGCATCGTCAAGACCGATTACACTGCCCCCGGCAAGAAGCTGCCTGCTTATCAGATCGATGCTGCAAAGTGCGTAAAGTGCGGCGCTTGTATCGCTACCTGTAAGTTCAAGGCAATCATCAAGAAGTAATAGGAGGGGAATCAAAATGGCTATGGTAAATATTAAAATTGAAGGTGTCCCCTATCAGGTAGAAGCGGGTCTGACCATTCTGGAAGCTGCCAAGAAGTGCGGCTACGAGATCCCTTCTCTGTGTGCATTCAACCACGGCGAGTGCTCCAACGGCTCCTGCCGTGCATGTCTGGTTGAGGTGGTCGGCGCAAGAGGTCTGGTGGCTTCCTGTGTTTACCCCGTCAACGAAGGCATGGAGATCATCATCTCCAGCCCCAAGGCTACCGAAGCCCGCCGGGCATCTGTTGAGCTGCTGCTGAGCAATCACAATGTTAACTGCCAGCAGTGCGAAAAGAACGGCAACTGCGAGCTGCTGCACGTGGCAAGAGTTACCGGCGCCCGCGAGGGCAAGTATCAGGGCAGCAAGACGCCCGTTACTTACGACGAGCTGACTCCCACCATCGTTCGCGACACCTCCAAGTGCATTCTGTGCGGCCGCTGCGTTGCACGTTGCAAGGCTGCTCACGGCGATGATATGGGCATTCTGGGCTTCGAAAACCGTGGCTTCCAGACCATCGTTGCTCCCGCTGAGAACAGAAGCTTCATCAACTCTCCCTGCATTATGTGCGGTCAGTGCATCAATGTTTGCCCCACCGGCGCACTGATGGAGAAGTCCGAGATCACCCGCGTCGATGCCGCTATCAAGGCCGGCAAGTATGTTGTGGTGCAGACCGCTCCCGCTGTCCGCGCTGCTCTGGGCGAAGAGTTCGGCATGAAGATCGGCACCCCCGTTACCGGTAAGATGGTTGCAGCTCTGCGCCGTCTGGGCTTCAAGAAGGTGTTCGACACCAACTTCGCTGCTGACCTGACCATTATGGAAGAGGGCACCGAGCTGCTGGGCCGTATTCAGAATGGCGGCAAGCTGCCGGTGATCACTTCCTGCTCCCCCGGCTGGGTCAACTACGCTGAGTACAACTACGGCGATCTGCTGGAGCATCTGTCCTCCTGCAAGTCTCCCCACGAGATGTTCGGCGCGATCCTGAAGACTTACTATGCCGAGAAGATCGGCGTCAAGCCCGAGGATATGTTCGTCGTTTCCATTATGCCCTGCTCCTGCAAGAAGTTCGAGAAGGAGCGTCCCCAGCTGACCACCAACGGTCTTATGGATGTTGACGCTGTTCTGACCACCCGTGAGCTGGGTCGTCTGATCCGCCGCGCAGGCATCAACTTTACCAAGCTGCCCGATGAAGATTTCGATACCGACATCGTTCACGATTACAGCGGTGCAGGCGTTATCTTCGGCGTTACCGGCGGCGTTATGGAAGCTGCTCTGCGTACCGTTTACTTCGTGCTGACCGGCAAGGAGTACGAGAAGATCAACTTCACCGAGGTTCGTGGTCTGGAAGGCGTCCGCGAGGCTGCTATCGACATCAACGGCACCACTGTTAAGGTTGCTGTTGCCAACGGTATGAGAAGTGCAAAGGTTCTGCTGGACGACATCCGCGCCGGCAAGTCCCCCTATCACTTCATCGAGATCATGGGTTGCCCCGGCGGTTGTATCAACGGTGGCGGTCAGCCCTATGTCCGGGATGTATTCCTGCCCAACGAGGACGATGACATTATGGACACCTACATCCAGAAGAGAGCAGCTGCGCTGTACTCCGAGGACGAGGCTCAGACTATCCGTCAGTCCCACAACAACCCCCAGATCAAGGCTCTGTACGACGAGTTCCTGGGCAAGCCCAACTCCCACAAGGCTCACGAGCTGCTGCATACCACCTATGCTGCACGCGAGGGCTTCAACGACTAATCATCAACAAGTAACCTGACATTAAGCTTAGGCTGCGTGAAAGGTGCGAATAATGGTTACTGCGCCCGTATTGGGTAATTTACCGTTGCCGCACCGATCCCGGTGCGGCAACTTTTTTATGGAGGAACACTATGGAAACAAGAGTGGCGGTTATGAGCATCATCGTAGAAAATGGAGACAGCGTTGAGAAAATCAATGCCCTGCTTCACGATCACGGAGAGTATATCATTGGCCGTATGGGCATTCCTTACCGCAAAAGAGGTATCAGCATTATCTCTATTGCCCTGGATGCACCTCAAAACACCATCTCCGCCCTGGCGGGCAAGATCGGTGGACTGAGTGGCATCAGCGTCAAGACTGCATACTCCGGGGTGCTTTCCAATGACTGAGCTGATCCAAAAGCTGGCCGAAAACCATTCCTTGACGTTGGAGGAATATCAGTATCTGATTGATCATCGTACCGAAGAAGCTGCAGCGCTTCTGGCACAGCTGGCTGTGGATACCAGCCGGAGCATCTACGGCAACGATGTCTACATCCGCGGGCTGATTGAGATCAGCAATATCTGCAAAAATGATTGCACCTACTGTGGCATCCGCCGGGGAAATCGCAATTGCCAGCGTTATCGCCTGACACCTGAGCAGATCCTCGAATGCTGCGAGGAGGGGTATGAACTGGGTTTCAGGACCTTTGTTATGCAAGGCGGTGAGGATGCGTGGTATACCGATGAACGGCTGTGCAGGCTGCTGCGTGCCATCAAGGACAAATATCCCGACTGTGCCGTAACCCTCTCTCTGGGCGAACGGAGCCGGGAAAGCTACCAGCGCCTTTTTGATGCCGGTGCGGACCGCTATCTTCTTCGCCACGAAACCGCCGACAAAGCCCATTATGAAAAACTGCACCCGGCGGAAATGTCCTTTGACAACCGGATGCGCTGCCTCCGGGATCTGAAGGAGATCGGCTATCAAGTGGGCTGCGGCTTTATGGTGGGTTCTCCCTTCCAGACCGGTGCAGAGCTGGCGAAGGATCTGAAATTCATTGAGGAGTTCCGGCCCCATATGTGCGGCATCGGCCCTTTTATCCCGCATAAGGACACGGTTTTTGCTGCAGAGCCTGCCGGAGCACTGGAACTGACGACCTATCTGCTGTCCGTTGTCCGCCTTATCAAACCCAACATCCTGCTGCCTGCCACCACAGCACTCGGCACCATCGACACCGTTGGGCGGGAAAAGGGCATCCTTGCCGGTGCCAATGTGGTGATGCCCAATCTGTCCCCCCGCAGTGTGCGAGGAAAATACGCCCTTTACGACAACAAAGCCTTCGACGGAGCCGAATCCGCTCAATGCCGGGAATCGCTGGCTGTGCGTATGGAAGCCATCGGCTATAAAATTGCCGTTTCCCGCGGCGACATAAAATCAATTTGATGACGAAGATCCGTCCGGTTCATAAGAAAAGGAGATACACATGACACAGTACGATCCCAAATCCCTGAAAGCGGAGGAATTTATCCACGACGGGGAGATTCGCGAGACTTTGGCTTATGCCGAAGCCAACAAGAACAACTTAGAACTCATAAATAAGATTCTTGAAAAAGCGCGCCCTGCCAAGACCGAAGCCGGTTGGACCTGCGCCGGTCTGTCCCACCGGGAAGCCAGTGTGCTGCTGGCTTGCGAGGATGAAGATGTTTTGAAGCGCATCTATGAGATCGCCGAGGAGATCAAGCTGACCTTCTATGGCAATCGCATTGTTATCTTTGCGCCCCTTTACCTGAGCAATTACTGTATCAACGGCTGTATCTACTGCCCTTACCATCGGCAGAATAAGACTATCCCCCGCAAGAAGCTGACGCAGGAGGAAGTCCGGGCAGAGGTTATCGCCCTGCAGGATATGGGCCACAAGCGTCTGGCAATCGAAGCCGGAGAGGATCCTAAGAACAATCCCATCGAATATATTTTGGAGTGCATCAATACTATCTACTCCGTTCATCATAAAAACGGCGATATCCGCCGCGTCAATGTCAATATCGCGGCAACTACCGTAGAAAACTATCGGAAGCTGAAGGAAGCCGGCATCGGCACCTATATACTCTTTCAGGAGACCTACCACAAAGAAAGCTACGAGATCCTGCACCCCACCGGTCCCAAGCACGATTACGCCTACCACACCGAGGCGATGGACCGGGCTATGGAGGGTGGCATTGATGATGTTGGTCTGGGTGTTCTGTTCGGTCTGGAGATGTACAAGTATGAATTTGCAGGTCTGATGATGCATGCCGAGCATCTGGAAGCTGTCCACGGCGTTGGCCCTCACACGATCTCCGTTCCCCGGCTGAAGCGCGCTGATGACATCGACCCGGACCAGTTCGACAACGGAATCTCCGACGAGACCTTCGCCAAGATCACCGCCTGCATCCGGCTGGCGGTCCCCTATACCGGCATCATTATTTCCACCCGTGAGACCGAAGCCACCCGCTCCAAGTTGCTGCGGCTGGGCGTTTCTCAGGTTTCCGGCGGCTCCCGCACTTCTGTGGGAGGCTATGCCGGTTACAGTGCAGATGAACGCCCCCACGATACTGAGCAATTTGATGTTTCCGACCAGCGCAGCCTGGACGAAGTGGTCCGGTGGCTGGTGGAAAACGGGCATATCCCCTCCTTCTGCACCGCCTGCTACCGGGAGGGACGCACCGGCGACCGGTTTATGAGCCTGTGCAAGACCGGTCAGATCGGAAACTGCTGCCACCCCAACGCGCTGATGACCTTGACGGAATATTTGGTGGATTATGCCAGCGAAGAAACAAAGGCTGTGGGCTTCCCTATGGTGGAAAAAGAGCTGCAGAATATTCCCAGAGAAAAGACCCGCGAAATTGCTGCCCGGCATATCGAGGATATTATGAACAACAATGGCCGGGACTTCCGGTTCTGAGGATTGACTATGAGTTTGAATGAAGTTGTATCTGCCGAGCGGCTGCATATCGGTTTTTTTGGAATGCGTAACGCCGGTAAATCCAGTCTTGTAAATGCTGTTACGGGACAGCAGTTAGCCGTAGTATCCGATGTGAAGGGTACCACAACGGACCCTGTGAAAAAGGCGATGGAGCTGCTTCCCCTGGGACCCGTGGTCATCATCGACACACCGGGTCTGGATGACGAAGGGGAACTGGGTCTGCTGCGCGTAAAGAAAGCAAAGGAGGCCCTGACAAATACGGACATTGCCGTTTTGGTGGTGGACAGCACACTGGGGCTCAGCAAGCTGGATGCTGAACTGGTGGAATCCTTCAAGACCCGGAAAATTCCCTATGTGATCGTTTACAACAAGGCAGATTTGCTTTCAGATCGCAAGGACCTTGCTGCAGATTCCTGCTACGCCAGTGCAGCTACCGGAGAGGGTATCTATGCGCTGAAGGAGACGCTTGGGAAGTTTGCTGCGCAGAAAAAAAGCACCAAGGTTCCGGTCTCTGATCTGCTGAACCCCGGTGATCTTGTGGTGCTGGTAGTCCCCATCGACGAATCCGCCCCTAAGGGACGCCTTATCCTGCCCCAGCAAATGGTGATCCGCGATATTCTGGATCATAACGCCATTGCAATTACCTGCCAGGATACGGAAATCAAAGCTGTCCTTGCAGTTTTGGCAAAAAAGCCGAAGCTGGTCATCACCGATTCCCAGGCGTTTGGAAAAGTCAGCAGGGATGTTCCTGAGGATATTCCCCTGACCTCCTTTTCCATTCTGATGGCTCGCTACAAAGGCGACCTGCCCGCGCTGATCCGGGGCGCTGCTGCTCTGTCAAAGCTGAAAGATGGCGACAGGGTACTGATCTCCGAGGGCTGCACCCATCATCGCCAGTGCAACGATATAGGCACCGTGAAAATGCCCAACTGGATCGAAAGCTTCTCCGGTGCAAAGCTGACATTCTCCTTTACATCAGGCGGCGAATTCCCCGAGGATCTGTCGCAGTACAAGGCGATAGTCCACTGCGGAGGCTGTATGCTCAATGACAAGGCTATGGCTCACCGCATAGAAACAGCCGCCTCGGCGGGCGTTCCTATCGTCAATTACGGTGTCGCTATTGCCCATATCCACGGAATTCTGCGCCGAAGCATCCAGCCCTTCCCCGGGATGGATACATTGCTGAAGTAAAGAGAACCCCCGGAGGCAACCGCCTCCGGGGGTTTATTAAAGCCTCCCCTGTGTAAGGGGAGGTGTTAAAAATCTCTGATTTTTGACGGAGGGGTTGTTACAATCCCCCAGTCTCGCATACGCTCGACAGCCCCCTTTGCACAAGGGGGCCTTTTTGCATTCTTTAGGATACACTCACACTCTTACGCATAGCGCTGATGGCGCTTTTTTCCAACCGGGATACCTGGGCTTGGGAGATACCCAGGGAGCCTGCCACCTCCATCTGGGTCTTGCCGTCGTAAAACCGTAGCGAGAGGATCTGCTTCTCCCGCTCCCCAAGTCCCTGAAAGGCGGTGCGCAGGGTGATGTGCTCCATCCAGTTCAGCTCCGTATTCTTGTTGTCGGACACCTGATCCATCACCGTCAGCGGATCACCGCCGTCGGAGTATACCGGGTCGTGCAGGCTCACCGGGGCGCACACCGCATCCAGCGCCTGACTGATGTCCTCCGGAGGCAGCGCCATCTCCCTGGAAAGCTCCTCCAGTGTCGGCTCCCGCCCCAGCTGCAGCAGCAGTGTTTCCTTGCATTGCAGCACCCGATACGCCACATCCCGCAGAGAGCGGCTGACCCGGATCGCGCTGTTGTCCCGCAGGTACCTGCGCACTTCGCCGGCGATCATGGGCACGCCGTAGGTGCTGAAACGGACATTTTTCGTGGGGTCGAAATTGGAAATTGCTTTGATAAGACCGATACAGCCCACCTGAAACAGGTCATCGGGGCTTTCGCCCCGCTTGTCAAAGCGCTGAATCACGGATAAAACCAGTCGGAGATTGCCTTCGATCAGCGCCTGACGGGCATTTTTGTCGCCTGCCTTGGCTTTTAGCAGCAGGTCATCCATTTGCGCGGGGGACAGGGTTTTCAGCCGGGCGGTGTTGACACCGCAGATCTCTACTTTTCCCTGCATAGTGATCCTCCTGTGGAAAAACGGTAATACCAGTATTTCCATTTCCCGGAGGATGATACAACTTCACTTTTGTCAGTTTTCACAAAGATTTTTGCAGGAATCTTTTAGACGGTGCGTTCTCAGAGAAATTGCTTGTAATCCGCTTTGACATAAAGTATAATGAACAAAGATGCAGGTGAACTGTGAAAAGGTTGCACGAAAGTGAATTTTGGCAGAAAGAGGAAGCGTTATGGCAATTATTAAGTGCAAAATGTGCGGCGGCGACATGGAACTGTCTGCCGACAAGACATATGGTATGTGTGAGTACTGCGGCAGTACGATGACGCTGCCTAGGGTCGATGACGACCAGCGGGCGGCGGCGTTCAACCGCGGCAACCATTTCCGTCGCATTGGAGAATTTGACAAGGCGTTGGCGGTTTATGAGCGAATCGTCCGTGAAGATGATACCGATGCCGAAGCCCACTGGTGCTGCGCGCTGTGCCGGTTTGGTATTGAGTATGTGGAAGATCCCGACAGCTACGAATACATCCCTACCTGCCATCGCGCCAGCTTTGACAGCTTCCTGGAGGATGTAGACTATCTGGCAGCAGTGGAGCATTCCGATGGCATTACCAAGCGTCAGTATCAGAAGGAAGCGGCGAAAATCGCCGAGGTTCAGCGCGGCATTCTGGCAACCTCCCAGAATGAGGAGCCCTTTGACGTATTTATTTGCTACAAGGAATCCGACGAAAACGGCGAGCGCACCCGCGACAGCCTGATGGCGCAGGACGTGTATTACCAGCTGACGGATCAGGGCTACCGCGTGTTTTTCTCCCGCATCACGCTGGAGGATATGGTAGGCAAGCAGTATGAGCCCTATATCTTTGCAGCGCTGAACAGCGCTAAAGTGATGATCGTCATTGGCACGAAGGCAGAATATATGAATGCCGTTTGGGTCAAGAACGAGTGGAGCCGCTTCCTTGCTATGATGAAGAAGGATCGGCATAAGCTGCTGTTGCCCTGCTATCGGGATATGGATCCTTACGATATGCCGGAGCAGCTGTCTGTGCTGCAGTCGTATGATATGACCAAGATCGGCTTTATTCAGGATCTGATCCGCGGAATTAAAAAGGTATTGGATGCAGATAAGAAACCGGAAATTACAAAGGAAACCGTGATTATGCATCAGTCTGCCGGTGGCGGCATTGTGGCGTTGCTGAAACGAGGGCAGATCTCTCTGGAGGATGGCGATTGGGGGAAAGCGGATCAGCTGTTTGAGGAAGCGCTGAATATTGACCCTGAGTGCGCCCGGGCTTATGTGGGCAAGCTGTTGGCGGCAGAACACGCACTTTCTTTGGAGGAATTGGCGCGATCCCATATCAGCGCTACTGAGGAAGCTGTGACAGAGGTTCGCTTGGTAGAAATGAACGGGGACGAATCAGATACGCTGGAAAGCAGACGCCTAGAAGAAGAAAATGCCGCGGTGGCCAAGTATGAAATCCCCGGATATTTATCAGAGGGACGAATTAGAGCTATCTATAAAATGGAGGAGCTGACCTGCAGTTCTGAAGTCACCTGCCGGGAAAAACAGTTGGCGGACGAAGAAGCCTATTGGAACAACTCCCGGCAACTGAGCAGAGCGCTGCGGTACGGAAATTCGGAAGAAAAAGCGGAAATTGAAAAGGCTCGCGTCATTGCGATTGCTGCGCTTAATGAAAGGCTGGAACAGGCAAGGGCTAAGGAGGTGGCAAGCAGAGCGGATGTGGCAAACGCCTACAATATTTGCATCGCAGAAAAACGGCGAGAGGTAGAACAAGCATACGCGGAGGCTCGCCAAAAGATGGAGAACACGAGTGCGAAGAGATATGAAGAGGCCTGCGAACTGATGCGAGACATAAACAATTGGACGGACATAAGAAAGGCAAAGAGCATTTTCCTGGATATTTGTTTCTATCGTGACAGTGCGGAGAGGGCAAGACTCTGCAAGCAATACGAAGAAGAAATCGTGCGCAAGCATAGCAAGCAGAAGGAAAGGGATGTGCTTGGCGCGAGGATCGCGATATTGATGAATGAGCGCAGTCGGTTGGGTCTGTTTGCGTCAAAGCGCAAGCAGGAGATTGATGAGGAAATTGCCCGGGTTATGAGCCAAATGAAGAAAACTCAATAACGACAATAGGAACGTTATGAAACGTATCCGGGCAGGCCGGCGGGGGCAGTTATTTTTGTAATTTTTCAAAAGAATTTTGGGGGGAAATGGAAAACTTC
>JAZNNE010000057.1:0-26122 GCA_045580125.1 Faecousia sp. | reverse complement strand
GACGTGGCAGACATAGCTGCCTAAGCTTTTAATGGTGGTGTCGCCGCTTTCGCCGAAGTCGCGGTAGGTGTGGTGCACATCCCACAGCGCCCCCAGATAATCGCTGGCGAAATTGTTCAGCAGGTTGCGCAGTCTGCCGGTGTCGGCGTAAATGCCGCTGGTTTTCAGCAGGATCGTCACCTTCAGCGCTTCCGCCTTGGGCAGCAGCACATTCAGATTCTGTACAACCTGATCCTCATTGTCGGTCAGCGCGCACGCCGCCACGTAGGGCACTTGGGTATTGTGGGCAACCTCCAGCAGGGACTGCAGGTAGGAAACACAGCTTGCATCCTGCGACAGATCATAAGATGTGTCAAAGCAAGGGATGCTCAGCTTCTTCTCCCGCAGCTGGCGTGCCGTGGCTGCGGACTGATATTTATGGAAAGGACCGCTGCGATCCAGCATCGGATCGAATTTGGGCAGATTGTAGACCTCAATGCCGGAAAAACCCATTTCCAGCGCGGTTTGCATCATTTCTTCCCAGGAAAGGTCCGTCCAACCTCTGGTAGAAAAGGAGAGTCTCATACCGCTTCCTCCTCGTAGACGATCTTGTTCAGGGCGCTGATATAGTCGTGAATGCTGGCGCCCACGATATCGGTGGAGATGCCGCGACCGGAGTAGACCTTGCCGCCGGAGCGCAGTGTGACAACCGTCTGACCCATAGCCTCACGACCCTCAGTAACCGCCTGGATCTGGAAATCGTCCAGCTCGTAATGGCAGCCGGTGATCTGCTCGATGGCCAAAAATGCCGCGTCAATAGGACCGTCGCCAATGCTGACGCCCTCCAGATCTGCGCCATCCTTCTGCAGCGTCAAATGGGCGGTAGCCGAAACGGTATTGCCGGCGGTGATCACATAGGTCTTCAGCACAAAGCTGGGAGGTACCTGCATAGCGGCAGATGCCACGATGGCATCCAGCTCCTTGGCGCTGACCTTTTCCTTCTTGGCGGCGATGGTCTGGAATGCCTCAAAAACCTTCTGGGCATCGTCTTCGGACAGATCATAGCCCAGACGGGCTGCCACCTGTGTTACCGCAGAAATATCATCGTGAACAGTTAAGTAAACACCGGAATCTTCATCCTGCACGCCGTTATCAAAGGGAGAGGTCTTCTTCCGACCAGTCTGGCACATCCAGGCGATCTGCTCAACGGTGCGGTTCAGCTGGGTCGCGCTGACAGAGCAGGCGGCATCGAAGCTCTCGCCGCGGGTGCCGATAATACGGGCAACATTGGCAAGGGATGCTGTGCCGATGGGATATGCGGCGGTCTTGACCTCCACTGCGCCCTTGCGGATGGCTGCAATGGCGCAGGAATCTGCCATTGCCAGACTGTCTGTACAGCAAACGCCCACGTTGACATTTGCCAACGGGCTGTTGGCTGCAATCACTTCACCTACGAAGGCGGCGAATTCATCGGGCATCATCGTACCGGCGGTATCGCACAGGGTAACGGTGGTTGCGCCGGCGTCCACAGCGGCAGAAATTGCCTGAGACAGGAATGTAGCATCGCTGCGGGTAGCGTCATCTGCCACAAATTCCACATCTGCACAAACCCCACGGCAAGCTGCTACGGTCTGCGCGATAGCACCCAGCATTGCATCCGGCTTTTTATGGAACAGATACTCCATCTGCACGGAGCTGACGGGTGCGCAGACCTGCAGACGGGGCTTCTTTGCCTCCTTCAGGGCATTCCAGGTCTGCTCTACGCTTTCTGCGCTCAGCTGCACCGGAACGGCAACGATGCTGCCGCTGACGGCGGCTGCAATGGACTTGATCCGCAGCGCATCCATACGGGCATTGGCAATGCCCTCCAGTTCAATTACAGAAACGCCCAGCTTATCCAATAGCTTTGCCAGCTCGATCTTTTCCTTAAAGGACAGGCTGAAGCCCTCGGCCGCCTGCTTCATTGTCATATCGCTGATTCGGATCTGTCTCATAATAAGCACTCCTTCATAAAAAAATCCCTGAGATCGTTTGATCTCAGGGACGAATTGATAAATTCGCGGTACCACCCTGCTTATTCCCCCAAGGGAGAATCACTCATCGGGCTCCAACAAGCCCTATCTCTGTAACGGGAGAGCCCGGATCTCATTACTAACCGTAAGCGTTCACAAGACCAACTCGGGAATCAGACTGCCAATTCCTTTTGCACCGGCTCACACCAACCGCCGGCTCTCTGGAGCAGTATACGAAGGGGCAGATTTTCCTTCAACGTCTTTTTATTTATTATAATGTAGTCATTTAAGCATATCGCTGTAAATTTGTCAATATTTTTCTGTGAAAAACTTCTACAAAAAACAGCCTCTAAAATATATTTGTTTTGTGCAGAAAAACATTTGACTTTTTCTCGCGGACATGATACAGTATGTGCAATAGTGGAAAAGCTTTGACGAAGACGGTCAGATTGCAGTGTTTTCAGAGAGTCGGCGGTTGGTGTGAGCCGGCAGCAGGCAGTCTAAGTACCAATCCCTTCCGAGCCGGAAAGCTGAACAGATTCAGTAGGTTTTCCCGTATGCCTGCGTTAAAGGATAAGACTTGTTAGAGTCTGATAAGTGGCGGCGCAAGCCGCAATTTGAGTGGTACCGCGGGTTTATCTCGTCTCAAGCTTTGCTTGAGGCGTTTTTTATTGATCGAAAGGAGAAACTGCCATGAATCCCAAAAATACAATGATGCACCTATCCGAGATCGCTGCCCGTATTCGGGAAATGCGGGAGATTATGGGCTGGAGCATTGCAGAGCTGGCAGAAAAAGTGGACTTCACCGAGGAACGATGCACCATTTATGAAAGTGGTATGATCGATATTCCTTTCTCTTTTATTCATAAGTGCGCACTGGCGTTTGATGTGGAAATGACGGAACTGCTGGAAGGTCGCACCGCCAGACTGTCCAGCTACACCGTTACCCGTAAGGGCGCCGGTCAGAAGACCGCGCAGGAAGACGGCATTGACATTGCCAACCTGGCGCCGAAATTCCGCAACAAGATCGCAGAGCCCTACTGGGTCCGCTATGAATACGATGCTGCGCAGGAAAACAAGCCCATCCATCTGGCTACCCACAGCGGTCAGGAATTTGATCTGGTGATCTCCGGTCAGCTGAAGATCCAGCTGGGTCAGCACGTGGAATACCTCAACGAAGGTGACAGCATCTACTATGACTCCTCCACGCCCCACGGTATGATCGCCGTTGGCGGTCAGGACTGTGTGTTCTGCGCTGTGGTTCTGCCGGGCGAAAAGACTGTCGAGACCGAGGTGCGCAGAAGCGTTGCCATTGCAAAGACCTCTGCCCCGCTGGTGTGCGGCAAGTTTGTCAGCACCTCCGAGGATGAAAACGGCTGTCTGCAGTCCATCCGCTTCAAGAATACAGAAACCTTCAATTTTGGCTTTGATATCGTCGACGAGATCGCCCGCAGAGAGCCGGACAAGCTGGCTATGCTGCATCTGGATGCGGACAAGAATGAGCGCCGCTTCACCTTCAAGGATATGAAGGATATGTCCAACCAGTATGCCAACTATTTTACCTCTCTGGGCATCAAGAAGAACGACAAGGTAATGCTGGTATTAAAACGCCATTATCAGTTCTGGCCTGCTATGGTGGCTCTGCACAAGCTGGGCGCTGTGGCCATCCCTGCCACCAACCAGCTGAAGGTCCACGACTTTGTCTACCGCTATAACGCTGCCGGTGTCAGCGCAATTCTGTGCACCGCCGACGGCGATACCGCAGATCTGGCTGAACTGGCAGCTGCCGAGTGCCCCCAGGTAACCACCAAGATCTTGGTAGGCGGCAGCAAGGAAGGCTGGCACGATCTGGATGCAGAGTACCCGCTGTTTACCCGCCATTTGGACCGTCCTGCAGACGCAGGCTGCGGTGAGGATGTGGCGCTGATGTTCTTCACCTCCGGCACCACCGGCAATCCCAAAATGGCTGCCCACAAGCATACCTACGCACTGGGTCACTATGTCACTGCCAAGTACTGGCATTGCTGTGAGCGCAACGGTCTGCATCTGACCATTTCCGACACCGGTTGGGGTAAGTCATTGTGGGGCAAGCTCTACGGTCAGTGGCTGTGCGAAGGCGCCGTGTTCGTCTACGACTTCGACCGTTTTGACGAAAACGACATCCTGCCTATGTTCGCCAAGTATAACATCACCACCTTCTGCGCACCTCCTACGATGCTGCGTATGCTGATCCGTGGCGATCTTAGCAAGTACGACCTAAGCTCCATCCACCATATGACCACCGCCGGTGAGGCGCTGAACCCTGAGGTCTTCAAGAAATTCAAGGAAGCCACCGGTCTGGAGATCATGGAAGGCTTCGGTCAGACCGAAACCACCCTGACCATCGCAAATCTGGCAGGCTCTACCCCGAAGCTTGGCTCTATGGGTAAGGCTTCTCCCCAGTATGATATCGACATTGTCGATCCGGACGGCAAGAGCGTCGCACCCGGTGAGGTTGGCGAGATCGTCATCCACACCGACAAGAACATCCCCTGCGGTCTGTATAAGGAATACTATCTGGACGAAGAAAAGACCAGCGAAGCCTGGTACGACGGTATGTATCACACCGGCGATACCGCTTGGCGGGATGAAGACGGCTACATCTTCTACGTCAGCCGAATCGACGACGTCATCAAGTCCTCCGGCTACCGCATTGGACCCTTTGAGATCGAGAGCGTCATCATGGAGCTGCCCTATGTTGTGGAATGCGGCGTTTCTGCCGTTCCCGATCCCGTCAGAGGTCAGGTCGTTAAGGCATCCATCGTGCTGACCAAGGGCACAGAGGGTACGGACGAGCTGAAGAAGGAAATTCAGAACTACGTCAAGGAAAACACCGCGCCTTACAAGTACCCCCCTGTTGTGGTGTTCCGCGACAGCCTGCCCAAGACCATCTCCGGCAAGATCCAGCGCAATAAGCTATAAAAATATGTCATTCCGACCGAGCATAGAATATGCGAGTGGAGGAATCTTCGCAACGAATATGCGCAGTAGATCCCTCGGCTTCGCCCTTCCTCGCAATGACAGTGTAACGTGTAAAACATAAATTTATTGACAAATTCAGACACAAATGGTATGATTCCCTTTAGAAAGGCTATGATGGAGAGTAGCTGTCAAACCCTTTGTCTGCAGAGAAATGGCGGTCGGTGCGAGCCATGGCAAGGATGATTGCTTGTCCCTCCTGAGCCGGGAAGAAGAACGCGTACGCCAGTAGAGCTTCCCCGTGTCAGCTACGTCAGTGCTTAGGGTGTGTTGGCACCCAATGAGTGGTATCGGTTTCGATACAATTTGAGTGGTACCGCGGGTTGTGATCTACAGCTCGTCTCAAGGAATCTATCTTTGAGACGGGCTGTTTTGCTTTTCTCAACCTGGAGGTTCACCGATGGAACAGAAAATCACCGGAACAGATTATAAAATTCAAGAGGTTGCCAAGCGTATTCAGGAGCTGCGGGAGATCTCCGGCTATACACCGGAGGAAATGGCGGCACGCACCGGCGTGTCCGTGGCAGAATACCTGCAGTGCGAAGCCGGCAACCGTAATTTAAGCATCGCGTTTCTGTACCGCTGCACCTTAAGTCTGGGTGTAGATATGGGCGACCTGCTGGAAGGCAGCAGCCCCAAGCTTCGCTCCTATGCTCTTACCCGCAGAGGCGACGGTCAGCGCATCGAAGAAGCCCACCATATGATCGGCTACAACCTGGCCGCCGGCTTCCGCAACCGTATCGGTCTGCCGCTGTATATGGAACTGAAGTACCGCGAGGGTGCAGAGTACGAAGATATTGAGCTGGTCACCCACGAGGGTCAGGAGTGCGACATCGTCCTGTCCGGTACTATGCGGATCCAGATCGGCAGCAAGACCGAGATCCTCCACCCCGGCGACTGTATTTACTACGATTCCGGCACGCCCCACGGTATGATCGCCGTGGACGGCGAGGACTGCGCGTTCTATGCCTTCGTGCTGAGCAATTCTGCCGCCCGCGACGGCGAAGCCGCCGCCGCTGTGGCGACCCCCGGTCAGAGCCTGACACCGGACAAAAAACCCCGTGTTTACCGGAATTTCATCACCCCCACCGTGGAAAACGGCAAGCTGGAGGCGATTGCATTCCAGAATGAAGATCAGTTCAATTTTGCCTTCGACGTGGTGGATGCCCTGGGTCGCAGCAAGCCGGAAAAACTGGCAATGCTCCACATTTCCGAGGATATGACCGAGCGGCGCTTTACCTTCCAGGATATGAAGAAGGAATCCGCCAGAGCAGCCAACTACTTTAAGAGTTTGGGCATCAAGCGGGGCGATCGGGTGATGCTGGTGCTGAAGCGCCACTATCAGTACTGGTTCGCCGTGCTGGGTCTGCACAAGCTGGGTGCTGTGGCGATCCCCGCCACCAATCAGCTGCTGGAAAAGGACTTTACATACCGCTTCCAGGCAGGCAATGTCAGCGCAATTCTGTGCACCGCCGACGGCAGTGTCGCCGACGCTGTGGACGAAGCCGCTGCAAAATGCTTAGGATTGAAGCATAAGATCTTAGTCGGCGGCAAGCGTGAAGGCTGGCACGACTTTAACGAAGAATACGTCATCTTCAGCTCCCATTTTGCAAGAGCGGAGGATGCCCCCTGCGGCAGCGACCCCATGCTGATGTTCTTCACCTCCGGCACCTCCGGCTACCCCAAGCTGACCGCCCACAACTACAAGTACCCCTTGGGTCATTTTATCACTGCCAAATACTGGCATCGGGTCAATCCCGACGGTCTGCACCTGACCATTTCCGACACCGGTTGGGCAAAGTCCTCCTGGGGCAAGATCTACGGTCAGTGGCTGTGTGAAGCAGGCATCTTCGTCTATGATTTCGACCGTTTTGACGGTGAGAAGATCCTGCCCATGTTTGCAAAATACAACATCACCACCTTCTGCGCACCCCCGACTATGTACCGGATGCTGATCAAGCAGGATCTGAGCAAGTATGATCTTTCTTCCATCCAGCACGCATCCACCGCCGGTGAAGCACTGAACCCCGAGGTGTTCCGCCAGTTCGAGATCTCCACGGGTCTGAAGATCATGGAGGGCTTCGGTCAGTCCGAAAGCACCCTGATCATCGGCAATCTGGCAGGCGACAGCCACAAGTTCGGTGCCATGGGCAAGCCCGTACCGCTGTATAAGGTCAAGCTACTGTCCGCCAACGGCGAAGAAGTGGAGTCCGGTGAAACCGGCGAGATCTGCATCGACATCTCTCAGGGTCTTCCCTGCGGTCTTGCCTATTGCTACGAGGGCAACGAGGAGATCACCGCCGAGACTTGGCGGGACGGCTTCTACCACACCGGCGATCTGGCGTGGAAGGACGAGGACGGTTTCTTCTGGTACGTCGGTCGCGTGGATGATGTGATCAAGTCCTCCGGCTACCGGATTGGACCCTTTGAAATTGAAAACGTCATTATGGAGCTGCCCTACGTTCTGGAATGTGGCGTTTCCGCCGCACCGGATGAGGTACGCGGTCAGGTGGTCAAGGCCAGCATCGTGCTGGTGAAGGGCTACGAAGGCACCGACGCTCTGCGCAAGGAAATTCAGGACTACGTCAAGCGCCGCACCGCACCTTATAAGTACCCCAGAATCGTGGAATTTAAGGAAAGCCTGCCCAAGACCGTCAGCGGCAAGATCATAAGAAAGCAACTATAATCCAATTGACAGTGGACAATGGACAATGGACAATGAAGGTATCGGCTTTGCCGATGAATAAAATCGTTGCCGATGGCAACACCCAAAATTGTCAATTGTCAATTCTCAATTGTCCATTCCGACCCAAAAGAAGGAAAATATGGACCACAAACGTTTAACCCTATTCGCCGGTCATTACGGCAGCGGAAAAACCAATATTGCTGTCAATTACGCCCTGGCGCTGGCAAAGATGGGCAAAAAGGTCTGCATCGCAGACTTGGACATCGTCAACCCCTACTTCCGCACCGCGGACAGCGCCAAGGAGCTGGAAGCAGCCGGCGTTGAGCTGATAGCGCCCCAGTTTGCCAATTCCAACGTGGATCTTCCCGCGCTGCCGGCGCAGGCGTATAAGCTGGTGGAGGATCACAGCACCTACGGCGTGATGGATATCGGCGGCGACGACCGGGGCGCATATGCGCTGGGTCGGGATGTGCCCTTTATCCGCAAGGAAGACAGCTACCGGATGATCTTCGTTGCCAACTGCTGCCGTCCCCTTACCGAAACGCCGGAGGATGCGCTGGAGGTAATGCGGGAAATTGAAGCCGCCTGCGGTCTGCCCTTTACCCACATCGTCAACAATTCCCACTTAGGTCCGATGACCGATGTGCAGACGGTTCTTGACAGCCAGGACTATGTACAAAAGCTGAGCAAGCTTTCCGGTCTTCCCGTGTTTTTGACCACAGTGCGTGCCGATCTGGCTGACGACGTCAGCAAGCACATTCCCAATGTTTTCCCCCTGCAGCTGCAGGAAAAATATTTTGATCTACCCGAGCAAAGACTCTGAGTCTGCTCGTAAATAAGGAGGAAACCAAATGGCAAAGGTTACTTTCAATACCGATGCGTGCAAAGGCTGCGGTCTGTGCGTGTCTGCTTGCCCCAAGAAGCTGCTGGTCATCGCCGAGGATCAGATCAACGCCAAGGGCTACTCTCCCGCTGCTATGACCGATATGGAAAAATGCATCGGCTGTGCATTCTGCGCCACTATGTGTCCGGACTGCATCATCACCGTTGAGAAATAAGGAGGCTACCATGGCACAGAGAATTCTTATGAAGGGCAACGAAGCCATCGCAGAAGCCGCCATTCGTGCCGGCTGCCGCCATTACTTCGGCTACCCCATCACGCCCCAGACAGAAATTGCTGCCTATATGGCCAAGAAAATGCCCAAGATCGGCGGCGTTTTCCTGCAGGCAGAAAGCGAAGTCGCTTCCATCAATATGGTCTACGGCGCTGCCGCTGCCGGTATGCGTGTTATGACCTCCTCCTCCAGCCCCGGAATCTCCCTAAAGGCTGAGGGCTTAAGCTATATTGCCGGCTCTGATGTTCCCGCATTGGTGGTCAATGTCCAGCGCGGCGGTCCTGGCCTGGGCGGCATTCAGCCCTCTCAGTCCGACTATTTTCAGGCTACCAAGGGCGGCGGTCACGGCGACTACCGGATGATCGTTCTGGCACCTGCCTCCGTGCAGGAAATGGCAAGCCTGACCATCAAGGGCTTTAACCTGGCAGACAAGTACCGTATGACCTCTATGATCCTGGCAGACGGCACCATCGGTCAGATGATGGAGCCCATCTCCTTTGAGGATGCCGAGATCGAAACCTATGAAAAGCCTTGGGCGCTGACCGGCACCAACGGTGCGCGCAAGCACAATATCGTTAACTCTCTGTACTTAAAGCCCGAGGCGCTGGAGGTTACCAATTTCGAGCGCTATGAAAAGTATAAGGCCATTGAGCAGACCGAGGCTATGTGGGAGGAGTATATGATGGAGGACGCCGAGATCTGCGTCGTCGCTTTCGGTATTGCTTCCCGTGTTGCCAAGAATGCCATCGTTGCCGCACGGCAGGAGGGCATTAAGGTGGGTCTGATCCGTCCCATTACCCTGTGGCCCTTCCCCAAGGATGCCCTGCTGAAGGCTGCCGACAAGGTCAAGGGCTTTGTCAGCGTAGAGCTGAGTATGGGTCAGATGATTGAGGATGTGCGTCTGGCTACCGCTTGCAAGAAGCCCGTGGGTCTGTGCAACCGCTGCGGCGGTATGATCCCCAGCCCCGATGAAGTTTTGGAATCTATCCGCAACGCGGAGAAAGGAGTGTTCTAATTATGGCAGTTGTATTTAAAAAGCCCAACTCCCTGACGGACCTCCCCTTCCACTACTGCCCCGGCTGTCCCCACGGCATCATCCACCGGCTGGTTGCCGAAGTAATGGATGAGCTGGGCATTGAGGGCAAGACCATCGGTGTTGCCCCCGTCGGCTGTGCCGTTATGGCATACGACTATTTCGCCTGCGATATGATCGAAGCAGCTCACGGTCGCGCACCCGCGGTTGCCACCGGCATCAAGCGCTGCCGTCCGGAAAATGTGGTGTTTACCTATCAGGGCGACGGCGACCTGGCTTCCATCGGTATGGCTGAAACCGTCCATTCCGCTGCCAGAAACGAAAATATCACCGTTATCTTCGTCAACAACGCGATCTACGGTATGACCGGCGGTCAGATGGCACCCACCAGCCTGCCCGGTCAGGTCACCCAGACCAGCCCCTACGGTCGTGATGTTAAGCATTGCGGCTGGCCCATTAAGGTCTGCGAAATGCTGTCCAGCTTGGAGGGCCCTGAGTATCTGGCCCGGGTTGCTGTCAACAACGTCAAAAATGTCAACGCCGCCAAGAAGGCCATCAAGAAGGCCTTCCAGAACCAGATCGACGGCAAGGGCTTCTCTCTTGTCGAGGTCGTTTCCGCCTGCCCCACCAACTGGGGTATGACGCCGCAGAAGGCGCTGGAATGGGTGGAAAGCGATATGCTGCCCTACTACCCCATCGGCGTTTATAAGGATCGCTCCGCTGCAAAGGAGGATGCCAAATGAAAACGACACAAATTTTGATCGCCGGCTTCGGCGGACAGGGCATTCTGTTTGCCGGTAAGTTCTTGGCATACAAGGGTCTTCTGGAGGAACTGCAGGTTTCCTGGCTTCCCTCCTACGGACCGGAAATGCGCGGCGGCACCGCAAACTGCAACGTCATTATTTCCGAGCAGCCCGTTGGCTCACCCATCGTAACCAGTCCCGATGTGCTGGTGGCAATGAACCTGCCTTCTCTGCAAAAGTACGTGGATACCGTCGTTCCCGGCGGTCAGGTGTATGTGGATTCTTCCCTGATCGGCGTGAAGGTGGAGCGTACCGATGTAGCGGTCTACTACATTCCCGCTACCGCAATGGCAAGAGAGCAGCATATTCCCACCTTGGCGAATATGATCATGATGGGTCACCTGCTGCAAAATAACCCTGAGCTGTCCTTTGACGGCACCCAGACCGTGGTGGAAAAGCTTGTTCCTCCCACCAAGGCCGCCCTTGTAGAGCTGAATATGAAGGCTCTGACCCTAGGCAAAGATTACAAAGCATAAACTTCCAAACATCTTAAGGAGGAAAATTATTATGAATGCAATGACCGAAATGAGCAAATACCGCCACGAGAAAGTTCTGTTTGTCAACAACGAAAAGGCCGGTCTGAAGGCCATCATCGCTGTCCACAACACCAATCTGGGCCCCGCCATCGGCGGCTGCCGTCTGTTCCCCTACGCCAGCTACGACGATGCACTGTTTGACGTTCTGCGCCTGAGCCGCGGTATGTCTCACAAGAACGCAGTTGCCGGTCTGCCCCACGGCGGCGGCAAGGGCGTCATCATCGCCGACCCCTCTATGAAGACTGAGGCTATGTTCGAAGCCTTCGGCGAGGCTGTTAACAACCTGGGCGGCGACTACATCACCGCTGAGGACGTCAACACCACCTGCGACGACGCTCTGGTAATGCTGCGCAAGACCAATCACATCTGCGGTCTGCCCCAGAACAGCGGCGATCCCTCTCCCTTCACCGCCCGCGGTGTATGGCAGGGCATCAAGGCTACCGCCAAGGTCGCTCTGGGTCGTGATGATCTGGAAGGTCTGACCATCGCTGTGCAGGGTCTGGGCAAGGTGGGCTACGATCTGTGCCGTCTGCTGCACCAGTCCGGTGCCAAGCTGATCATCGCCAACCGCAGCAACAAGGAAGCTGCTGCCAAGGCAATGGAAGAGTTCGGTGCTACCATCGTTCCCACCGAGGCTATCTATGCCCAGGAGTGCGACATCTTCTCCCCCAACGCTATGGGCGCGATCCTGAATCCCACCACCATTCCTCAGCTAAAGTGTAAGGCTGTTGCCGGCGGCGCAAACAACCAGATCCTGGACGACGCTTCCGGTCTGGCACTGAAGGCTCGCGGCACCTACTACGCTCCCGACTTCGTCATCAACGGCGGCGGCGTTATCAATGCGGCTGCTGAGGTGGACGGTCCTTACAACAAGGCTGCCGTTCTGGAGAAGGTGGACAACATCTACAACTCCATCGAGCGCATCCTGTCCGAGTCCAAGCAGACCGGTGAGCCCGAGGGCATCATCGCCACCCGCTACGCCGAGTCCCTGATCTACGGCTAATTTGAAATGTAAAAAGCACCCACGATTGGTGGGTGCTTTCTCTATTCGATAGCGGCAAAAGCCTCCCCTGTGCAAGGGGAGGTGTCAAAAATCTTTGATTTTTGACGGAGGGGTTGTAACAATCCCCCAGTCAGCCTGATCGGCTGACAGCCCCCTTTGCACAAGGGGGCCTTTGTTTTACAATTTCAAAACTCTTTCTGCCGTCTTATGACCGATCTGGTCGAATTCTGCGTCGGTTAGCTTCAGCTGCAGAAAACGTTGGGTTTCCCGCACCGGATCCCACAGCGGATAATCCGTGCCGAATGCCATCCGCTCTGCGCCAAATGCGCGGATGTATTTTTCCGCCACGCCGTCGTCCATAAACATCAGCGAGCTGGACACATCGAAGACGCAATTCGTATCCTTGAGCAGTTCAAAAGCGGTTTCGTACATACTGTAGCCGCCGAAATGGGCTGCGATGACCTGCAGCTTGGGAAACTGCTCCAGCAGATGCTTCAACCGCGCGGGATGGGAATAATCATACCGCTTATCGCCCATATGCAGCATCACCGGGATCTTGCCGGAAACCGCCTCATACATGGGAAACAGCCGGGGATCGTCAATGCCAAACACCTGAAAATCCGGATGCATTTTGACGCCTTTCAGACCCTGCGCCATTACATATTCCGATTCGTCGGCGATATTTTCCATTCCGGCGTGGACAGTGCCAAAGCCCACAAAACGGGGCTGTGCAGCCACCTGCTCCAGAATAAAATCGTTAATATGCCGTGTCCGATCCGGACGCATTGCCACCGGCAGGATCAAAAACCGGTCAATGCCTGCCTTTGTACCCTGCTCCAGCAGAGTCTGGGCAGTGCCGTCCTGCTCCTTGGTGTCCAGCTGATAAAAATCCCGGATGCTGGCCGCCGCCTTTTGGGCGATGGCGGTGGGATAAATATGGGTGTGAATGTCGAAAAGTTTCATAATTCGCCTCGGTGGTGCTTTTTTCCTTATTATACCACGCCCGAAGCAGATTGCAAGAACGCCTTTACAACCCCAGAAAATTTTGGTATAATTTCTACACGATAACTCTGAAAACGAGGCGTTTTTATGAAAATTGTTGTTGCCATCGACTCTTTTAAGGGTAGCTTGACCTCCCTGCAGGCAGGCTCTGCCGCCGCAGAGGGCATCGCCCGCGTATATCCCCAGGCGGAAGTGGAGATTTTCCCCATTGCCGACGGCGGTGAGGGCACGGTCGTTGCCCTGACCACGGCACTAAACGGTAAGCTGGAAAGCGTGCAGGCGCTTGATCCGCTGGGTCGGGTCATTTCCTGCGAATATGGCATTGTAGGCAGCACCGCGGTCATCGAAATGTCCTGCGCCGCAGGCATCACCCTGCTGACTGCCGAGGAGCGGGATCCCATGCGCACCACCACCTATGGCGTCGGTCAGGTGATCGCAGATGCCATTGCCAAGGGCTGCCGCGACTTTATCGTGGGCATCGGCGGCAGTGCCACCAACGACGGCGGCATCGGAATGCTGCAGGCGCTGGGCTTTCGAATTCTGGACGAAAACGGCAAGCAAGTTCCCCTTGGCGGAGCCGGTTTGGAGAAAATCGCCGCCATCACCGCAGAAAACGCCCTTCCGGAGCTGAAAGACTGCCGATTCCGCATCGCCTGCGATGTTACCAATCCCCTGTGCGGCGAAAATGGCTGCAGCGCAGTCTACGGTCCGCAAAAGGGCGCAACACCTGCGCAGATCGCCCAAATGGATGCCTGGCTGGACGCGTATGCAGACAAGGTCAAGTCCGTCTTCCCCCATTCTGACAAAAATATGCCCGGCGCAGGTGCTGCCGGCGGCATCGGTTTTGCATTTTTCTCGTTCCTGCAGGGTAAGCCCTACAGCGGTATCGACCTGATCCTGGGTGAGCTTCGCATTGAAGAAAATATCCGCACAGCAGATCTGGTGATCACCGGCGAAGGTCGGCTGGATGACCAGACCGTGATGGGCAAAGCCCCCATCGGCATCGCCCGCATTGCCAAGAAATACGGTCTGCCGGTGATTGCCTTCTCCGGCTGCGTTACCCCCAAGACCGGCGTTTGCAACAGCCACGGCATCGACGCATTTTTCCCCATCGTCAAGGGTGCCTGCACATTGGCGCAGGCAATGGACGTAAAAAACGCATACCCCAATATGGCGGACACCGCGGAGCAGACCTTCCGCCTGCTGAAGATGGCAGGTTTTTGATCATCTATCGTTGATAATCGTAGGGGACGATGCCCACATCGTCCCAATTGGGCGGATGTAGGCATCCGCCCCTACAGATAACCCTTTGGTGCACATAAAAACCCTGCAGAAAATTCTGCAGGGTTTGTTTTTATCGCATTCCTACGATCACCGTCAGCACGGCGAACAGCACAATGGTCATCAGCGTCATTGCGGAAAGGGCGGCAGAAATCTGCACCCGTTCCTCCGGCTCGTCGGCAAACACGGGGATTACATACGGCGGCGGCAGAACAAACATCAATACCGCTGCGCCGGTAAAGAACATATTGTTCAGCACGGTCTTGTTCAGCAAAATCACAATTCCAAGCAGGATCGCCGCAACCGCCAAACGCATCACGATCAAACCGACGGTCTTGCGCCAGGGAATCTCCCGAATCACCAGATCGAAACCTACAGTCAGCAAAATGATCATAGCCGTCGGTGCGGAAACAAAGTCAGTTACGCCATCCAGAATGCCGGCAACACCCCAATCCTGCAGCTTACCGTACAGTCCGGTCGCACCAATCAGCACACCGGCAAATACCGCCCATAAAATAGGGGTCTGCACCATATCCTTGCCGATGGCTTTCATATCCGCCTTGCCGGAAATCAGGATCTTAAACAGCGTAAAGACAAACAACGTCTGTCCGATATCCGGCAGGGCAAATGCCGACTTTGGCACCTCAGGAAACAGCAGGCTAAACAGCGCATAGCCCAGCATTCCCGCTTCGAACCCGGTGGCAAGGAAGGGCGCAAGCCGGCTTTTCATACCGCTTATGCGGACGATCAGCTTTCCCAACAGCAAAGCGATGCAACAAAGCCCGAACATCACCGCCGGCAAGATCAGCGCCGCCAAAGAATACTCCGCCGTAGCGAAAGCATTCAGCAGCACCGCAGGCAACGTGATATTGATGACCACCTTTTTCAAGGTGTCCACCCCGTCACGGGTCAAAAATTTCCTGCTGCGGCACAGCACGCCCAACGCCAATGCCAGGAAAACTGGCAGTGCCGTCTGGATGATGGAAATTACCTTATCCATTACTTAATAACGCCCTTTTGCAGGATAATATTGGCGTAAATGGCAGTCTCGCCGGTCTGCAGGATGCAGTAGCAATCCTTGGCCTCGTCATAGAACTTGAAGCGGTCGATATTGCCAACAGCAGCAGCGCCGCGGTCATCGTGCTTGGCGATAATGGCCTTATACTCATCCCAAACGGGAATCACCAGGTCCTTATCGCAGTCCATTTTTTTCATCAAAATAGCGGGCTGATCCACGTATGTATCCAGCGGGAACACCTGCAAAATGGCATCCAGCAGCTCGGGCACGCCGTGTCCGTCAGCACGCAGGAAGATGGCATTCTTCGCCTTTGCCATAGATGCGCCGGGGAAATTGCCGTCGCCAATGCAAATGCGGTCGCTGTGACCCATTTCGCACAGCACCTTCAGAAGCTCAGGAGACAAAATGGAAGGGATATTTTTCAGCATAATTGTTACCTCCAGGTCGGTTTTTGAAAAGTGGCAGTCCGGAGACTGCCACTTTTATTGGTTTGGAAATTACTTGTACAGAGGACCGTAGGTGGCGCAGGCACGGTAGTCCTGACCTTCCTTGTCCATACCGAATGCGTTCCAAGCAGCAGGACGGTAGATATCGTCCTCGGGAACGTTGTGCATGCACACGGGGATGCGCAGCATAGAGCACATAGTGATCAGGTCAGCGCCGATGTGGCCGTAGGAAATTGCACCGTGGTTGGCGCCCCAGTTCATCATAACCTCATAAGCGGTCTTGAAGGGAGAGCCTTCCTTGCCGTCGCAGCGAGGTGCAAACCAAGTGCAGGGCCAGGTGGGGTTGGTGCGCTCCATCAGGGTGTCGGAAACATCGTCGGGCAGATTGACAGTCCAGCCCTCAGCGATCTGCAGCACGGGGCCCAGACCCTTAACCAGATTCAGACGGATCATGGTACAGGGCATTTCGGCCTTGGTGGTGTAGTGGCTGGAGAATCCGCCGCCGCGGAAGTTGTCGAAGCCGGCCTCGCACCACACGGTAGCGTCGGTCATCTTCTTGATGTCTTCCTCGGTAACCTCCCACCACTTCTTCATAGTGGCGTTGCCGTTTTCGTCAGTGCAAACACCGGAAGCATCCAAACAAGCTGCGCCGGAGTTCAGCAGGTGGATGATACCGTTGGATTCCGCTGCCTTGCCTTCCAGCTTGTAGCCGGTAACGCGCTCGGTAGCTTCGCCGGACCAGTAGGTACGCACGTCAGCAAAGATCTGTGCCCGGTGGGTCAGCAGACGCATCATCAGCATACCCATACCGTTGAGAATGTCATTCTCGGTGGCCAGAGTGTAGGGCTCACGGGCACCTTCGTAGTCGAAGGTGGAGCTGAGCAGTGCTTCGGGGTAGTCGCAGTTGGGCCAATGGTCGGTCCACTGACGCTGACCCTGGAAGCCGCCGGCGATGGCGTTATGACCGACCTTCTCTTCCACAAACTGCTCGGGCAGCTTGTCGTTGCCAGCCATCAGGTCCTTAATGATGCAGTACATCTTAACGGTGAACTCCCACTGCTTTTCCTTCTCTTCGTCGGTAAACTTGATCTTGTGATCCTTGCCCATGAAGGGAACGGTTTCGGGGTTGTCGTCCCGGCCTTCCTTGCAGTGCTCCTTGGTCCATGCCAGAGCCTTCTGGAACTCTTCCTCGTTGTAGATGCCCTCTTCCATACGGCGCAGGATCTCTACCTCGTCCACGGACTCAACGCGCATGCCAAAGTACTCTTCCAGCACGCTTTGATCCATAATGGAGCCGGCGATACCCATACACTGGGAGCCGATCTGCAGGTAGGACTTACCGCGCATAGTAGCAACAGCAACAGCGGCACGACCGAAGCGCAGCAGCTTTTCCTTAACATCCTCGGGGACCTCGGTGATCTGACCACGGTCCTGAACCTCGTGGCCATAGATGCCGAATGGGGGCAGACCCTTCTGTGCGTGACCTGCCAGAACAGCAGCCAAGTACACAGCGCCGGGACGCTCGGTACCGTTGAAGCCCCATACGCCCTTAATGGTATGCGGATCCATATCCATAGTCTCGGAGCCGTAGCACCAGCAGGGAGTGACGGACAGAGTGATGGAAACGCCTTCCTTCTTGAACTTGTTGGCGCAGGCAGCAGCCTCGGGTACACGGCCGATGGTGGTGTCAGCCATAACGACCTTTACGGGCTCGCCGTTGGAGTAGAACAAGTTCTCCTCAAACAGCTTCTTTGCTGCTTCAGCCATGGACCACACCAGGGGATCCAGGGACTCACGGAGCATCATAGGACCACGACGGCCGTCAACGATGGGGCGAATGCCGATGACAGGATAATCGCCGACATATCTGTTTTTTGCCATAATATTTCCTCCTAGTTCTAGCCGCGAAAACCGCGGCAAATTTACTTTATAAAAAACGCGATGCGTCTTTATACATTATAATATATTATTCCGGTGCCAAACGGCATTTCAGCCGCGTTGTGCGGGGCGGACCGTCGTAGCCTCCCAGCCGCTCGATCAAATAGGCGGCTGCGGTCTGTCCGATCTCCACCTCCGGCTGATGCACCACCGGCAGCGGCGGCTTCATCATGGTGCAAACGTCTACACAGTCGAAACCGAACACGTCCATATCCTCGGGAATGTGAACACCCCGCTCTCTGGCGGCAGTCACCAGACCGATGGTAATGTCGTAATTGGTCGTAACCACTGCAGTTGGCGGCTCTGCCAGCTCCAGCAGGGTTTCGCAGCCCCGATAGCCGGTGGCGAAGGCATTCTGATCGCTGATAACCAATTCATCATCAAACAGAACATCGTGATCCGACAGCGCCCGCAGATAACCGCCCAGGCGTTCCTTAGCAGTAAAGACGGATTTGGGACCAGTGATGATGGCGATCCGGCTGTGCCCTTTTTCGATCAGGCGGGAAACCGCCTGATACACCGCGTCGCTGTTGTCCACCAGCACCGCATCGGCTTCCACACCGGGAACGACCCGGTCTACCTGCACCGTAGGGATACCGATGCTGGCGGTCAGCTCGTAAAACTCCTCGCTGGAAAGGTCCTCGGGGATGTAAACCAGTCCGTCAATGCCATTGGTGATCAAAAACCGAAGGTTGTCCCGCTCCAAGCCGTAGTTGGAGCCGTAAACCGAGATCAGGCTGTGATAGCCGTGCTCCCGCAGGGTCTTGTCCAGCGACATAACCACTGTCCCGTAGAAGGGTGCTGTCATATCCGGCAGCAGAATGCCGATGGACCGGCTTCGCTGGATCTTCAGATTGCGGGCAAAGGGATTTGCGCGGTAATCCAGCGCCGCTATAGCATCTCGGATCGCCTGCACGTTTTCGGGACGCACATTTCCGCCGTTCATATATTTAGAAATGGTGGAAATCGATACGCCGGCCATGCGTGCAACGTCTTTAATGGTCGCCATAGGGTGCTCCTTCCGGTCAAAATGCGAAACGATTCGCGCAAATTCGGGCTATCCTGCCCTGCTTACAATATATAATATATAAAAACAAATTTGTGCTGTCAATACAAAAAATTAAAAAAGTTCTTGATTTTTTTAGTAAAGTTTATTATATTATAGAAAAGGTCATTAACATTTTCATGCGTTTATGTTAAGTTTAACAAAAAAGCGGTACCGCTTTTGGTTATAATTTTCGGTCTTTGTACACCCCGCACAAACGAATCGTTTCGCTTTTGTTGAAACTATTGTGTCGGATAATTTTAGCTTTCAATCTATGCATTTCCACGAACTGGAAATATGGCGAAAGAATTTCAAGAAAGGTGATATTGGAATGGGCGAAACAATTTTAAAGATGCAGGGCATCGAAAAGCACTTCTCCGGCGTCCACGCGCTGAAGAGCGTTGATTTCGACCTGCGTGCCGGCGAGGTCCACGCACTGATGGGCGAGAACGGCGCAGGCAAATCCACCTTGATCAAAGTCCTGTGCGGTATCCACAAACGGGACGGCGGTACCATCGAATACCTGGGCAAGAAGGTTAGCTTCAGCAACATCGGCGAATCCCAGGATGCCGGCATCAGCGTTATCCACCAGGAACTGAATATGATGAACCACCTGACGGTGGCGCAGAACATATTTATCGGTCGCGAGCCCCGAAAAGGTATCGTTATCAACGACCGCAAGATGATCGCAGACGCCAGAGCCCTGTTTGAGCACATTGGCGTTAAGATCGACCCCACCGTCAAGCTGGGCACCCTCACTGTTGGCAAGCAGCAGATGGTGGAAATCGCCAAGGCAATTTCCCGGGACTGCAAGCTGCTGGTTCTGGATGAGCCCACCGCTGCTCTGACCCAGCCCGAGGTTGAGGATCTGTTTAAGATCATGCGGGAGCTGCAGGAAAAGGGTATCGGTATGATCTACATCTCTCACCGTATGGATGAGATCAACCGCATCTCCGACCGTGTTACCGTTATGCGCGACGGCGAATACGTCGGCACCGTCAACACTGCCGACGTCACCAAGGACGACATCGTAAAAATGATGGTCGGTCGTGCCGTTTTCGGCGACAAGAAAGAATGCAGCACCTGTCCTCCCGATGCTCCCGTGGTTTTAGAGGTTCGGAATCTGAATGCCGGCAAGGAAGTCAGAAACGTCAGCTTCCAGCTGCGCCGGGGCGAGATCCTGGGCTTTGCAGGTCTGATGGGCGCCGGTCGTACCGAAGTTGCCCGCGCCCTGTACGGTGCTGACAAGCGCCAGACCGGCGAGATCTACCTCAATGGCAAGAAGGTAAACATCAAGACCCCTGAGCAGGCTGTTAAGCACGGCATCTGCTATCTGTCCGAAGACCGGAAGCGTTACGGTCTGATGCTTATGAAGTCCGTTACCGAGAACTCCGCCATCGCTTCTATGGATCACTACATCCGCGGCGGCTGGATCAACGACAAGAAGGCCGCCAGCGTGTCTGCAGAGTACAACGCCATGCTGCGCACCAAGACACCTTCTATGGATCAGCTGCTGAAGAACCTCTCCGGCGGCAACCAGCAAAAGGTCATCATCGCCCGCTGGCTGATGAAAAATTCCGATATCTTCATCTTTGACGAGCCCACCCGCGGCATCGACGTCGGTGCCAAGAGTGAAATGTACGCTCTGATGGACGAACTGGTCAAGGAAGGTAAGTCCGTTATTATGATCTCTTCCGAACTGGCCGAGATCCAGCGTTTGAGCGACCGCGTTATCGTTATGTGCGAAGGCCGCATCACCGGCGAACTCGACATCAAGGATGCTACGCAGGAAGAAATTATGAAATACGCCACCATGCGCGAATAATTTGCAGGAGGAAGAAAGTATATGGCACTGGATAATTCTCGTAAGCGTTTTAAGCTGCAGCAGAACATCATTATGCTGCTGGCAGCAATCGTTCTGCTGGGCGCATTTAGCCTGGTAAACCCCAATATCATTAAGGATAAGTACATGATCCTGAGTATGGTGCAGAGCTTTACTCCCTATGCAATTATGGGTCTGGGCGTTACCTTCGTTATCGCCACCGGCGGCATTGATCTGTCCCTGGGTACCGTGATGATCGCTTCTGCCGTTCTTGCAGGCAAGCTGTACACCGACGGCGCCATTCCCCTGTGGGCAACCATCCCCGTAATGCTTTGCATCAGCACCACCTTCGGTCTGCTCAACGGTCTGATGGTCGCAAAGCTGAAGCTCCCCGCATTTATCGCAACACTGGGTACTATGATGGTATCCCGCGGTCTGTCCGCACTGATCGTCAAGGTTCCCAACATCTTCTTCCCCACCGGAACCTGGTACAACAAGACCTTCTCCAGCCTCTCCTTTAACTTCAAGATCGGCGGTTTCGACATCGGTCGTTTCCATATTCCCGAGCTTATCAACAAGGAACTCACCGCAATTCCCATTGGTCTGTTCTGGGCGCTGGGTCTGATGCTGATCTGCATGTACCTGATGTACAAGAACAAGATCGGCCGTTACATTCTGGCCATCGGCTCCAACGAAGAAGCTACCCGCCTGTCCGGTATCAACACCGACACCTACAAGGTCCTGGCTTACACCTTCGCAGGTCTGTCCTGCGGCGTTGCAGCCATCTTCTACTCCGCAGCCTTCCCCACTATCGCTGCTGCTACCGGTAACGGTATGGAGCTGGATGCCATCGCCGGCGTTTACATCGGCGGTACGGCTTCTGCCGGCGGTGTTGCCTCTGTTTCTGGTTCTGTCATCGGCGCCGCACTGCTGGTCGTTATCCGCAGCGGTTTGAACATGGTGCTGGCAAAGCTGAATCTGGATCTGAACTCCACCTATGTTACCTACGTTCTGACCGGTCTGATCGTTGTTATCGCAATCCTGCTGGATATCCTGAAGACCAAAAACCAGGCCAAGGTCAAGATCGAAAAGGTCAAGACTCCCAAGGTCGTTGAAGCTCCCGCAGCCGCTGAAGCTGTGGAAACCGTTGTAGATGCCGAAGCTGCTGAAGCGGCGGAAAACACGGATGAAGCCGTAGCTGACGAGGCTACTGAAGAGCCCCAGGTCCAGTAAGCACGGACCACCAAAAACCGTAATAAAACCACAAGGTTTTATATAAAACAACAAAAATTTTAGGAGGAAACTAATATGAAGAAACTGATTGCACTGCTTCTGGTTATGATGATGGTCGTCGGTATGGTCGCTTGCGCTGGCAACACCGGCACTGGCACCGGCACCGGCACCGGCACTGGCACTGGCAACAAGACCATCGCTGTCATCGCCAAGGGCGAGTCCCATGCTTTCTGGCAGGCCGTTAAGTCCGGCGCTGAGAAGGCTGCTGCTGAGAAGGGCTACACTCTGACCTTCCAGGGCCCCGCTAACGAGAACCCCGAGTCTGTTCCCAGCCAGATGACCATGGTTCAGACCGCTCTGTCCAACAACGTCGCTGGCATCTGCCTGGCTACCATCGGCTCCGGCTTCGGCGAAATGCTGACCCAGGCTTATGAGAAGAAGATCCCCGTTGTTACCTTCGACTCCGGTCTGTACTCTCAGGACGACATCACCGAAGGCAAGAACCCCATCGTCGCTCACGTTGCTACCTCCAACAAGGCTGCTGCTGCCGTCAACGGCGAGAAGCTGTTCGAGGCTATCAAGGCTGACATCGCCGCTGCTACCGCAGAAGCTCCCTACATCGTAGGCGTCATTCAGCACGACGAGACCGCTACCGGTATCGACCGCGCTGCTGGCTTCATCGAGAAGTTCACTGAGCTGGCTGATGCTGATGCTACCACCGCTGGCAAGTACAAGATCGAGAAGGAAGTTAAGCCCGGCGACGCAAACCAGGCTTACAAGGACGCTCTGGAAGCTCTGTACGAGAAGGGCATCAAGGCTTGCTTCATGACCAACGAAGGCGTTGTTAAGCAGGTTTATGACGCTGCTAAGGCTGCTGAGGGCAAGTACGACAACGTTATCTTCACCGGTTACGACGCTGGCACCAAGCAGCTGACCTGGATCAAGGAAAATGCTAAGCCCCAGCTGGTTGGCTCCGTTGCTCAGGACTCCGTCGAGATGGGTTATCAGGCTGTTCTGCAGTGCATCGCTGCCATCGAGGGCGGCGAGGCTAAGGACGTCGCTATCGCCGGTGCTTGGTACAATGCCGAGAACCTAATCGATATGCTGGACAAGAACCTGATCTACACCGACGATCCCAGCCACGATGCTGCTATCCGCGGCTAATCTGTAAGTGAATCGAATTAACGGTTAACTAACACCGACCGGCACCACTTCGGTGGTGCCGGTTTTCTTATAAAAATATAGAATTTTTCGCAATTTTCCATTCCATTTTCTGAAGGTCTATGATATAATATTGGGTGGGGAAGAATGCACCCCTTGCCTCCCTCTTTGAGAGAAATGTCAGCCAGAACTGGCTGCCGGAGGGAGTTAACTCCCCCAGTCGCGGTTTGGGCCGCGACAGCCCCCTCAGAGAAGGGGCCAAGGCATCACTTCTGATCGCTGCAGATGAGATTTCATCTTCGGCGCTGAGCAGTGATACAGGAGGTAACGCAATGGCAAACGTTCGGAATATGATCGCCTTTGACCTGGGCGCCAGCAATGGCCGCGCAATCCTGGGTCAGTACGACGGCAAGAGAATCACCATGCGCGAATTGCACCGCTTTGAAAACAACTACATAGAAATGAACGGTGTCTATTACTGGGACACCCCCTACCTATACAATCAGCTGAAGCAAGGTTTGCTGAAATTCAAGCAGGGCGGCTACGGCGAGCTGGATTCCTTCGGCATCGACACCTGGGGCGTTGACTACGGTCTGCTGGACAAAAACGGTCAGCTTGCCGGTGTTCCCCGTTCCTACCGTCTGGGCACGCAGGAGGATATTGATGCTGTCAAGGAGATCATTCCTGCTGACAAGCTGTATGCGCGCAGCGGCATCGACACCACCCTGACCTTTAACACGCTTTATCAGCTCTACCGCAGAAAGCGGGAAAATGACCCCGCGCTGGAGATCGCAGATACTATGCTGCTGACCCCCGACCTGCTGGGCTATTTCCTCACCGGCGCCAAGGGTACCGAGTACACCATCGCCACCACCACCCAGCTGTATAACCCCACCACCAGGGATTGGGATTGGGAGACCATCCGCGAGTTGGGTCTGCCGGAACATATCTTTACAAAAATCGACAAGACCGGCACCATCCGTGGCTATCTGCGGGACGCGCTTTGTGAAGAGCTGGGCTTGAATGCCGCCGCATTCGTCGCCGTTGGCAGCCACGATACCGCTTCCGCTGTTGCCGCCATTCCCGGTACGGGCAGTTTCGCATTCTGCTCCTCCGGTACTTGGTCGCTGTTTGGCGCGGAAATGGACAAGCCGGATCTTTCCCCCGAGGCTGCCGCCGCTCATTTCTCCAACGAAGGTACCATTCAGGGTGGCTTCCGCCCCTTAAACACCATCATCGGTATGTGGATCATTCAGGAATGCCGTCGTGACTGGATCAAGAACGGTATGGACATCAGCTGGGACGAGGTTGTGGGTCAGGCAAAGGCCGCGGAGCCTCTGCGTTCCATCATCAACCCCGACTCCCCCGAGTTCTACGCCGGCGGCAATATGGAGAAGAAGATCCAGGACTTCTGCCGCAATTCCGGACAGCCCGTTCCCGAAACTGTGGGTCAGGTCGCCCGCTGCGTATACGAATCCCTGGCACTGAAGTACCGCCACGCGCTGGAGGGTCTTGAAAAGATGAAGGGTCAGCGGATCGACTCGCTGAACATTGTCGGCGGTCCTATCAACAACCGCTTCCTGAATCAGCTCATCGCCGATTCTCTGGATCGGGATGTGATCACAGGTCCCGTAGAAGGCGCCGCCATCGGTAACCTTCTGACCCAGGCTATGGCGCTGGGCGACATTGCAGATCTTGCCGAATTGCGTCAGGTCGTCCGCAATTCCGAGTCCGTAGAAACCTGGAAGCCCAACCATACAGAGGCTTGGGAAGCCGCTTACGAAAAATTACTGAATTTACTTTAATAAGGAGAGATCATTATGAGCGTAGATATGACAAAATGGGTAGAGCTGGCAAAGCAGAACATTCATAACCGTCCTGCAGGTACCGGTCGTCTTGCCGGCAAGGTCACCATCGTTACCGGCGCAGCACAGGGCTTCGGCAAGGGCATTGCCGAGGAGCTGTACAAGGAAGGTGCAACCATCATCATCGCTGATATGAATCAGGCTCTGGCGGAGCAGGTTGCTGCTGAAATGGGCGATCGCGCCTGCGCAATCCCCGTCAATGTTTCCGACGAAGAGAGTGTCGCCAATTTGGTGGCACAGACTGTTGAGAAGTTCGGCGGTCTGGACCTGATGGTCGCCAACGCCGGTGTTGTCCGCAGCGGTCCTATCGCCGAGTTTGAGAAGAAGGATTTCGAGTTCGTCACTGCCATCAACTACACGGGTCTGTTCCTGACCTGCAAGTATGCCGCCATCATTATGGAGGCACAGCACGAGGTAGATCCCGAAGCCACCTTCGACATCGTAACCATCTCCTCCAAGTCCGGTCTGGAAGGCTCCAACAAGAACTTTGCCTATGCAGGCTCCAAGTTCGGCGGCATCGGTCTGGTGCAGAGCTGGGCAAAGGAACTGTGCGTATACAATATCAAGGTCAATGCAGTCTGCCCCGGCAACTATCTGGACGGTCCTCTGTGGAGCGATCCCGAAAGAGGTCTGTTTGTACAGTATCTGGCAGCCGGTAAGGTTCCCGGCGCTAAGACAGTTGCCGACGTTCGCCGCTACTACGAATCTCTGGTTCCTATGAACCGTGGCTGCCTGCCCATTGACGTTGCCCGTGCTGTTATGTACTGCTGCGAGCAGAAGTACGAGACCGGTCAGGCAATCCCCGTAACCGGCGGCCAGATCATGCTCAGCTGAGGTAGTTTACTATGATCAATATTGACATCCTTAACAAGCTGAATGCTCCGACCAAGGCTGAGCGCCTTGCCAATCTTGCCGAGGTGCTGAAGACCACCACCTTCCCCGCCGCTGTGCCGGAGTACATCAACAATCACATCCACACCACCTATTCCTTCTCCCCCTATTCCCCCACCGCTGCGGTTTATGCCGCCCGTATGGAGGGTCTGTGCACCGCCGGTATCATCGACCACGATTCCATCTCCGGTGCTGAGGAGTTTTTGGAAGCCGCCAAGATGATCGACATTCCGGT
>JAZNNE010000056.1:0-3878 GCA_045580125.1 Faecousia sp. | reverse complement strand
CCGTGATTCCGAGGCCAAGCGTCTGGGCGTCAAGCGCGCAGACGGTCAGTTTGTTCTGGCTGGCAACATTTTGGTTCGCCAGAGAGGCACTCACATCCATCCCGGTGTCAATGTGGGCATCGGCAAGGATGACACCCTGTTTGCTCTGGTTGACGGTACCGTCAGATTTGAGCGCAAGGGTAAGGATCGCCGGCAGTGCTCCGTGTACGCCGGGCAGTAAAAAGCGTATGAGAAACGAAGGGCTGTTGCAAACTAAGCTTGCGACAGCTCTTCTTTTCGTTTGCAATTCCTTGTAATAAGGAGGATTCTTCTATGTTTGTAGATAAAGTGCGAATTACGGTGTGCGGCGGCCGCGGCGGTGACGGCGCGGTGGCTTTTCACCGCGAAAAATATGTAGCATCCGGCGGTCCCGACGGCGGCGACGGCGGTCACGGCGGCAGCGTCATTCTGCGGGTCAACGACAATCTCTCTACATTGCTTGACTTCCGCTATAAGCGCAAGTACGCCGCAGAAGCCGGTATCAACGGTATGGGTCGCAAAATGAGCGGCAAACGGGGGGAGCCTCTGATCATTCAGGTTCCCCGGGGCACTGTCGTGCGGGATGCGGAAACAAATCAGATCATTGTGGATATGTCCACCGGCGAGGATTTCGTCATCGCCAAGGGCGGTCGCGGCGGTTGGGGCAATGCCCACTACGCCACCCCTACCCGTCAGGTTCCCCGCTTTGCAAAAGCCGGTCTGAAGGGTGAGGAACGGGACATCATTCTGGAATTAAAGCTTTTGGCTGACGTGGGTCTGGTTGGATTCCCCAACGTGGGCAAGTCCACCCTCTTAAGCGTTACCTCCAATGCCCGTCCCAAGATCGCCAACTACCATTTTACGACACTGTTCCCCAATTTGGGTGTCATTTACGTTGACGAGGGTGTGTCCTTCGTTATGGCGGACATTCCCGGCATTATTGAGGGTGCTGCCGACGGTGCAGGCCTGGGTCACGATTTCCTGCGGCACATTGACCGCTGCCGTTTGCTGGTTCACGTCATCGACGTTTCCGGCAGCGAGGGTCGCGATCCCGTGGAAGATTTTGACGCCATTTGCGCCGAGCTGCAGAATTACAGTGTCGACCTTTCCAGCCGCCCGATGATCGTGGCAGCGAACAAGGTGGATCTGCTGATGCCGGAATCTGACAATCTGGAGCGCCTGCGCGCCCACGTGGAAGCCGCCGGCTGCCAGCTGTACGAGATCAGTGCCGGCACCACCCAAGGCACAAAGCAGCTGATGCGTGTTGTGGCTGAAAAGCTGCGTACCCTGCCCCCCGTAACCATTTACGAACCGGAATACGTGGAGGTTATTGAAGCTCCCAGTGATCCCAACGAGTTTGAGGTCGAGCACTATGGCAGCACCTGGCTGATCACCGGTCGGTATCTGGAACGCCTGATCGAGAACATCAACTTCGACGATTACGAGTCCAGAAACTACTTTGATCTGCAGCTGAGAAAGTGCGGACTTTTCGCCCGTTTGGAGGAAATGGGCATTCAGGACGGCGATACAGTTGATATTTACGACTTTGAATTTGAATATCAGCGATAATCGCCAAAGAAAATGTTTGCCATTTTCAACTATTTTGTGTATAATAGAGCCACAAGCTGTGGCTCTATTTTTTTGTGGGAGGGATATGCTATGATTCGCCATCTCAACCAACTGAATTTCAAGGATTTCGGCACCGTTCCGCCGGAACGTACTGCCAGCGAAGCTTTTCGCGACACAAATCTCCAAAGCACCACCATTTCTCAGGGCGATACCGCCATTTATCAGGCCCAGGGGGATATGCTGCTGCGCAGCGGCGAGGGTATGGCAGTGCTGTCCGTTTCCTTGGATCAAAAGGAATTTCAGCATTACTATCTGGATAAATGCGTTTGCATCCGCAGCGGTGTGTATTTTTACCTTTCCCCTTTCCGGAACAACGCGTTTTCCGTTTCCGTCAGCGCGCCAACGCCGCTCAAGCATACCAATCGCAACAAACCGGAGCAGGATTTCCGCTTCACGCCCCACGTGCGGGTGACGGAGCTGTATACCTTCTTCTATCACGAGAAGGAACGGGGCTTTATTTTCCCCGGCGAATCCCATCCCATGCTGGAGCTGACCTATGTGGATCAGGGCACGCTGCACTCTGTTGTGGACGGACAGGAGACGGTTCTGGAGCAGGGCGAGCTGATGATCTACGGTCCAAACCAGTGGCATATGCAATATGCAGATGTGGATGTGGCGCCGCGGTACGTTACTTTCTCCTTTGACTTAGAAACCACGGAGCTGGAGCTTCTGATCAACCGCAAATTTAACACGCCCCAGCGGTCCGCATTTTTGCTGCAGCAGCTGCTCCACGAGCAGGATCGGATGGATAAATACTCCTCCGACCTGATCATTTCCCTGCTGAGCCAGCTGCTGATCACCCTGCTGCGCCACACTGACGCGGATGCTGACACCCGCCTCAAGGCTTCCAATTCCGTTCACTCGGAAAACGAAATCATCCGTCGCGCACAGCAGTACATCAGCTCTCACGTTCGGGAAAAGCTTTCTGTGCCCACCGTGGCGCGGATGGCGGACGTCAGCCCCAGCTATCTGACGGCGCTGTTCCACAAAAATCTGCAGATCTCCCCCGGTGAATACATCCGCCGCATCAAGCTGCAGGAGAGCAAGCAGATGATTCGGGAGAATTCTATGAATTTCTCGGAGATCGCGGCAACGCTGCAATATTCCACGGTGCATCACTTCTCCCGCCAGTTTAAGGACAAATTCGGCATCACCCCCACGGAATATGCCAAATCCGTCCGCTCGTTCTAATAAAAGACTGTCATCCCGAGCAAGCGTATGCGCGCCGAGGGATCTTCGCATAACATTTACGTTTGCAGCAAATAAGGTGCCAAGATTACTCGATTCCGCTTCGCTCCACTCGGAATGACAGTGTTTTTCTACATTTAGCCAACTGCGTTCTTTTTCGTGCCCTTTATTTCCTTAATTTCTTAAAAATGTATTGACAAATTTTCGAACCGTGCTATAATAAATTTCGTTCCGCGGGTGTAGCTCATCCGGTAGAGCGCCACCTTGCCAAGGTGGAGGTAGCGAGTTCGAGCCTCGTCACCCGCTCCAAAAAACACCGTTTGTCAAAAGACAAGCGGTGTTTTTATTTTTCATCGCTGGCCATTTTCCCCAGCATTTCGCTCAAGGTCCGGGCGCGGGCAGGATCGATCCGCCGCCAGGGCTTGCCGTCCTCCAGCAAAAAGCGATCCGCCTTTTGCAGATACTGCTTTTCACAGCCGTCGGAATACTGCAGCGTAATTTGAAATTGGCTGCCGGAAACCGCGTCCGGATCCTCCTCCGGCAGACCGTAAGGGTCCAGCCACCGCAAATAGTTTAATATCGCCCGCACCTTTGGCGATGCGGTGTACTGCCGCTCGATGTGGAAGGGGCCGTCATCAAATGTAATGTGTACACCCGTGATAATGCGGCATTGCGCAGGCTTTTCCATCGACCTGCAGCCTGGAAGCAGCAAGCCGGTCAGCAAGAAAAACAGAATCAGCAATTTCGACTTTTTCACAGCAAATCCCCCCTTTAAAATTAGGGTGCGCAGATCGCTTTTGAATATATGTGAGAAAATCAGTAAAAAAGACTGTTGCAAAATGGATTTTTTGCAACAGTCCCTTATTTTGTTTTACATTCTATTATATATCTGCCGTGAGGGGTTCGCTCTGATGTCCCCATACATCTTCAGCAACCACCGAAATATGCTTTGCATTGCTGGGAAGCTTAACAGAAAATGTGATCGTATCCGGACGGTCTGCAAAATAATACTGGGAAAGCTCCCAATCCGTCAGCAAAACGTT
>JAZNNE010000055.1:0-25979 GCA_045580125.1 Faecousia sp. | reverse complement strand
TTCCTTATAGCCCTTGACACTCTTCTCGATCAGCACCTGATGCACAGGGCTCAATTTGAAGGCGTTAAGACCGATTTCGATCAGCTCATCCTCATTATTGGCAAAGCCGCCGCCGGTACCGCCCAGGGTAAAGGCAGGACGCAAAACAACGGGATAACCGATCCGTTTTGCAGCTTCCTTTGCTTCCTCGATCGAATACGTGATCTCAGACGGGATTACAGGTTCACCAATGGACTCGCACAATTCTTTAAACAGCTCACGGTCCTCTGCGCGCTCAATGGACTCACTGGAAGTACCCAGCAGTTTTACACGGCACTCCTTCAGAATGCCCTTCTTCTCCAGCTGCATAGCCAGATTCAGACCGGTCTGGCCGCCGATACCGGGGACGATGGCATCGGGGCGCTCACGGCGCAGGATACGAGAGACGTATTCCAGCGTCAGGGGCTCCATATAGACTTTGTCCGCAATGGTGGTATCGGTCATAATGGTGGCGGGGTTGGAGTTGACCAGCACCACCTTATAGCCTTCCTCTTTCAGAGCAAGGCAGGCCTGCGTGCCGGCATAGTCGAACTCTGCAGCCTGACCGATGACGATGGGGCCGGAGCCGATGATCATAATTTTCTTCAAATCCTTACGCTTTGCCATAATTTTGCCTCCAAAATTGAATCGATCAATTATTATTTCCGTAATTTATCCATCAAAACCAGCTTGCCGTCGCATACTGTGGCAAGGCACCTGCCCCAAACTCTCCAACCGGAGAAGGGGGTGGACTTGCCCATAGACAGAAATTGCTCTTCCGGTTCGATGATATAAGACTGCCGCATATCCCAGATGGAGAAATCGTTGCCGATAGGGATATGGAAACGCTTGCGGGGGTTATACACCAGCAGCTGCATCAGCCGCTCCATGGTGATAACATTTTCTTTTACCAGATAGGTGTACAGCAGGGGAAACGCAGTTTCCAGACCGACGATGCCGAAATTGCTGCCGTCTAAGCCCTTGCTCTTTTCTTCTGCGCTGTGGGGGGCGTGATCGGTGGCGATCATATCGATGGTGCCGTCCTGAATACCGGTGATCAGTGCTTCTCTGTCCTCACTGCTGCGCAGAGGGGGATTCATCTTGAAACGACCGTCTTCCAGCAGGAAGCTGTCGTCCATAATCAGGTAATGGGGCGCGGTCTCGCAGGTAACATCAAGACCATCAGCCTTTGCCTTGCGGATCAGCTCTACACTTTCCTTGGCGGAGATGTGGCAGATGTGGTAGCTGCAGCCGGTTTCCTTAACGAGCTGCAGATCTCGCTGGATCTGCTTCCATTCGCTTTCGGAGCAGATGCCGCGATGGGAGTTGGCCCTGGCATAGTCGCCGTCGTGGATATAGCCGCCGTTGAGCAAAGATTCATCTTCACAGTGAGCGACGATCAGCTTTTTCAGCTCCTTGGCCTTGCGCATTGCGCTGCGCATCATATCGGTATTCTGCACGCCCTTGCCGTCATCGGAAAAAGCGATAACATTCTGCGCCATACCCTTCATATCGGACAGCTGCTGACCCTTTTGACCGACGGTGATGGCGCCGTAGGGGTAGATGCGGATGAGTCCGTCATTGCGGATGATATCCAGCTGTTCTTTCAGGCTTGCCTTGCTGTCGGGAACGGGATTCAGGTTGGGCATAGTGCAGACTGCTGTATAGCCGCCGTGAGCGGCTGCAAGAGAACCGCTGAGAATGGTCTCTTTATAAGAAAAACCCGGCTCACGGAAATGCACATGCACATCACAGAAGCCGGGAAAAACAGCATATTCAGAGGAATTGAAAGCACACAGATCAACGGATGAAAGACGTTCAGCAACAGCGGCACGAACACTGGGGGCAAATGCAGACAGATCAAAACCGGAAGTCTGATTTTGCATAGCCATATTGATCTCCTTTCCATGCCGAAGACATAGTAATATATTCATCTTTGGAATCATACCATAAGGCAAATTAAATGTCAATGTAAAAACGCAAGAATTTTGAAAATTTCCGGTATATTTCGTCATAGATTTTTAAGCGTTGGAAATTTGTGCCGGAAGGTTGTGGCTTGACTTATGAAGCATTTTGAATATAATTACGTAGTAGATACAAACAAGGAAGGAAATGAATATGAAAAAGTACATATCTTTGCTGCTGGTTTTGGTTATGCTGCTGTCTGCTGCGATGGCCTTGCAGGCATGCAAGCCTAAGAATAATACTTCGGACAACACCACCGGTCAGCAGACCGATCCTACCGGAACAGCCGGCAATACCCAACCTACACAGACTGCTACACAACCGGCAGATGACGAGGATGAATGGTCTTCTGAAACTGATACGGAATGGGTTGAAGATTCGGTAATCGTAATTCCAACCAATCCCACCAATCCCACCGACGGCACAAATCCCGCCACGAAGCCGACTGCCGGCACAGAGCCTTCGACGACTCCCACGCAAACTCCCACCACTACAAACCCGACAGAAGAATGGTACGAAGACGAATGGTCTTCTGAATCTGACATTGAGTGGAGCGAATAAATCATACACAAAAGTCCCGGACGGTTGTCCGGGACTTTTTGCATTATAATTCTTCGCTGATCGCCAGCAGGAGTATGCCGACAATGACAATGGCAATAAACAGGTAGGTCTTCCAGGAAAGCTTTTCTTTCAGGAAAATGCGGGACAGCAGCAGAGAAACAACGCAGACGGAGGAGAGAATGGGGGCAGCAACGGCGTCTACACCACCGAGTGTATATACGTAGGTGAGCTGACCGCCGGTTTCAAATACTGCAGCCAGGATTTTGTCTTTGTTTTGTTTGAAAGGACCAAACTTGACCTTCTTGATCTTCAGGAAGATAAACAGGCACAGCGCAAAGAATGCAAAGGTCAGCTCATAGCTGGTGTTCGCTACAGCTTCGATGGTACCCTCAGTAACGTCAACAAGCGGAGAATTGGCGACGTCTTCGATCAGATAATAGGCGTCGTCCAGGAACGTTCCAAACGCATCCAGTAGGGCGTAAACAAAGGGCATACAGAAGGCGATGATCGCCAAAGTTTTGCCAAGCCTCTTTTTTCTGGTGGTTTCGCCGCGGTTTTCAAAGAAACTGACGCCAACAACGCCTACGGTAATGATACCAACGGCGATCCAGGTCAGCGCAGAGTATTGATCTCCCAGGATAAGAACAAACAAAAGGACGCAGATCACGCCGGCTGTGTTTTCGATGGGGTCAGAAATGGATTCCTCAATGAAGCGCATTCCGAAATAGGAAAATGCCATCGATACTATGTAAAAAAGAGATACCGGCAGATACACCAGCAGGTTCTTGGGATTGTAGTTGATATCCTGTGTTAAGAGCGTAAAGATTGCGTGAAGACCCATCACAACACCGACCCAGACACAGATCTTCAGGTGGGAATACTTCTCGTCAGGACGCGCACCTTTCTTGTAGAACAGTTCGGCGATACCCCACAAGACTGCGGTGCCAATAGCAAAGAACAACCAAGACATAGTATTTACCTCTCTTTATAGTGTGATCAGACCTGCATCTACCATCTTCTGCAGGCTCATAAGAATACCCAGCTTTGCGTGGCACCAGGTCAGACCGCCCTGGAAATAGACCGCATAGGGAGGACGGATAGGACCATCGGCTGACAGCTCAATGGATGAGCCTTGCACAAATGCGCCGGCTGCCATAATGACTTTATCATTGTAGCCCGGCATATCCCAAGGCAGGGGGGTTGCAAAGCTGTCCACCGGCGCGGCAGCCTGGATGCCCTTGCAGAAAGCGATCATACCTTCCTCGCTGCCCAGCTCCACCGCCTGAATTATGTCGTGGCGGCTCTCGGTTGCGTTGGGAACGCAACGGAAGCCCAGAGGCTCGTAGAGATTTGCGGCGAAGATCGCGCCCTTTTCTGCACCGGCGACTACGGTCGGTGCAAGGAAGAAGCCTTGGTACAAGCTGGGCATCAAGCCTAAGTTTGCACCAACCTCCTGTCCCAAGCCGGGGGCAGAAAGACGATAAGCGCAGCGGTCAACACAAGCCTTTGTGCCGCAGATGTAGCCGCCGATGGGGGCAAGACCGCCACCGGGGTTTTTGATCAGAGAGCCCACGACCATATCTGCGCCTACGTCAGAGGGCTCAATGGTCTCGACAAATTCGCCGTAGCAGTTATCTACCATCACGATCACATCGGGCTTAACACTCTTGCAGAAGGCGATCAGCTCACCGATCTGCTTTACGGAAAAGGTGGGGCGTGTGGCGTAGCCCTTGGAGCGCTGAATGGTGATCAGCTTGGTCTTTTCATTGATAGCGGCACGAATGCCGTCGTAATCAAAAGTGCCGTCAGAAAGCAGATCCACCTGCCGGTAAGCAACGCCGTATTCTGCCAGGGAGCAGGGGCTGGGGCGGATGCCGATGACCTCCTGCAGTGTGTCATAGGGAAGTCCAACGGGGGACAGAAGCTCGTCGCCGGGCAGCAGATTTGCGCTCAGCGCTACAGTCAGCGCGTGGGTGCCGCAGGTGATCTGGGGACGCACCAGCGCCGCCTCCGTGTGGAATACGTCGGCATAGACACGCTCAAGATTATCGCGACCGACATCATCATAGCCGTAGCCGGTAGTGGCGGCAAAGCAGGCTGCACAAACGCGGTTCTTCTGCATTGCGTTGATGACCTTCGCCTGATTCAGCTCGGCAATTTGGTCAATGGCGGCAAAACGGTCCTTAAGCTTATCAAGCACCTGCTCGCCATAGTAATATACAGCAGGGGAAATGCCCATATCATTATATAATTCCAGCAACTGTTCCATAGTTTCAGTCCTCTTTTTTTACATTGTTGAGAATTTCATTGGCGAGATCGTGCAAAACCTCGGGGCGGGAGATGATCAGACCTGTATCCGATTCACCCAAAATCAGCAGGGTATCACCAGGCTTGATCTTAAATAATTCCCGTGCTTCCTTGGGTATGACGATCTGCCCGCGGTCGCCGACCTTGGCGGTGCCAAATACCCGCTGGGAGCCTTGCTTGCCTAAAATGTGCTTTCCGACTGCCATATCTGCCCTCCATTCACATTTTTCATATTTTTCACACACAGTATAATGAAACTATGTGGAATTGTCAAGATTGGAAACATAAAAGATGTTGCAATAATATAAAAAAACTGTCATCCCGAGCCGGCATTTGCGAGCCGAGGGATGACAGCATTATTTGTTTCGAAATCAGTCATTTCTTCTGCGACCGCCGAAGATGACCAGCAATCGCAGCAGCTGCGCCAATGCAACAGCTGTGGCGGCTACATAGGTCAGCGCCGCGGCGGTAAGAGTCTTGCGTGCGCCTTTTTGCTCCTCGTCGGTCAGAATATCGGCGCTTTTGATGGCCTGCATTGCGCGGCGGCTTGCGTTGAACTCCACCGGCAATGTGATCAGCTGAAAAATAACAGCAAAACCGAAGCAGGCAATGCCGATATAAACCAGTGTATAGGAAAAGTTTTCAAAGAATATCAGCACCAGACCCAGCAGGATCAGCGGCATCGCCAAATGGCTTGCGACGTTGGTAATGGGAACGATGGCTGAGCGGATTTTGATGGGCGCATAATGTTTGGCGTATTGCACGGCGTGTCCTGCTTCGTGGCAGGCAACTCCGATCGCTGCGGTGGAGGTGGCATCATAAACACCGTCGGACAGACGGATCACATTGGTTTTGGGGTCAAAGTGATCAGTCAGATTGCCGCTTACCCGCTGGATCTGCACACCGGATACGCCGTTGGCGTTAAGCACCTGCTGCGCTGCCTGTGCGCCGGTTATGCGTCGCAGAGAATGCTGCTGTGCATAGCGTTTAAAGGTGGAATTAACATTTGCACTTGCCCATAGGGACAATATCACAAAGGGAAGTACAAGCACTAGATAAGTCCAATCAAAAAACATTGTATACTCCTTAAATGTTTTCAGGCTCCATTGCTTCGTGAAGCATATCGGTAATGGCACCACGGAAAATGGGATATGCCTGGCAGTGCAGGGTCTCCAGAGAGCCTGCAGAATAGGCGACGGGAATATAGCCGGTCATATAAAGATCCTGATCGAAAGCAAATTTGGGCTCCGGTTCGGTTTTTCCGCCACGGGTAACCACAACAGGGCCGGCGTGGATCTTGACACGGCAACCGCCACGAATGGCGTGTTCAGAGTCCAAAGTGAAACGGCTGGTGGCGGCTTCCGGAATATCTTCCTCTGCGAAGGGTCCGATCCAGCAGGAATTCAGCAGATCACGATAGGGGACATCGGCAAGATCCAGAGCCTGACGGGAAATAAGGTTGACATACCGCAGACCCAACCGCTCAAAAAATGTGGGCTTATAGATCTTAATGAATGCTGCCAGCGGTTTGTCCAGCTTTTTGGCGAAATCTTCCCAGCAGGTGTATTTGGAGCAGGCGAGGGAAATGAACTTGCTGGTCAGATTGACACGCCACACGCCATCGGTAGAGGCAAATTGATAGTTGTTGCATTCCGGCTGCTTTTCCATACGCAGATTGCCGGGAGCACCTACCAGCTTCGGGGCTGGGGTTTCTCTGTGGCAGGCATATTGGGGGAATTCGCTGCGGATCGCCTCCTGAAATTCGGCGGGCAGCGTGGTTTCGATAGAAAGAATCTCAGAAAATCTGAGCTGACAGATTACCTTGTCCAAAGGATTCTTGCGGTATATGCAGCGGTCGCTTTGAGAAAACATAGCCTTTCCTCATTTCTGTAAAATCAGTATTCCCAAAAGGGTGGTTACTATATATTATAAATTGCAGGCAAAATAAGTCAATAAAGAATCTGTAAATTTGTCTAGCCAAATTGCGTAATTGCGTGTATAGTAATATAAAACGAAAGGAGGATTCGTATGTCCGTTATATACATTAATAAAAATAATTACGAAGCTGAGGTGCTGAAGGCGGATAAGGTAGTGCTTTTGGACTTCTTCGCCGATTGGTGCGGTCCGTGCAAAATGATCGCACCTGCTCTGGAGGAGATTGCAGCAGAAAATGAACATATTAAGGTCTGCAAGATCAATGTAGATGATAATCCGGAATTGGCACGGCAGTTTAAGGTTACCAGCATTCCGCTGCTGGTTGTCATGCGCGACGGAAAGATCGTCAATCAGGCGCTGGGTGCAAGACCTAAGGACGCTATTTTGAAAATGATTCCGTAAGAGGTGAATAACGTATGAATACAATTCACGTAAAAAAACTTTCTCCCAACGCAATTCTGCCCACCTATGGCTCTGCTGAAGCTGCCGGTGCGGATCTGTATGCCTGCCTGGAGGATACGGTATCTATCGCACCCGGCGAAACCTTCTGGGTTCCCACCGGAATTGCATTAGAGGTTCCCAAGGGTTGTGCCGGCCTGATCTATGCCCGCAGCAGTCTGGGCGTAAAGCGCGGTCTTGCACCGGCAAATAAGGTTGGCGTTATTGACAGCGATTATCGCGGAGAGATCCGTGTGGTGCTGCTTAATCACAGCAATCAGGTGCAGACAGTCTCTCCCGGTGAACGGGTGGCGCAGCTGATCATTACCCCGGTTTTGACGCCTTGCTATGAGGAGGTCAGCGAGCTGTCCGATACCAAGAGGGGAGAGGGCGGATTTGGATCAACCGGAAAGTAATGTAAGAAGATGGAATATTTTTGCAAAATAGTGAATAAAATGTTTGACATTTGAAACTTCAGGTGCTAGAATGGGGTTAACTCTTTGCTGTACATCGTGCGCGCATAGGTGTGCGCCGTGGGCGGATAATTGTTCGCCCTGAACAAAAAAGCACATAAAACTGGCTTTTTCAACCCAATTGCGGCTGATTAGCATATAAAATTGATTATTATTTTTTATTAGGAGGAAATAATATGAAAAAGCTTCTCGCATTGTTGCTGGTTGCTGTGATCGCTGTGTCCGTTGTGGCTTGCGCTCCTGCTGCTACCAACACCCCCACCACCGGTGGTGACACTACTGTCGAGTACGTTGATCCTTATAAGGACATCACCGACTACGACGAGCTGTCCGCTGCTGTCTATGATCTGGTCCTGGGTGATTTCAATGATTACTACCAGGCTGCTCTGGCAGAAAAGGACGAGGCTACCCGTTATGCTCTGATGGCTATTGCTGAGGCAAAGCTGCTGGGCGCTGGCGTTTTCCTGCCCACCACTTCTCAGGGCGGTAACTACGCTATGACCAAGATCGCTCCCTACACCAACACTCCCATCCTGTTCGGTAACGACACCTATCGTTTCCACAACCGCGTCGTCACTGCTGAGCCCATCGAGGCAGCTCACATTGCAGAGATGAAGCAGCACTGGACCGATAACCTGGGCTCCGGCACCTACGAAGAGTGGGTTAAGAGCTACCTGACCGAGAAGGGTTACACCATTGAAGATACTGCTACCTTCTACTTTGATGCCGATCCCACTTACTGGGACGTTCTGGCTACTTCCTACGCTGCTGACTCCGAGATCCTGGTTCAGACCTACGACGGCCTGATCGAGTACGATATGGAGAACCAGCCCCAGCCCGCTCTGGCTACCGGTTACACCGTTTCCGATGACGGCCTGAAGTACACCTTCACCCTGCGTGAGGGCGTTGTCTGGGTCGACAACCAGGGCCGTAAGGTCGCTGACCTGACTGCTGATGACTTTGTTGCCGGTATGCAGCACATGATGGACGCTGCCGGCGGTCTGGAATACCTGGTCTGCGCTGGCTGCGCTAACATCGTTGGCGCTGACGGCTACGTCACCGGCGAGATCACCGACTTCGCAGAAGTTGGCGTTAAGGCTATCGACACCTACACTGTCGAGTACACTCTGACCGAGCCCACCTCTTACTTCCCCACCATGCTGGGCTACGGCGTCTTCGCTCCCATGAGCCGTTCCTACTACGAGTCCAAGGGCGGCAAGTTCGGCGCTGACTACGACGAGACTGCTGAGACCTACCTGTACGGCAAGGGCCCCGACAGCATCGCTTACTGCGGTCCTTACGTCATCACCAGCTTCACTTCCAACAACTCCATCGTTCTGGCTGCTAACGAGTCCTACTGGAACGCTGAGAACATCAACCTGAAGTCCTTCACCTACATGTACACTGACGGCACTGACCATCAGAAGATGTATGACGACTTCTTCAACGGCGTCGTTGACACCCTGGGCATGACCACCGAGCGTGTTACCATCGCTAAGACCGCTGGTACCTTCGACAAGTTTGCTTACGTTTCCGACACCGACGCTACCACTTACTGTGGCTTCCTGAACCTGCGCCGTGCAGCTTACGCTAACTTCAACGACGCTACCGTCGGTATCTCTCCCAAGACTGATGACGACAAGGTTCGCTCCAATGCTGCTATGCTGAACCAGCACTTCCGTCTGGCTCTGCTGATGAGCATCGACCGCGGCACCTACAATGCTCAGTCCGTCGGTGAGGATCTGAAGTACAACTCCCTGTGCAACTCCTACACTCCCGGCACCTATGTCAACCTGCCCACTGAGACCACTGTTAAGATCAACGGCACCGACAAGACCTACGCTGCAGGTACTTTCTACGGCCAGATCGTTCAGGATCAGCTGGATGCAGACGGCATTAAGCTGACTGTTTGGAACGGCACTTCCTCCGCTGGCTTCGACGGCTGGTACAACACCGAGGCTGCTGCTGCTGAGCTGGCTAAGGCTATCGAAGAGCTGAAGGCTCTGGGCATTGAGATCTCTGCTGAGAAGCCCATCTACATCGACCTGCCCATGCGTGCTGACTCCGATGTTAACAAGAACATGAAGAACGCTGTTAAGCAGTCTGTTGAAGCTGCTACCGGCGGCTGCATCAAGATCAACCTGGTTGAGTATGCTACCCGTGATGAGTATCTGGGTGCTACCTACCGTTTCGAGATCGGTTCCGATGCTAACTTCGACCTGAACGACGGTTCCGGTTGGGGCCCCGACTACGGCGATCCTTCCACCTACCTGGGCACCATGCTGCCTGACTACGCTGGCTACATGACCAAGTCCCTGGGTATCTTCTAATTTCAGATTAGCTTAGATTTTTCCAATAACAAGGAGGGTGGGCGAATTTTCGCCCATCCTCCCAATTGGCATTTATAACAAAGCACGGTTTTATAGGAAATGCTGCCCTCAGTGTTCCTTGTGGTTTGATTTTCTGCCAGGAATGCTAAGGGCAGTGTTCTCTACTGCCGGATATTATTTACATTTTGTGTTATCCTAGAGACAATACGAAGGAGACTGACTATGACAAAATATTTAATCAGCAGAATCCTGCGGGCATTGTTCTCTGTTGTCCTTGTTATTGCTGTCATCATGGTAATGATCTACACGTTCTTGGACAGAGAGGCTATTTTTGCCGCTGACCCCTCATATCAGAAGCTCCTGCTTAACAATAAGCAGGTGTATAAGATGCAGCAGTGGGAGAAATTTGGTTATTTGGACTATGTGCCTTTCTCAGATTACCTGGAGGCTGAATTGAAGGCGGGTAATTTGACGCAGGAGCAGGTGTCTGCCGCAAAGCTTGCCATTACTGCAGATCAGGATGATGAGACAACTGCTGCGCTCGTGGAAGCCTTTACCGAAAAGTACAGAGCCCAGGGTTATGAGGTGGAACGCCTGCCCGGTTCTTACAAGATCAATACCAAGAAGTACAAGGAAGGCGGCGAGCCGAAGCTGTACGCCTACAAGGATATTCCGCTGATCAAGCGTCTGGCCAGCTACTTTACCGGCTTGATCAAGATCGATAATATCCACAAGGTGGAGAATGTAGAAGGGGAGAGAGGTCTGACCTTTACCCTGTATGACCCCGCTTACGGCGGAGAGAAATTCTCGCCTGCTATTATGGGCAACGGTACGACACACAAGTACCTTCTGTACTTTGATAACACCTTCCCCTATATCCATCAGAATCTGGTTACCATCCAGCTGGGTGAGTCCTATTCTGTTAAGAAGGGCGTGGACGTGTTCAACACTATGACCGATGCCCAGGGTCCCCAGAAGCTTTCCACCATCACCTATCCCAGCGGTGTGGTGGAGACCACGGCGGACGATATCCATTCTCTGATCAACATTCCCGGCTCCAGAGATCAGGGCGCGCTGAATCAGAAGTATTTTGTTGACGACTACACCAGTGTTGAGACGGCTAAGTCCGGTATGTCCCAGATGGGTTATTCCTTCAGTATCGGTATCATTTCCGTCATTCTGGCATACCTGCTGGCAGTGCCGCTGGGTGTTTTGATGGCCCTTTACAAGGACAAGTTTATCGATAAGCTGGGCACATTCTATATTATCTTCATTATGTCTGTGCCTTCTCTGGGTTATATCTTCATTTTCCGTGCCATCGGCAGCAGCTTCAAGCTGCCCACCACATTTGATGTGCAGAATCCGACTACGCTGATGTATATCCTGCCGGTTGTATCTCTGGCGCTTCCCTCCATCGCCAACCTGATGAAGTGGCTGCGTCGGTATATGATCGACCAGATGAACTCCGACTATGTTAAGTTCGCCCGCAGCGGCGGCCTTTCCGAAGGCGAGATCTTCAGAAAGCACATTCTGAAGAATGCTATTATTCCTGTGGTTCACGGTATTCCCGGCAGCATCCTTGGTGCATTGACCGGCGCTATTATTACCGAGCGTGTGTACCTGGTGCCCGGTATCGGTAATGTTCTGACCACCGCAATCAACAAGAACGATAACGGCGTTATTGTCGGTGTTGCGCTGTTCTATGCATTACTGTCGGTTATTTCCTTCATCCTGGGTGACGTTTTGATGTCTACTCTGGATCCCAGAATTTCCTTTACTTCGAAAGCGAGGTGATACGCGATGACCGATAATTTGATCAATTTGAGTGAATTCAATATGTCCGATGAGGAGCTGTTTGCTCCTGTTCCCCAGGACGAGCTGGCTTCTGAGCGTATCACGGCTCCCAGATATTCCTATTGGCGCAGTGTGTTCCGCGTGTTCTTCCGCAAGAAGATCAACATTATCGCCCTGGCACTGCTGGCTGTGCTGATCATTTTCTCCTATGTCTATCCTGCAGTTATCGGCTACGATGCTCAGGTGGATCCCTATATCAACCTGATGGATGGCAGCGCCAAGCACCTGAAGCCCGCTGCGGCTATCGCAAAGTTCGGCTTCAGCCTGAAATGGATCCTGGGCTCCGGCGGCGCCGGTCAGTCCACCTTCGATGCCATCTGGTACGGCTCCAGCATTTCCATTTCGCTGGCACTGGTTTGTGCGGCGATTAATATGGTTGTCGGCGTTATTATCGGCGCTGTTTGGGGCTTCAGCAGAAAGTTCGATATCTTTATGACAGAGGTTTACAATGTTGTTGCCAACGTTCCGTATATCCTTTTGATCTCTGTTATCGTTTTGATTATGTCCGCCAGCTTCTGGTCGATGGTCTTTGCCTTGACGGTTACGGGCTGGATCGCAATTGCCTACTTTATTCGTACCCAGGTTATTATTATTCGCGACCGCGAGTACAATTTGGCATCCCGCTGCCTGGGCACGCCTATTACCCGTATTGCCACTAAAAATATTCTGCCCTTTATGACCTCTGTCATTGTTACCCTGGTTGCTACCGAGATTCCTTCCTACATCTCCTATGAGGTGTTCCTGAGCTATATCGGCATGGGTCTTTCTGATATGTCCCTGGGTAAGCTGATCGAGGCTGCAAAGAGCGCAATGATCACCCCCGGTTGGGGATTCGAGTTCTGGAGCCCTGTTGCTGTGGCGTCCATTATTGCTGTGGTTTTGTATGTTGTCGGTCAGAATCTGGGCGACGCATCTGACCCCAGAACCCACATGTAAGAGGTGACGGATATGGAAAACAAGAAGGTTTTGCTGTCCGTTAAGGACCTGGAGGTTAAGTTCCGCGTCCGCGGCAGAACACTGACCGCGATTCGTGGCGTTTCTCTGGATTTCCACGAGAATGAATCAGTGGCCATCGTCGGCGAGTCCGGCTCCGGCAAGTCCGTATTTACGAAGACCTTTGCCGGTATGCTGGAAACCAATGGCTACATCAGCAATGGCTCCATCATCTTTACCGATGACGAGCTGTCTGATACCTGCGTTGCGCTGACTAGAGGCGCACAGCGTATGATCGCCCACGCACTTAATGAGCTGAATCACAACGCCAACCTGGAGGCCGGTGCTGATATTTACCGGCAGATTTTGGAGCTGAAGTCTGAAAAGAAGCAGCGCGCTTCTCTGACAGATGAGGAAGAGCAGGCTGCCACCGCCGAGATCGATGATCTGGTATTTAGGCGTACCGAGCTGTTCAATCAGCGGCAGACCGTTGATACCAGAAATGAAAAGGATCGCTACCGCGCTATGGGCGAGCAGATCGCACAGCTGGACAAGCAGATCAAGGATTTGCAGAATGCCCGGGAAGAAATGATCAAACAGCGGCGCAGAGAATTCGATGCGGATACGGAATATCTGCGTCAGTATGACGAGCGTATGCATGCTCTGCGTTCCGCTTACGATGAAGCGATTTCCTGCGAGATCACGGATGAGATCCGTGAACGCAATCTGATCATTGCCAAGGAGATCTACCTTTCTGTTGGCCGGTTTGGTAAGCATAAGCGCAAGCAATACTATAAAAAGCTGCTGAGCGCTATGAAAATGGCAATGAAGATGGGTGTGGATCTTTGTGACGAAAATCAGAGAAACAGTATCTTTGACAGCGTCGTTTTCCGGGTGAAGTATCTGGATGAGACACCTCAGAAGCTCCACGGTACCTGTATGCTGAACCTGGCAAAAATTCAGTACGCCAAGGACTGGAGCCAGATCCGCGGCAAAAAGATCGCTACGGTCTTCCAGGATCCGATGACGTCTTTGAATCCCATTATTACCATCGGCAAGCAGATCACATCTATCATTCTGAAGCATCAGAAGTGCAGCGAGCTGGAAGCCCGTGTCCGTGCGCTGGAGCTTATGAAGAAGGTTGGTATTCCCAATGCGGAGAACCGCTTTGACGATTATCCGTTCCAGTATTCCGGCGGTATGCGTCAGCGTATCGTTATCGCGATCGCGCTTTCCTGCCAGCCGAAGATTCTGATCTGTGACGAGCCCACCACCGCGCTGGACGTTACGATTCAAGCACAGATCCTGAAGTTGATCAAGGATCTGCAGAAGGAATTCAATTACACCATCGTCTTCATTACCCACGACCTTGGTGTTGTCGCCAATATTGCTGACCGTGTTGCTGTTATGTATGCAGGTCAGATTATTGAGACCGGTACGGTAGAAGAGGTCTTCTATGACCCCAGACATCCGTACACCTGGGCGCTTCTGTCCAGCCTTCCGCAGCTTGCACAGCGTAATACCAAGCTGTATTCCATCACCGGCACGCCGCCGTCTCTGTATAACAGCATCGTTGGCGATGCCTTTGCTCCCAGAAATCCCTACTGCCTGAAGGTGGATACGCTGAAGGAGCCCCCGATGTTCAAGATCACCGACACCCACTATGCCAAGACCTGGCTCCTGGATCCCAGAGCGCCCAAGGTGCAAAAGCCTGAGATTATCGAGAACATCCACGAAAAACTTATGGCTGCATTCAACATTTAAGGAGGGGTGAGCTATGTCTGATACAAAAAAGAGAAACTCTGCCTCCCGCTTGCCCGATATTGGCCCCATTGATGAGAACGGCAGGGAAATCCTGCTGAGTCTTAAGAATGTTGACATCACTTTTGGCAAGGGCGATAATGCAGTTAGAGCGGTTAAGAACGCCAGCTTTGATATTTACAAGGGCGAGACGTTCTCCCTTGTCGGCGAGTCCGGTTCCGGTAAAACGACCATTGGTCGTGCGGTTATTCGCGTCAATCCTTGCGCAGCCGGCGAGATCCAGTACAAGGGCGTGCGTATCTCCGGAAGGACCAGCCGCAGCCTGGACCGTCAGGTGATCCGTAATATCCAGATGGTATTCCAGGATCCCGCAGCATCGCTGAACGAGCGTGCCACGGTGGATTATATTATCTCCGAGGGTCTTTACAACTTCCATCTTTACAAGAACGAAGAGGATCGGATCCAGAAGGTGGAAAAGATCGTCGAGGAAGTCGGTCTGCTGCCTGAGCATCTGACCCGCTATCCCCACGAGTTCTCCGGCGGTCAGCGGCAGCGCATCGGTCTTGCCCGTGCAATGGTTATGGAGCCTGAGCTGGTCATTGCTGATGAGCCCATTTCTGCACTGGACGTTTCTATCCGTGCACAGGTTCTGAATCTTCTGAAAAAATTCCAGAATGAGCGGAACATTACCTATCTGTTCATCGCCCACGACCTGTCTATCGTCCGCTTTATCTCCGACAGAATCGGCGTTATTTACAAGGGTGATATTGTGGAGATTGCTGATGCAGAGGAGCTTTTTGACTATCCCTTGCATCCGTATACCCGCAGCTTGATTTCCGCGATTCCGATTCCGGATCCTATTCTGGAGAAGAACAAGGTTCTGTTTACCTACGATCCTACTGTTCACGATTACAGTGAGGATAAGCCCGAACTGGTGGACATTGGTCACGGACACTTTATCTTCGGCAACCAGAAGGAGATTGAGGAATATCGCGCGATCCGCGAGAAGAATGTGCCGCTGAAGTCCATTACACTGCTGCAGCCCGGTGAGCAGGCAGAAGCTGCAACGCAGGAAGAGGAAGATCCCTGGTCCGCGGAAGAGTTTATGCTGCAGACACCGGTCCACGACACCGGCAGCAAGTGGTATACGCTGCTGTCGTTCCTGCTGCCGCCGGTTGGTCTGATCGCAGGTCTTATCTTCCGCAAGTTTAAGCATAAGCGGAACTGGAAAGCCTGCAAGAAGGGCGCCATTGCCGGTCTTGTAACCTTTGGCTCGATTGTTGCTCTGTTTGGTTTGATTCTGCTCAGAGCGGTACTGTGATACTATGAGAAGAAATAAAGATAGAGGCAACCCACCCGGGTTGCCTCGCATCACAAATGTAGAAGTAACAAAGAAAAATCTGCCGCTGCGGATTACGCTGCTGGTTTTGGCACTGATCATTGCCGCTGTAGCCTTTGGTCACGGAATTTCCTCCTGTTTGTCGAAAGAACCCGGCTGGACGACAATTGAGGTTTCTACCGGCGGTCTCAGCTGCAGCGAAGATTTTGCTTTTTACTACAATCTGGGAGCGGGGCAGATGTCTGCCACGGCAGAACATAAGGAACTGAAGACGTTGTACGCAGAAGCGACTACCACTGCGTATCAATTGTTTCATAACGATTATGCCTCCGATGAGCTGAATAATATCCGCTATGTCAACCAGCATATCAACCAGGAAATTACTGTTGAACCGGCACTTTACAATGCGCTGAACGAAATTGCTGCATCGTCAAACCGCAGTATCTATTTGGCGTCGGTTTATGCCCAGTATCAGCAGCTGTTTGTCTGTGAAAATGATATTGAGGCCGCGCAATATGATCCCGTCAGACAGCCCGAAACGGTGGATTATATTACCAAGGCCGCTGCCTTTGCCAATGATCCCCAAATGATCAATATTGAGATCTTGGATGACCAGAAGGTTGCTGTCCGTGTTTCCCAGGCGTATTTATCTTTTGCCGAAGAGATGGGCATCGAGTATTTTTTGGATTTTTCCTGGATGACCAATGCGTTCGTGGCGGACTATATTGCCGACGTACTGATCGAAAATGGCTTTACCAACGGCTATTTGGCAAGTTATGACGGCTTTACCCGCAATTTGTGCAGCGATGACCAGAATTTTGGACTAAATGTGTTCCAAAGATCCGGTAAGGACGTATATTTGCCGGCTACTTTGAACTATCCCGGCGGCTTCAGTATTGTTAGTCTGCGGGATTTCCCGGTAAGTGAGGATGATCGCTGGCATTATTACGCCTTTGATGACGGTCGCATCGCCCATCTGATGATCGACCCGGCTGACGGCGTGGAAAAGAGCGCTGTAAGCATGATGATCTGCTATTCCAAATCCGCAAGCTGCGCGCAGATCCTTCTGAATATGGCGCCGGTGTATGTTACGGATGCTCTGGATGCGGCACAGGTCAATGCCTTGAAAGATATGGGTATTTTCGCGGTGTATCCTGACGGAAATACTGTCTGCACCAACGATGCCGATTTAAACATTCAGGTATACGAAGGCTATTCCAAACACATCATTGAATAATAAAAACCACCGATCTGCTGATCGGTGGTTTTTCCGTTAGCCTGCGGTGATTTTAATATCGCCGGTTGTGGCGGAGATCACGCAGGTACCGTCCGACGAATTTTCAGGGACACTGACCTTGCCGGTACTGGACGCGGCAGTAAATATTTTGCCGGTTAGGAGATCTCCAGTAACGTCGCCGGTGGTAACACGGATATTGATAGACTTTGCATCGCTGGCTTTGAGCTTGACATCGCCGGTCGTTCTTTGGATAAGCAGCGTTTGCCCCACGATTACGTTCGTAAGGTTGGCGCTTCCGGTAGTGCCGGTGGAGGTGATGCTTTTGCTATGGACATTTTGCAGCGTGACATCGCCCGTAGAAGTTGCAACGGTCATATCTGTATGGCAGGTAACGTTTGAAAGGTGGGTATCTCCGGTCGTGGTATGCAATTCTACGCTGTTGCAGCTTGCGCCCTGAACGGTAATATCGCCTGTGGTTACCATGACTTTCAGTGCGCCGACGGTATCGGCATTGATCGCCACATCACCGGTAGACGTGTCGATTTGAACTCTGTCAAATGTGAAATTTGCCGGAATTGTGATATCGCCGGTGGTAACATCGATATTAAGCGCGCCCAGCTCGCTGCAGGGCAGGTAAATTTCGATCTTGGGGGTGCGGGAATGAATGCCGATGTGATGAAACCATTTCCGGTAATCATCCTGATCAATTGTAAGATTTCCGTTATCAAAGCTGACAGTATGCGGTGCGTTCACCAGCTCCCGGCATACGACGCTGAGGGAATCTTCGTCTGTAGCATAAAAGACAATATCGGTTGTGTTGGCGTCTATGGAAATGTTCTTGACAGCGGAGGGAGATGTGTAGGTTTTTGTCTGAAAATCATCGGTGCTGAGCTTGGTAAAATCCCAGTCGCATTTGGCAAGTATTGCGGTAAAGATCACAGCGCCAACGATAATAAGTGCGGCTGCAACAATGAGCCAAACTGTTGTGGAATGATTCATTTTGCTTCCTCCTTTTTATGAATACGGTTTTTGATCGCAACGAAAATTTTCTTGGTAAGCAGGGCAAAGCCCTTTGTTGCTGCCGTGCAGGCATAGCGCATAAAGATCGACAGACCTGCCAAGACCAATGCGGCACCAATCAATGCAATGCCGGCTTCCGGATAGCCCTGAATGATGATTCCGACACCGCCAAAGATACAGCCGATGGCGCTCCCGCACAGTGCTGCAAATACAGCCCAAAGCGCGATCACAACAGCGCAAAGGGATGCGTACAGGGCAATGGCAACGGCTAAGCACGCAACGATCAGTGAAAACCAGATGGGACTGCCAATAATTATCAATGCGATCTTCCAGGGATTGCGCTTGTTGCTCGGTTTGCTGTCTGCTTGCGCAGGGGTGGGCAGGGAAGCGTCTGCAATAATTTGTGCAGCGATCTCATTGACCGAACCGATCCGACTGACAGCTTCCGTCTCAGAAAGACCTTCCTCCATATAGTCGTCGATCATTTCACTGTAAAAATTCAGCCGTTCATCAATATCGGATTGCGGCAGAGCAGAGATTCTGTCCCGCAGCAGAACCAAAAAATCTCTTTTATCCACGGTCATCTTCCTCCTTCGTTACAAACCTGTAAATCGATAGCATTTCATTCCACTCATTCTTAAAATCCTCTATCCGCTTGAGTCCGCTTCGCGTTATTCGGTAATATTTGCGAAGACGACCGCCGTGTTCGGCGGTACGGACAGTAAGCATTTGCGCCGTTTCCAGACGCTTGAGAATGGTATATAGCGTGGATTCGGAGAGGGAAATATACGGTTTCATATCCTTGATGATCTTGTAGCCGTAGGATTCATCGTCCTTGATGGCTGCCAGTACGCAGACATCCAGAAGACCGCGCTTTAACTGTATATCCATAGCATACTCCTCCTTACGCAATACATCGTAACACGAGGTATAATGATTTGTCAAGAGGGAATTTGACGAATTGCTTGACTTGATATTGCGGGAATGGTAAAATGAGGTATATCGAACATTACTGAGGAGGTTCTACCATGGCAATTACCTATCAGGAATCCACGAAAACGTTTTACTTAGACGGCAAGGGCATTACCTATGCTTTCTGCGTCAATGATTTTGATTACCTGGAACATCTGTATTTCGGTAAGACCATCGGTCATGATGATATCCGCTATGTCCGTGGCTGCGGCGGTACGGATAACAATCCCAAGATCCCCGGCGTGAAGATGGAATATGGCTACAACTACGGTTTGCTGGACTGCTATCAGTATTTTGCACCGGAGCTGGCGTTCTTCGGCACCGGCGACTACCGCGAGCCTGCTGTGCAGATCTGCACCGAAAAGGGCGACAGAATCTCTGACCTGCTGTATGAAGGCTACGAGATCCTGCCCACCAAGCCTATGCCCAACGGTATGCCGGCTATGCGCGACGGCGAGACCCTGGTCGTCCACCTGAAGGACCGGGTCAATGGCTTCGGCTGTGATCTTTACTATACGGTTTACGACGATGCAGGTGTGGTTGCACGCCGCGCCGTTTACAAAAATGGCTGCGATGACACCGTCAAGCTCAACCGTGCCTACTCCTTTAGTGTAACCTTGCCCCAGATTGATTACGATGTGCTGACGCTTCACGGTGGCTGGGCCAGCGAGCGCAGCGTGCAGAGAGTGCCTGCCCACTACGGCGTGATCTCTATCGACTCCAAGCGAGCGACCTCCTCCGCATCCTTGAATCCCTTTATGGCACTGGCAAAGCGCGATGCCACTGAGGATACCGGCGATGTTTACGGCGTAAACCTTATCTATTCTTCTTCCTTTGTGCTGAAGGCTGAGGGTTTGGGCGACGACCGCATCCTGCTGACCGGCGGCGTTAACGACTTTGACTTTACGTGGAAGCTGCTGCCCGGTGAGCGCTTTGAGACGCCTGAGGTGGTGCTGTCCTATTCCTGCGACGGTATTGGCGGTATGAGCCGCAATTTCCACGACGCCTACCGCAATCACCTGATCAATCCCAGATATGTGGGTGCAAAGCGTCCCATCGTGATCAACAGCTGGGAATCTGCTTACTATGATTTCAATACAGAGCGGCTGAAGGAAATCGTCGACGGCATTGCCGGCACCGGCGTTGACACCTTCGTTCTGGACGACGGCTGGTTTGGCAACAGAAACAGTGAGTTCAGTAGCCTTGGCGACTGGTGGGTCGATGAAAACAAGCTTCCCGGCGGCCTTGGTGAGATCATTGCCCACGTCAACAGCAAGGGTATGAAATTCGGTCTGTGGTTTGAGCCGGAGATGATCAACCCCGATTCCGACCTGTTCCGCGCCCATCCGGATTACGCCATTATGGCTCCCGGTCGTGAGGGCGGTCCCTGCCGCGGTCAGTATGTGCTGGATCTGACCCGTAAGGACGTGCGGGATTATGCTGTCAATGCGGTCAATAAGATCCTGAAAGAGAACAACATCGAGTATGTCAAGTGGGACTACAATGCAAATGTGACCCAGTCCTGGTCTTTGGGCCTGGCGCCGGATCAGGAGATGGAGTTTGCCCACCGGTATGCGCTGGGTGTGTACGATTTGTTTGAGCGGATCGTCAATGGTAACCCCGATATCTTCTTCGAGGGCTGCTCCGCCGGCGGCTCTCGGTTCGACCCCGGTGTACTGTATTACTTCTCCCAGATCTGGACCTCCGACGACACCGATGCCGAGGAGCGCACCAAGATCCAGTACGGCACCACGATGGCATACCCACTGACGGCAATGACCTGCCACGTTTCTGCTGTTCCCAATCATCAGACCCGCCGCACCACCAGCTTTGCTACCCGCGGTGATATTGCCCACTTGGGCGGCACCGGCTACGAGCTGGATACGGCAAACTTTACCGATGAAGATCGGGAAACTGTCCGCAAGCAGGTGCAGCAGTATCACGAGATGGAAGAGCTCCTGCTGTGGGGCGATCTGTACCGCACGGAGAGCCCCTTTGACAGTGGCTACTTCGGCTTTATGATCGTATCGAAAGACAAGAATGACGCCCACCTGACGGCTTACAAGCGGTACGTCGAGTGCAACGGTCCTATCAAGTACCTGAAGGTACGCGGTCTTGATCCCGAGAAGAAGTACTACGTCAAGGAACTGGATATGACTATGTTTGGTGCAACTTGGATGAATGTTGGCATCAAGGCCAACTTCCCCTTTGAAGATTTTGCCACCTTGACATTTACCTTTAAGGCGGTATAATACTAAAAGCAAGCGAAATTACGCTTAAATTTCATTGGAGTGTGTATTGTAATGAAACTGATTATTAAGAACGATTACAAGGATATGTGTGCCTGGGCTGCGCAGCACATTGCTGACGCCATCAACAACCACAATGAGGACCGTCCCTTTATTCTGGGTCTGCCTACCGGATCTTCTCCTTTGGGTGTTTACAGCAACCTTATCGAGATGAACAAAGCCGGCAAGGTCAGCTTCAAGAACGTGGTAACCTTCAATATGGACGAGTATGTTGGTCTGCCCCGTGAGCACGACCAGAGCTACTGGTACTTTATGCACGATAATTTCTTCAATCACATCGACATTCCTGCTGAGAATATCAACATTCTTAACGGTATGGCGGAGGATTTGGAAGCAGAGTGCCAGCGTTATGAGGATAAGATCGCTTCCTACGGCGGCATTGATCTGTTCCTGGGCGGCAGCGGCGTGGACGGACACATTGCTTTCAATGAGCCCTTTACCTCTCTGACTTCCCGTACCGGCATCCGCGCCCTGACCGAGGATACCCTGATCGTTAACTCCCGCTTCTTCGACAACGACCCCAACAAGGTGCCTAAGACCGCACTGTCCGTTGGTGTTGGCACTGTCTGCGATTCCAAGCAGGTTCTGCTGCTGATCAGCGGTCACAACAAGGCTCGCGCTCTGCGCCACTGTGTAGAAGGCGGCGTGGATCATGCTTGGACCATCAGCGCTCTGCAGCTGCACAAGGACGGCATCATCGCCTGCGACGAGGCTGCCTGCGGCGAGCTGAAGGTGGACACCTACAAGTACTTCAAGGAAATCTACAAGAACGAGAAGTAATTTACAAATGATAACTGCCCGGTCATTCGACCGGGCAGTTTTTTTGTGGGCAGAATATTTTGAGAATGCGGCGCACAAACTGATTGAGAAAGGGTGTGCGTTTATGAAAACAACGGAACTATATGACCTTGAAAAATCCTTGGCAGGGGAGTACCTTGCGCGATTTCAGTTTCCCTGGCAGGCTTTGCAGGGAATAAAGGATATGATCCTTACCTTCGGCGGTAAGCTTGGCGAAGAATATGAAGAAACTGCTCAACATATATGGATTCATAAGACGGCGAAGGTAGCTTCGACTGCCTTTATCGGCGCGCCTTGCATCATTGGCGCGAATACGGAGGTACGGCACTGTGCATTTATCCGCGGAAGTGTGCTTGTTGGTGAAAACTGCGTAGTTGGCAACTCTACGGAACTGAAAAATGTGATTCTTTTTGACAATGTGCAGGTGCCGCATTTTAACTACGTAGGCGACAGCATTTTGGGCTACAAAGCCCATATGGGCGCAGGCGCAGTGACCTCAAATGTCAAATCTGACAAGGGCTTGGTGAAGGTAAACGGTATGGATACGGGACTGAAAAAGTTCGGTGCTATGATCGGCGACGGTGTGGAGATCGGGTGCAATGCGGTATTAAACCCCGGCTGCGTTATTGGCAGAAATTCTACGGTATATCCCACGTCCTGCGTTCGCGGCATCGTGCCGGAGGAAAGCATCTGGAAAAATACCGGTGCAGTGGTAAGTAAGGAGGCTCGGTGATGGGAAAGTATTTTGGAACAGACGGTTTCCGTGGAGAAGCCAACATTAACCTGACTGCTGAGCACGCATTTCAGGTAGGACGTTTTCTGGGCTGGTATTTTACCCAGCAAAAACGCAGAAACGGCTCGGATGCGCCTGCACGGGTCGTCATCGGTAAGGATACACGCAGATCTTCCTATATGCTGGAGTATAGCCTTGTAGGCGGCCTCACCGCCAGCGGTGCGGATGCATACCTGCTCCACGTAACCACGACGCCCTCTGTTTCTTATGTGTGCAGAACGGAAGATTTTGACTGCGGCATTATGATCTCCGCGTCCCATAATCCCTACCATGACAACGGCATCAAGCTGATCAACAGCTTTGGTGAAAAGATGGACGAAAAGCTGATTGGACTGGTAGAAGATTATCTGGACGGGCATCTGGAAGCCTTCGGCAGGACTTGGGAGGAATTGCCACTTGCCAAGCGGGAGCAGATCGGCAGATCCGTCGACTATGTGGCAGGCAGAAACCGTTATATCGGCTATTTGATCGGGTTGGGTATGTACTCGTTCAAGGGCTTGAAGATCGGTCTGGACTGCGCCAACGGTGCAGCGTGGAACATTGCCAAGAATGTCTTTGATGCCATGGGGGCGAAAACCTATCTCATAAACGCCGAGCCGGACGGTTATAACATCAATACCAATGCCGGTTCGACCCATATCGAGGTAATGCAGAAATTTGTCCTTGACAATGGGTTGGACGTGGGCTTTGCCTATGACGGCGATGCAGACCGCTGTCTATGTGTGGATGAAAAGGGAAATGTGATCACCGGCGACCATATTCTCTATATCTACGGCAAGTATATGAAAGAACGGGGAAAGCTGACGGGCAATACGGTGGTGACCACGGTGATGTCCAATTTTGGGCTGTACAAGGCATTTGACGCCCTGGGCATCGGCTATGCCAAGACGGCGGTGGGGGATAAGTACGTCTACGAATATATGATGGAAAACGGCTGCCGCCTGGGTGGCGAGCAGAGCGGACACATCATTTTTTCCAAGTACGCCTCCACCGGTGACGGCATTTTGACCTCACTGAAGATGATGGAGGTTATGCTGGCAAAGAAAAAGACCCTCAGTCAGCTGTACGAGGGCTTTACGTTTTATCCGCAGGTGCTGAAGAATGTTACCGTCACGGATAAGACGAAGGTGCAAAGTGATCTGGATGTGCAGCGCGCAGTTGCTGCAGCGGCTAAGGAATTGGGCGATTCCGGACGTATTCTGGTGCGAGAGTCGGGCACAGAGCCGAGGATCCGCGTGATGGTGGAAGCGGATAATATGCAGCTGTGCGAAAGACTGGTGGATTCCGTGGTGAATGTGATACGACAAAAGGGATATACAGCATAAAAGTGGGCTTTTGCCCACTTTTGCTGTATTGAAAAAGAATTTTCTGTGTGGTACAATTATACAAAATCCGCAGAAAAGGGGATTGTTATGAAAATTATCGACATTTTGAAGCAGGACAAGATTGGCTTGTCTTTTGAGGTCTTCCCGCCGAAGACCGGCACATCCTTTGAAAATGTGAAGGACGCGACGGAGAAGATCGCGGCGTTGAAGCCTTCTTTTATGAGCGTTACATACGGTGCCGGTGGCGGCACCAGCGAATATACCCTTGCTATCGCTAAGAACATTAAGGAAAAGTATAATGTTCCTATGCTGGCGCACCTGACCTGCGTATCTTCCGATAAGGCAGGCGTGCAGATGCGGATCGCGGAGTTGAAAGAAAGCGGCATTACCAACGTAATGGCACTTCGTGGCGACCTGACACCGGAACTGGAAAAGACCGACCGAAGCAAATGGGACTACCGCCACGCAGTGGAATTGGTGGAAGAACTGAAGAAAGCTGGCGATTTCTGCATCGGCGGTGCCTGCTATCCCGAGGTGCATCCCGAGAGCCTGAATCAAAGAGATGATATTACGCACCTGAAGGAAAAGGTGGATGCCGGCGTGGATTTTCTGACCACCCAGATGGTATTCGACAACAATCTGTTCTTTAATTTCCTTTACAAGATTCGGGAGGCAGGTATTACTGTACCTATCGTACCTGGTATCATGCCCATCACCAATGCCAATCAGGTGGATCGGGCCATCAAGCTGTCCGGTGCATTTATGCCTCAGCGTTTCCGTGCAATGGTGGACAAGTTTGGATCGAATCCTGCGGCAATGAAGCAGGCAGGTATTGCCTATGCCACCGATCAGATCATCGATCTGTATGCCAACGGTATTACCAATGTCCACGTGTATACCATGAACAAGCCGGATATTGCCGAGGGCATTCAAAAGAATCTCTCCGAGATTTTAGGAAACAGCTTTCTGGAGTGAGGAAAATGTGTCAAAACACAGTGTTTGTCAAACACTATAGCGAAAAATTCCCCATAAATACGCGGGAAATTTGGCGATATGCAGGTTATCGCGGGGATCCGGACGCGCAGCTGCAGACGCTTTTGGATACGGTAATTGGGCAGCTGCAGGACAAGCTTTTCTGCCGTGTCTGCTATCGTGTGGTGTCAAAGCTGCCCTTTGAAACCGGCTCCAAGGATTTGAAAAAACTCTTGGCGGGCTGTGAGAAGATCGTGATCTTTGCAGCGACCGTCGGCTTGGAAATAGATCGCTATATTGCCAAGCATCAGCAGCTTTCTGCGACACATGCTTTGCTGGCGCAGGCATTCGGCGCGGAGCGGATCGAGGCACTTTGCGATGCGTTTTGCGCAGAATTTGCAGGTTCGACTCGTCGGTTTTCTCCCGGCTACGGAGATCTGCCGCTGGAAATGCAGAGGGAATTATTCTCCCTGCTGGATTGCGGCAAGCATATCGGCGTGTCCTTGACGGACAGCCTGCTGATGATGCCTACAAAGTCTGTTACAGCGATTTTTGGCATTGGCGCGCAGGAAACTGCCTGCGTCAATAAATGCGACACTTGCAGCAATGCTGCGTGTAATTATCGGCGGTGAAGAAATG
>JAZNNE010000054.1:0-9601 GCA_045580125.1 Faecousia sp. | reverse complement strand
ATGCTGGAGCCTTCCGATTCGGCAGAAGCACTGGCATTTACCAAGCTGGCGTATGAACTGTCCGAGCAGTTTGATACCCCCGTCTTTATCAAGATGTGCACCCGTGTTTCCCACTCTCAGAGCGTGGTGGAGCTCGGCGATCGCATCGAAGTCAGCAAGACCTACGAAAAGAATCCTCAAAAGTACATTATGATGCCCGGCAATGCCAAGCGCCGCCACCCCATCGTGGAGGAGCGCACGGAAAAGCTGACAGCGTGGGCTGAAACTGCGCAGATCAACCGCATTGAGGAAGGCACCGACCGCAAGCTCGGCATTATCACATCCTCGACCTCTTACCAGTATGTCAAGGAAGTTTGCGGCGATACCTATCCCGTGCTGAAGCTCGGTATGATCTGGCCGCTGCCCAAGCAGAAGATCATCGACTTTGCTGCATCTGTTGAAAAACTGATCGTCGTAGAAGAACTGGACAGCTTCATTGAAAATCACTGCCGTCAGCTGGGACTTGACTGCGTTGGCAAGGAAATTTTCCCCTGCATTGACGAGTTCTCTCAGAATCTGGTGGCAGAAAAGCTGGGGGTTGCTACCCAGACCGGCACCAAATTGGATGCGGCGATCCCTATGCGTCCTCCCGTGATGTGCGCCGGCTGTCCCCACAGAGGTCTGTTCTACACCCTGGCGAAGAACAAGATCACCGCGCTGGGCGATATCGGCTGCTACACCTTGGGTGCTGTGCCGCCGCTGGCAGCACTGGACACCACCATCTGTATGGGCGCATCCATCTCCGGTATGCACGGCTTTACCAAAGCCGGCGGCGCTGAGGGCAGAAAGGTCGTGGCCGTCATCGGCGATTCTACCTTTATGCACACCGGTATGACCGGTCTTGTGAATATGGCGTATAACGAGTCCTGCGGCACGGTGATCATCGTAGATAACTCTATCACCGGTATGACCGGTCATCAGCAGAATCCTACCACCGGCTTTAATCTCAAGGGCGACCCCTGCGCCAAGATCGATCTGGAAACGCTGTGCCGTGCCATCGGTATCCGCCGCGTCCGGGTGGTAGATCCCTATGATCTTGCCGCCTGCGATGCCGCCATCAAGGAAGAAACCGCGGCAGATGAGCCCTCTGTGATCATTTCCCGCCGTCCTTGTGCGTTGCTGAAGTATGTCAAGCATAACAAGCCCATTATTGCCAACGCTGACAAGTGCATTGGCTGCAAGGCTTGTATGAAGATCGGCTGTCCCGCCATCAGCATTGTAGATAAGAAAGCGCGCATTGATAACACCCTCTGCACCGGCTGCGGCGTATGCGCTCAGCTGTGTAAGTTCGATGCGCTGACAGCGGCAAAGGAGGACTGAAAATGAAGACGAAAAATATTATGATCGTCGGCGTTGGCGGTCAGGGAAGCCTGCTGGCATCCAAGCTGCTGGGCAAAATGCTGCTGCAGAAGGGCTATGATATCAAGGTCTCTGAGGTCCACGGTATGAGCCAGCGTGGCGGCAGCGTGGTTACCTATGTCCGTTTTGGCGACAAGGTCTATTCTCCCGTGATCGACAAGGGCGAGGCGGATTTTATCGTTTCCTTTGAGCTGCTGGAGGCAGCCCGCTGGACAGAATACTTAAAGCCCGGCGGAAAGATCGTGGTCAACACCCAGGAAATCAGCCCCATGCCCGTCATTACCGGCGCTGCCGAATATCCCCAAGGCTTGGCAGAGCAGATGAAAGCGGCAGGTCTGGATGTGGATGCCATCGATGCGCTGGCACTGGCACAGCAGGCAGGCTCTTCCAAGGCGGTCAACATCGTGCTGATGGGTCATCTGTCCCGCTACTTCGATTTTGAAGAAGCAGAGTGGCTGGAGACCATTGAAAAATGCGTTCCCCCGAAATTCCTGGAAATGAACAAAGCTGCGTTCCGTTTGGGACGAAACATTTAATTAAAAGAGGCGAAGCAAAATGGCAAACTATTATCAGAAAGAAATCGAAACTGCTTCCAGAGAACAGATTTTGGCCTGGCAGAATGAACGCCTGGTCAAGCAGGTGCAGCATGTATGGGGCAATGTTCCCTACTACCGCCAGAAGATGGAGGAAAAGGGCCTGACTCCTGCCGACATCCAGAGCGTAGACGATCTGAAGAAACTGCCCTTCCTGACTAAGGACGACCTGCGGGAAGCCTATCCCTACGGGCTGCTGGGCAAGCCTCTTTCTGAGTGTGTTCGTATTCAGTCCACCTCCGGCACCACCGGCAAGCGTGTGGTGGCATTCTATACCCAGCATGACATTGATCTGTGGGAAGATTGCTGCGCCCGCGCCATCGTTGCCGCCGGCGGCACCAAGGAGGACGTGGTCCATGTGGCTTACGGCTACGGCCTGTTCACCGGCGGTCCCGGCCTCAACGGCGGCTCTCACAAAGTCGGCTGCCTGACCCTGCCGCTGTCCTCCGGCAACACAGACCGGCAGCTGCAGTTTATGACCGATCTGGGCTCTACGATTTTGTGCTGCACCCCCAGCTATGCCGCTTATCTGGCAGAAAGCATCCACGAGCGCGGTCTGCGGGATCAGATCAAGCTGAAGGCCGGCATTTTCGGTGCGGAAGCCTGGAGCGAAAATATGCGCAAGGAGATCGAAGCCGGTCTGGGCATCAAGGCCTATGATATTTACGGCCTGACGGAGACCTCCGGCCCGGGCGTTGCCTATGAATGTTCGGCGCAGACCGGTATGCACATCAATGAGGACCACTTCATTGCAGAGATCATCGACCCCGATACCGGCGAGGTTCTGCCGGAAGGCAGCAAGGGTGAGCTGGTGTTTACCGCCATCACCAAGCAGGCTTTCCCGTTGCTTCGCTACCGCACCAAGGATATCTGCATCCTGACCCGTGAGCCCTGCTCCTGCGGCAGAACCCATGTGAAGATGTCCAAGCCGATGGGCCGCAGCGACGATATGCTGATCATTAAGGGCGTCAATGTATTCCCGTCCCAGATCGAGCAGGTGCTTCTGGAGCAGGGTTATCCTGCCAACTACCAGATCGTGGTTGACCGGGTCAATCACTCCGATACCCTGGAGGTTATGGTGGAAATGACACCGGAGAACTTCTCTGACTCTCTGGCGAAGGTCACCTCTATGGAAAAGAAGCTGGTGGATGCGCTCAAATCCATGCTGGGCATCTATGCAAAGGTCCGCTTGGTTGCGCCCAAGACCATTACCCGCAGTGAGGGTAAGGCCGTCCGTATCATTGATAAGCGTAAGATCTAAGGAGGGAATAAGATGGTTTATCAGATTTCTGTTTTTTTGGAAAACCGTGCCGGTCAGCTGGCAGAGATCACTACAGCGCTGGCAAACAATGGCGTTGATATGCGGGCCATTTCCATCGCAGAGACTGCCGACTACGGCATTCTGCGTATGATCGTGGATGACGCCCAAAAGGCAACCTCCGTTCTGATGGAGCACGAGTATCTGCTGACTATGACACCGGTGCTGGTGGTTGCTGTTTCCGACAAGCCCGGCGGAATTTCTCCCGTGCTGGACACCCTGGCAGAGGGCAACATTGATATTGAATATATGTATTCTCTGTTTACCCACGCTGAGGGTAAGGCATATATTGTCTTCCGGGTTGGCGAAACGGAAAAGTTCATCGAACTTCTGGCAACCCACGGCATTACGCCCACCACCGCAGAAGAACTGGGCATCCATTAATTGTTACTGAGGTAAAAAGCTATGCAAGAAATGAGCAGAAAGAATCAGTATTTCACCGATTCTGTTATTCGCCGTATGACCCGCATCTCTCTGGACTGCGGCGCAATCAATCTGGCACAGGGATTTCCGGATTTTGATCCCCCCAAGGCAATGCTGGATCGGTTAAATGAGGTCAGCTATCTTGGCCCCCACCAGTATCCCATCACCATGGGTGCACCCAATTTCCGTGCAGCACTGGCAAGAAAATGCGGTCGGTTTATGGGTCGTGAGCTGAATCCCGACACCGATATGGTGGTTACCATCGGTTCTACCGAGGCGATGGTGGATACCATTTTCGCCCTGACCAACCCCGGCGACAAGATCGCAATGTTCTCTCCTTATTTCGAGAACTACCGCGCCCAGGCGATTATGGCACAGTGCGAGCCGGTGTTCATCCCTCTGGTTCCGCCTACCTTTAACTTTGACCCCAACGTGCTGGAGGATGCCTTTAAGCAGGGCCTGAAGGCGATCCTGATCTGCAACCCCTCCAACCCCAGCGGCAAGGTCTTTACCTACGATGAGCTGAAGCTGATTGCCGATCTGTGTACCAAGTATGACGTTTATGCCATTATGGACGAGGTCTACGAGCACATTATCTACGAGGGCCATAAGCATATCTATATGAACAGCCTGCCCGGTATGTGGGAGCGCACCGTGTCCTGCTCGTCTTTGTCCAAGACCTATTCCATCACCGGCTGGCGCTTGGGTTACGCCATCGCACCCAAGCACATTATGGACCGCATCAAGCAGTACCACGACTTCAATACCGTCGGCTGCGCATCGCCTCTGATGGAGGCGGCGGTGGTGGGCTTGGATATGCCCGACAGCTACTACGAGGAATTCGGCGCCCACTATGCCCATATGAAGAAGCTCTTTACCCAGGGCTTGGATCGCATCGGCATTCCTTATACAGATCCCCAGGGCGCGTACTTCGTGCTGGCTGACATTTCTCCGTACCTGAAGAAGGGTCAGACCGATGTGGAGTTCTGCGAAGAGCTGGCACGCAAGGTTGGCGTCGGCGCCGTGCCCGGCAGCTCCTTCTTCAGCGAGCCGGACGTAAACAACATCGTCCGTCTGCACTTTGCAAAGCTGGATTCGACGCTGAACGAAGCGCTGGATCGTCTGTCCCATATCAAGGAAAAGATGCTGTAAAATAAAAAACCCGTCCATCAGGACGGGTTTTGTTTTGTGTTATTCAGCCTCGTCTACCCAAGGGGTAACCGGTTTGCCGGCATAGCGCTTTTTGAAGATCTTTCTGCGGAACAGGAAAATGGTATAAACCAACCACAGCACGAAGAAAATAGCGCAGGCGATCACAGCGTTGGTCAGAGACTTGCTGGCGAAGCCCAGCAGGAGCAGCAGCGGTGCGATCATCACCATAGCCGGGAAGTTGGAGAGGATATACAGGCTGGAGGTGGGCGTCCGCAGACCCGGATCGATCTCCTTCATCAGGATCACGCCGTTGGAGGCGGTGCCGGTCAGGGTGCCGTAGCTCATCAGGAACATTTCGTGCTCAAAGCCCTTGAAGCATTCCTTGCTTGCCTTGCGAATGTAGATGTAGGTAGTGATGGCACCCACGACGCTGAGGATCACAACGGGAATGATGTAATTCTTGATGTCGTTGATCTCAATGGCGGCAACGCCTGCCACGATCATCAGGTCGAAGGCAAAGCCGGAGATGCGGTCCATCTGGTAGTTGTTGATGTAGGAGCGGTGCATCAGCTTGTGCCGCTGCAGACGATTCACAACAAACTTGATCAGCATAGCTGCCAGGGAAGCCCACAGGAAGTTGAAGCCCCAGCCAATGCTGTTTGTAAAGTCGGAGATGACACCCAGCAAACACATAAAGCCGAAGGACAGGGTGTATGCCAGCGCCACGAAACCAACCTGCAAGGTGAATTTGTCCACAGATTCGTTGTCGGGGATCTCGTTGCCGCAGGGGTTGGTCTGATTTACAAATTCCTCGGTGGGACGGGTCTTGCGGACAACCAGACCGCCCCGCTTTTTGTAGATGTTAATGTAGAGAATGCCGAATACCGATGCCACCACAAAGCCGATGGATGCCAGGGAAAGTCCAAAACTGCCGTTGCCGGCGAATTGGGTTGCCTCAACGTCGGTGAAGTTAAGATCCCAGGTCATAGCATTGCCGGGACCCTGACCGAAGGCCAGAGGCAGGATCAAACCGCAGATATAGGAGATGACCTGCTTGCCGTAGCGGGTGATCAGGAACATGATCAGCGTGATGCCCAGTCCGGTAAAGGCCTGCAGCATATAGGTTCCGCCCTGCAGCGCACCGAATTCAAAGACCTGCGCTTTGTTGGTTTTGTGGGTACTCTTTTCCGTCTTCAGAGTCATGGCGGCGAAGCCGATGGCCAGACAGTGGTAAGTAATAACCTGCATCAAGCGGTTGTCCACGATGAGGAAATTAAACTGCTTTGCCACGATATTTACAACCAGCAGCAGTGTGCCGCCCAGCAAAGCAGAGGGGATCAGGCTTTTGCGGAAAAACGGAATGGTGCGGCGAAGAATGTTGCCCAACATCAGGAAAAGCAACAGCAGACCCAACTGCACCAGAAACGCCCAAACAGCGCCGTAATTTGCCAAAGTAAAGTCCCAACCGGATACGCCATCCATAATAAGATTCAACTCCTCTGCAAAAAGTATGCCATAATTATAAAACTTAGCGGTCTTTTTGTCAATAAATCCATTGAAAGGCAGGTAGCGCCGTAGGAGAATTTCGTTGCATTTCAGTAGAATTTGTGCTAAACTCACTATATGCTTAAAAATGGAGGCTGCGCCATGATCCAGACCGTTCTTCCCACTCCGAAGCACACGCAGCTTTTGGAGGGGATCACATACGTCAAACCTGCTGTGTTTACGGAGCATACACCTTTTGCTGCACATTTGTCTGTATTTGTCCAAGCGGCAGAAAAGATCCACGATGCCAAAGTGGCGATCGCCGACGGCGGAATCCGGGTGGTTTATCAGAGCACGCTGGCAGAGGATGCCTATATTTTTGATTCCCGGGAGGGTATCACAGTATATGCATCGGCTGTGCAGGGTCTGATGTATGCGCTGGCAACTGCGTTGCACGCGGTGGAAAGCTGCCCGGAGGGCTTCCGTTGCGAAAAAGCATATATTGAGGATCATCCCGACAAGGAATATCGGGGACTGATGGTGGATCTGGCGCGATGCTGGCATCCGGCAAAGCAGATCTTCCACTATATCGACCTGTGCTTTATGCTGAAGATCCGGTACTTGCACCTGCATTTTATTGACGATCAGCTTTACACACTGCCGTCCAAGGCATTTCCGGAGCTGCCGGGCAAGCGGCACTACAGCTTTGCGGATATCGCGGCGTTTTGCGATTATGCCAAGCTGCGGGGCGTGATCTTGATTCCGGAGTTTGAAGCACCGGGTCACAGCAAGCAGCTGAATCTGAAATATCCTGAGATTTTCGCCAACAACATCGAGAACAAGGACGAAGCTGTTCTGGTCGCTGAGGGCGGTCAGGTCATCAATGCTGACAGCCTGGTCTGCGCCGGCAAGCCGGAAACGATGGATGCTATCCGCACACTGCTGACGGAAATCTGCGAAATGTTCTCCGATTCTCCCTACATTCACATCGGCGGTGATGAGGCCAATATCAAGGCTTGGAATCTGTGCCCCGACTGCGTGAAATATATGCAGAAGCAGGGGATCACCAATGAAAAGGAACTGTACAGCGAGTTTATCGCCCGTGTGACCCAAACGGTGCTGGATCTGGGCAGAACCCCCATCGTCTGGGAGGGCTTCCCCAAAGTGGGCGCGGAGCGGATCCCCCGCGAGACCGTTGTCATCGCCTGGGAATCTCACTATCATCTGGTACACGACCTGCTGGAAGAGGGCTTCCGGGTCATCAATTCCTCCTGGCAGCCGCTGTACATTGTAGACAATCTGGATCTGAACTGGGGTCCCAAGGAGCTGTTGCAGTGGAATACTTACAACTGGCAGCACTGGTGGCCGGAATCCTATGCCTGCAAAAATCCCATTCAGCTTGCACCCACTGATCAGGTGCTGGGCGCACAGCTGAGCATTTGGGAATGTACCTATGAGCGGGAAATCGGCGCTGCAATGCACAATGCTACCACCCTTTCGGAGCGGCTGTGGGCAACGGAGCAAAGATGGGACGATTTCTCCGCCTACCATAAGCGCCACGGCGCAATGATCGGCAGGATCGCCAAGCTGATCGCAGAAGAATAATAAAAAGCAAGTCAGAATCTGCATTACAAAAAAATGCTGTCATCCCGAGCGCAGCCGAGGGATCTTCGCACTGTGTTTACATTTGCAGTAAATAAAGTGCGAGGATTCCTCGATTTCGCTTCGCTTCACTCGGAATGACAGCGTTTTTCTATGTTTGGGAACATTCGTTTCTCAGTCTGCGCCCTGAATGTCCATCAGGCTGATCACCTGCTGACCTCTGACTGTGAGGGAGAAGCTGCCCCGGATGGGGTATGCGCCGTAGGCGGTTTCGCTGCAGCCTTTTAAGGGTGCATCGTAATCAATGCTGATCAGCTGCTTTGTTTCCAAGCTTTGCAGGATCAGACTGTATTCTGTCTGCGTATACTCGCTGCCTTCGGGGTAGAAGGGGGTCATATCGTCGGCTTTTCTGGCAGCCGGCAGGAAAGCAAACTGGGCGAGCAGCTTCAAAATGTGTATTTCACCGGCGTGCAAAGTCAATGCGCCGCCGCATCCGTTACAGTTTCGGCAGCCTCTGCTGCAGCCTTTTTGGTGGCTCATTTCATCACTCCCGGAGTTTTTCTTAGAACATAACAGTATTATTTGCCATTGTCAAGAAACTTTGCACAGCGAAAGCAGAAAAAAAGTGTTCCTTTCTATGTATTTCGCATATTGTATTTTGGAGTAAAAGATGGTATGATGTGTGGTATACATTTGTTTTTCCTGCGCGGACAATGCTTGCTTTGAAGGAGGCTCATAAAATGGAAAGAGTGTACAACTTTTCTGCCGGTCCGGCGGTTTTGCCGGAGGAGGTGCTGCGGCAGGCAGCAGCGGAAATGCTTGATTACCGCGGCAGCGGTATGTCTGTGATGGAAATGAGCCATCGATCTAAAACCTATCAGCAGATTCTCAGCACTGCTGAGGCGGATATCCGCGAGCTGATGAATATTCCGGATAACTACAAGGTTCTGTTCCTGCAGGGCGGTGCGTACCAGCAGTTTGCGGCAGTGCCGATGAACCTGATGAAAAATCGGGTGGCGGATTATATCATCACCGGTCAGTGGGCAAAGAAGGCCTGGCAGGAGGCACAAATTTACGGCACCGCCAATGCGGTGGCTTCCTCTGCCGACAAGGGCTTCTCCTACATCCCCGATTGCTCGGATCTGCCCATCAGCGAGAAGGCAGACTATGTCTACATCTGCGAAAACAACACCATCTACGGCACGAAATTTAAGCAGCTGCCCAATACCAAGGGCAAGCCGCTGGTTGCCGACGTTTCTTCCTGCTTCCTGTCTGAACCGGTGGATGTTACCAAGTACGGTATGCTCTATGGCGGCGTGCAGAAGAATATCGGTCCTGCAGGCGTGGTCATCGCCATTATCCGCGAGGATCTGATCACCGAAGATGTGCTCCCCGGCACACCTACCATGCTGCGCTACAAGACCCACGCAGATGCCGGCTCTCTGTTTAACACACCCCCTGCCTATGGCATCTACATCTGCGGTCTGGTGTTCCAGTGGCTTAAGAGCATCGGCGGTCTCGGCGCAATTGCAGCTCGCAATGAGGAAAAGGCAGCGATTTTGTACGATTTCCTGGATAGCAGCGATATGTTCAAGGGTACGGTCGTTAAGCAGGATCGCTCCTTGATGAA
>JAZNNE010000053.1:0-16276 GCA_045580125.1 Faecousia sp. | reverse complement strand
GCATTGTCCTGCCGATGCAGCAGCCGGTATTCCGACCGGCTGGTCATAATCCGGTAGGGTTCTTCCGTACCCTTGGTCACCAGATCGTCGATCAGTGTGCCAATATAGCTGGTGTCACGGGTCAGGATCATAGGCTCTCTTCCCAGCAATTTCAGTGCCGCATTGACGCCTGCCACCAAGCCCTGCGCCGCCGCTTCCTCATAACCGGAGGTGCCGTTAAACTGACCTGCACCGTACAGACCGGAAACCGACTTGGTCTCCAAGGTAGGCAGCAGCGCCGTAGGGTCGATACATTCGTACTCAATGGCATAAGCAGGGCGCATCATTTCCGCATTTTCAAGACCGGGAATGGTGCGCAGCATCGCCATCTGCACATCCTCCGGAAGTGACGAGGACAGACCCTGCACATACATTTCTTCCGTATCCAGTCCGCAGGGCTCAATGAACAGCTGATGCCGCTGCTTCTCCGCGAAGCGGACGATCTTGGTCTCAATGCTGGGGCAATACCGCGGACCGACGCCGGAGATCGTGCCGTCGTACATCGGGCTGCGATGGAGATTTTCCTTAATAATTTCGTGGGTCTTTTCGTTGGTGTAGGTCAGGTAGCACACCGCGCTGTTGTACAGCTTTTCCTCGGTACGGAACGAGAAGGGCTCTGCCCGTGTATCTCCCTCCTGCAGCTCCATTTGGGAAAAATCGATGCTGCGGCGGTTGATTCTGGGAGGCGTGCCGGTCTTAAACCGACGCAGCGGCAAGCCCAGTGCCCGCAGATCATCCGCAAGACCTACCGACGGATGCATGCCGTCCGGTCCGGAGGAAAGCACGCTTTCTCCCGTGATGCAGGTGCTGTCTAAGTATGTGCCGGTGGCAATGATCACCGCCTTGGCGGCATACTGCGCACCCAACTGGGTCTGCACGCCGGTGACCCCACCGTTTTGTGTCAAAATTTTGGTGATCTGCGCCTGCTTCAGCTCCAAATTCTCCTGCAGCTCCAGCGTATGCTTCATCACCTGCTGATATTTGCGGCGATCCGCCTGCGCCCGCAGAGAATGGACCGCAGGACCTTTGCCCTTATTCAGCATCCGATACTGGATACAGGCCTTGTCCGCAGCCACGCCCATCTCGCCGCCCAGCGCATCCAGCTCCCGCACCAGATGTCCTTTTCCGGTACCGCCGATGGCAGGGTTGCAGGGCATATTGCCCACGCTGTCCAGGTTGATGGTGAACAAGATCGTGTTCATTCCCAGACGGGCAGCCGCCAATGCCGCTTCGATGCCGGCATGTCCTGCACCAATGACAGCAATATCACATTGTCCGGCAAAATACGTCATCAAAACTTACTCCTTAGCCAATATTATCTTTGTCATTCCGAGTGGAGCGCAGCGGAATCGAGGAATCTTCGCACTACAGTTCTGCGGTAGATCCCTCGGCTGCGCTCGGGATGACAACAGCGGTGGGCTTTTATCGTAGGGATGCCCGTCCTCGGGTGTCCGCGCCCTTGCCTCCTCCTTTGAGGGAGGTGGCACGGCGCAAGCCGTGACGGAGGGAGTGTCGTTGCCTTCAAGGACACTCCCCCGGTCAGAAATCAAAGATTTCTGCCAGCCCCCTCAGTGAGGGGGCCAAGGCTGTGATGACCCTATAATTCCTCTTCCGCTGCCTTTTTCTCTTCCTTCGGCAAGACAAAGGGCTTGCACACCACTTCGCACCGGTTGATGGGGGTGCCAAGGGCGTGGAATTTTTCTTCATAGCCGGTCATAATGCCCACGATGCCGTTTGCGTGCAGATCCCGGGTCAGATTCTTGACCTCTAAGCCGCAGGCAGCAAACTCCTCCTCGCTGAACGCGAACAGATCCGCATTGTCAGTCTTAAAATGGAACTCACCGCCGGTGCGCACCACGCGGCAGTACTTATCCAAAAAGCCCCGATGGGTCAGGCGGCGCTTGGCATTCTTCTTTCTGGGCCAGGGGTCGGGGAAATTGATAAACAGCCGCTCGATCTCTTCGCCGGCAAAAATCTCCTCAATTTTGGCAACGTCCATATCAATATAGAAGACGTTCTTCAGACCCATATTCCTGGCCTTTTCCATCGCCACCACCATTGCTTCACGGCAGCGCTCCACAGCGATCAGCAGCACATCGGGATTCGCCGCCGCAGTTTCGGCGGTAAATTTACCCTTGCCGCAGCCAACCTCCACCCACAGCGCGGTGCAATCAGGCTTTAAGCTGCGCCAGTTTCCCTTCAGGCTTTCCGGCGCGGTGATCCGGTAGTCGGCGCATTTTTCCATCCGCGGCTCTAAATTCCGCATTTTCCGCATTCTCATATAAAATCCTCCGCAAAGGTAAATTTCTTCTATGTATTATAGCAAATGCAATTGCATCCGTCAAAGCTTTTTCTCGAAACCACGTATCCCTCGGCCCCCTCCTTGAGGGGCTGTCAGAAATCTCTGATTTCTGACTGGGGGATTGTAATTTTCGTAGCATTGACAATCCCTCCGTCACGGCTTCGCCGTGCCACCTCCCTTTGCACAAGGGAGGCTTTTGCAAAAAAGCTGCCACCCGAAGGTGGCAGCTTGAATTTTTACTTTACATCCAGATGCGCGGTCATAGGCACAATGGCAATGTAGGTCTTGCCAACGCCCAGGGTGATGGGCGTGCCGTCTTCCAGTGTGTAGGTGTAATAGTCGCTCTCGGTGGGGCGGCTCCACTTGATCTTGGTCATCTGACCGTTGCAGGCAAAGTAGCCTTCGCCCTCGCCCACCACATCGATCTTCATCCATTTGCTGGAGTTGGGCAAGGTCTCGTTGTGGGTATGCAAAACCAGAATGTTGCGGAAGGTCAGGGTCTCGCCGGTATTGCCGTCAATATAATCCGCACCGCCGGTATAGCCGCCGTGGCTTTGGTATGCTTCATACAGACCGGTTTCTTCGTTATATGTCATAACGGTGTACTTGTGCCACTGCTCGGAGGTAGATTGGCTCAGGTTGAACCATACCTTGATGCTCTTGGCTCTGTCGCCCACGAAGAAAGCTTCCTGGTCAAACTGCAGACCCACATCCAGGCTGGTTTCCCGCTCTGTCTCAAAGCCCAGTGCCTTTGCCGCTTCAATAACCTTTTCCGGCTTGATGAACATGGTGTGCTCCAGAGAATACTTATCCTGGCGGTCGCGGTAGAAATAACCGTAGGCGTTGCTGTTGCCGTCGATATGATCCCAGCCGGTTTCTGCAAAGGTCTGCTCCGCGCTGTAGACGTCATACTTGGTGCCCTGCTTGGGGCTCTGTCCGTTGTGGACAAAGATGGCATCGTATGCCATAGAAAGGCGGATGAAATCCCGACGGGCACTGCGAATGGTACCGAGGGTATCGGTTACAGATGCCATATCGTAGTACACGCCCATGCAGCGGGTCTCACCTTCGATGAGCATTTCGTAGAGAATATCAGCCTGTGCCACGCCGTGCTGGGGCATTGCAGCCTTGGAATTGTTAAGCGACACCGCATAGGGACGGCTGTTGGTCAGCGCTTCCACCGGCTCACCGGTCAAGGGATTGACAAGCTCCGTTACAGGCTCGGTCGGTGCCTCGGTAGCCGGCTCTGTGGGAGCGGGGGTGGGATCCGTAGGCGCAGGGGTGGGCTCCGTCTGGGGCGTTTCCGGCGTTTTGGAGCAGCCGCACATCAGGATCAGCAGGACTGCCAGCGCAAGAATCAAGGCACGTTTCATAAAGGTTACATCCTTTCAACAGTAGGTTTGTCATATTATAGCAGAACACGACGTATATTGCAAAGGAAATATTTGCATTTTTCCGCCCGCCGCCCTACTTTTTGCAAAATCCCACTAGATAAATGAGAACAAATGTGTTATCATAGCTTTTGAGGTGAACGATTATGGAAGAGAATCCTATGGAAATCAATGACGAGTCCGTGGTGCAGGAGCAGGAAAAGCCCGTCTATCACCCCCGCCCCGTTTGGCAGATCGTTGCCGCCTGGGTAGGACTTGCAATTGTCATCACCGGCGTAATTCTATATTATATTCACATCGCGCGGGGTGGTATGTAATGCGGATCCTTGGAATCGACCCGGGTTACGGCATCACCGGCTTTGGCTTGATCGAAGCCCAGCGCGGTCAGTCGCAGCTGATCCAATGCGGCGTGATCACCACGCCGGCGGGTATGGATTTTTCCGCCCGACTGGAGATCATTTACGAGGATATGCGCAAGCTTTTAGAGGTGGCAAAGCCCGATGCAGTGGCCATTGAGGAGCTGTTTTTCGGTCAGAATGTTACCACCGGCATCGGTGTCGCCCAAAGCCGCGGCGTAATTCTGCTTGCCATCCGGCAGGCGGGTCTGGAGGTAACCTCCTATAAGCCGTCGCAGATCAAGCAGGCATTGGTGGGCTACGGCAACGCCACCAAGCACCAGATGCAGGATATGACCAAGCGGCTGCTGCACCTGCAGCAATCTCCCAAGCCTGACGACGCAGCGGACGCCATCGCCATCGCGCTGTGCCACGCCCGCTCCAGCACATCCTTAATTGCACAAGCGCAAAAATAATCCTTCCATATTTTCGCGGCGAAAGCCGTGGCGAAGGCTCCCTTGTGTAAAGGGTTGATTTCCCCGTTAGCGGGGAAAATGTCCGCGAAGCGGACAAAAGGGGCGCGGGCTCGGCAGAGCTGGCAAAAATCTTTGATTTTTGACTGAGGGATTGTAACAGCCCCTCCGTCAGCCTGATCGGCTGACACCTCCCCTTGCACAGGGGAGGCTTGGCGCACACACCCCATATAGAGGCAAGAAAAAGGAGGTACCTCCAATGCTATATTACATTTCCGGACCGGTTGCGGTTTTAGAGCCCGGTCTTGCCGTCATCGACTGCGGCGGCGTGGGCTACGGCTGCCGCATCACCGCCTACACCGCGGCACAGCTGAAGCTGAATCAGAGCGCCCGTCTGTACATCACCGAATCCATTCGGGAGGATGCATTTGATCTGTACGGCTTCATCAGCCGAGAAGAGCAGCACTGCTATGAGCTGCTGACCTCCGTTACCGGCGTCGGTCCCAAGGCGGCTATCTCCATTTTGTCCGCAGGACCGCAGAATTTCACGCTGGCAGTGATGACCGGCGACGAAAAGCTGCTGACCGCAGCCCAGGGCATCGGCAAAAAGATCGCCCAGCGGATCATTCTGGAGCTGAAGGACAAGATCGGCGGGAGCTCTGTGGAGCTGGATTTCTCCGGCCCGACCGCCACCGCCCCCGTCCAGAATGAAGGCAGCGTAGCAATGGCACGTGCGGCGCTGCAGGAGCTGGGCTACAGCCCCGCCGAGATCCAGAATGCCCTGAAAGGCGCCGATCCAAACGTTACCACCGAAGAACTCATCCGCCACGCCCTGCGGGCTATGGTGATGAAGAACTAATTGTCAATTGACAATGGACAATTGACAATTTAAATGGAACTGAGGTAGCGATATGAATAGTGCCACAGTGCAAGAAAAAAGTTTTCGCCTTGCTGTGCGAATCGTTAATCTATGCCGTTATTTGCAAACAGAACGCAAGGAATATGTGCTTTCCAAGCAACTGCTCCGCAGCGGTACCAGCATAGGCGCAAATATAGCGGAATCCCAGCAAGCGCAAAGCCGGGCAGATTTTATAAGTAAATTAAACATCGCTCTGAAAGAGGCGTATGAAACCGATTATTGGCTTCGCCTTATGTCCGAAACGCAATACCTAAACGCCCAGGAATTTGAGTCTATCGTTACAGATTGCAAGGAACTGGAGAAACTTCTGATAGCTATCGTTAAAACATCAAAGGAATAATTGTCAATTGTCCATTGTCAATTGTCAATTTGGAGGCACGTATGAGTTTAGAATTTTCTGACGAACTGAACACCAGCCCTATTATCTCCCCCACCTTTGCGCCCCAGGATGCCGGTGAGATCGGCCTGCGTCCCAAGCTGTTGTCTGACTATACCGGTCAGGAAAAGGCGAAGGAGAACCTCTCTGTCTACATCGAGGCGGCACGCCGGAGAAACGAGCCGCTGGATCACACTCTGCTTTACGGACCTCCCGGTCTGGGCAAGACCACCCTTGCCGGTGTCATCGCCAACGAAATGGGCGCAGGCATCCGCATCACCTCCGGTCCTGCCATTGAAAAACCCGGTGATCTGGCTGCCCTGCTGACCAACCTGAACCCCGGCGACATTCTGTTTATCGACGAGATCCACCGCCTGAATCGGGTCGTCGAGGAGATCCTCTACCCCGCTATGGAGGACTTTGCCATCGACATCATCGTGGGCAAGGGTCCCAGCGCCAATTCCATTCGTCTGGATCTGCCGAAATTTACCTTGGTGGGTGCAACCACCCGTGCCGGTCAGCTGTCTGCACCGCTGCGCGACCGTTTTGGCGTTTCCCTGCGGCTGGAGCTGTATACAAAGGAAGAACTAGCGCGGATCGTAACCCGAAGCGCCACCATTTTGGGTATGGACATCGACCCCCAGGGCGCGCTGGAGATCGCCTCCCGCAGCCGCGGCACACCCCGAATCGCCAACCGTTTCCTGCGCCGCGTCCGGGACTTTGCTATCGTTATGGGCGACGGCAGGATCACCAAGGAGGTGGCCGATCTGGCGCTTTCCCGTCTGGAGGTTGACCACTTAGGTCTTGACACCATCGACCGCCGGATGCTCACCGCCATCATCCGCAATTACGGCGGCGGACCGGTTGGTCTGGAAACTTTGGCAGCCACCATCGGCGAAGAGGCTATCACCCTGGAGGATGTATACGAGCCCTACCTGATGCAGTTGGGCTTCCTGACCCGCACACCCCGGGGTCGCTGCGTAACACCGCTGGCATACGACCACCTGCATATCAGCTATGAAGGGCAAACCCATTTTGACATCTAAAATGTTGACATTTTGCATATAAACGCTGTATTTTCGGTAAGAATTGTAAAAAAACAATGAATTAACGATTGACATTCTTTATAACATTGTTTATAATGTACCCGTGGCAAAGCCACATATTATTTTATTGACTCCGCGTTATGACCAGATTTTTGTCGGCAATCACGGGGCAAACAACCGAAGAGAGGTATTTCCAAATGTACGAAGACAAGACTTTAGTTTGCAAAGAGTGCGGCAACGAGTTCGTATTCACCGCCGGTGAGCAGGAGTTCTACGCAGAGCGCGGCTTCCAGAATGAGCCCCAGCGCTGCAAGGCCTGCCGCGATGCTCGTAAGAACGCTGCCCGTGGTCCCCGTGAATTCTTCACCGCTACCTGCGCACGTTGCGGCGGCGAGGCCAAGGTTCCCTTCGAGCCCAAGTCCGACCGTCCCGTTTTCTGCAGCGAGTGCTTCGCTCAGATGCGCGCAGAGGGCTAATTGCAAAAAGCTGACAGGGCTGGATCTCCAGCCCTGTTTGTTTTTGTTCTCTTGGTTTACATAACATCAGTTTTGCTTCCGGTTTTCCATTTTTCCGGACTGCACCACCGGCGGCTTCGGGTCTGCAACCTCCCAGGGAATGGGCTTCTTTTCCTCTTGCTTCATCTTCTTCCCCTCTCTTTCTTTCCTAGTGTTCCGCGTAAAGGGAAAAGTATACACCAAGGCTCCCTTGCTCAAGGAAAGCTTTTCTTCTGTTGCCAAAAGGTACAATTCATTGATTTCTGCTTCCGTCAGCCCATTTCTGCTAAACGCCGCTTTTTGCCTTAATTCTGTCAGCCGTGGATTTTCAGGCAGCTTTCCAAATTTCCTGAGTCCCAGCTCCTGCACCGCCAGCGCCACCAAAATCAGCACCCACCAGCCGCTTAACAAGCGGCTTTCTTTTTCCTCTTTTGGCAGCAACGCCGGCGTTTCTGCCGGCGGCACAGCCTCCATCGTGGGCGTAGCCTCTAAAATCTGCCAGGCGTTTCCGTCCCAGTATTCTGCCCAGGCGTGGGCATCCTGCCCCGTAACCGTCTTGCGCACCGATGCCTGCACCGTAACCGCATAACCGGTTGCCAGTCGCGCCGGTGTTCCCGCAGCCCGCAAAAGCACCGTCGCCAGCGTCGCAAAATGCACGCAGTAGCCGCTGCCGCTTTCCTCCAAAAACCAACGGGCAAAATCTGCCCCGTCCGGCATCACCGCCGCATTTGCATCATAGCTTGCGCAGCTGCGGACAAAGCTCCGGATCTGCTCCACCGCCATTCCGCTTTGCGCCAAAATACCCTCTGCCCAAAGCCTTGTGTCCTGCGGCAGCTGCAGACAATTCTCCGGAGCTTCTGCCCCGGGCGGCTGCAAAAAGGTATATTCCTGCCCCTGCCGTGTGGCGATGCTGACTCTGCCCATTGCCCCCTGAGGCTGCCATTGCTCCGATCGGTCCGCGGTCTGCCAGCTGTGTCCGTCATAGATTTCAAAGCTCTGCTCCCGCAGATACAGCAGCTGCGCTTGCGATGCCACCACATCCAGCACCGCCTGCCTGTTTTCTTGCCGCGGTCCTGCCGTTAAATCCAACTGCACCGTCGTATCGCCGGAGGATAAAAACAGCTCCTGCAGCATGCGCATCCGGTGTCCGTACCGGCTCCTTGGAAACGCCAGCATCAGAAGCAGCAGGCAAATGCCCACCGGCACTGCCGCCCAAATCCGTCTGACGGTCGGTTTCGCCGTGCTGTCGATTTGCTGCGGCCGTTCCTCCCAAACCGTGATTTTTCCGGTTTTCGCCGTCAGCTTCCAATGCACCCGCCCCAGGCTGTCGCCGGGATGGTAGGGTCGCAGCTGCTGCACATACCGGGGACCTTGCGCCTTCCCCGCCGAAAACCGAAACAGCCCCAGACAGTCATATTCCCCGCCCCGTTTTGGCATAATAATACTCAAAGCCACCGATACCAGCGGCGAGCCCGCCGCCGTCAGCACAGCGATCCACGCTGCCCACACCGGCATTGCCACATAAATCCCAATGCACAGCGCCAGCACCGAAAGATAAACACACCACCTTTTGATCATTGGCACATTCGTGGCGCTCGCACCCGCTTCACGATTTTTTGCAGCCGCCGGGTTTCGCCTGCGATCCGATGGGGAATCCCCTGCAGAAATGCTCTTTGCACATCCTCCGGTACCACAAAATCCCGTCCCTGCAGCTGCGCAAGGGCTTTCGCCAACGCCATTACAGACAGGGTCGCCCTGGGGCTTGCGCCCCGCAAAATTTTCAGGTCTTTTCGGGTGGCCGCCATCAGATGCACCCCATACGCCGCCACCGTTTCGCTGATATAGGTTTGCGCCACCGTCTGCTGCATCTGCAGCAGTTCCCGCGCCGTTGTGATCTGCCTTGGCACATTGCCCCCGCTTCTGAGTATCATATTCTTCTCCGCCTCCGTCCCGGGATAGCCCAGACGAAGCCGCAGGCAAAACCGATCCAGCTGGCTGTCCGGCAGCGGCTGTGTGCCTGCCGCGCCGGTTGGATTTTGCGTAGCGATCACCACAAAAGGCGCGGGCAGCTTGTGGCAAACGCCGTCCACCGTTACCTGCCCCTCCTCCATTGCTTCCAAAAGTGCCGCCTGCGTCCGGGATGGCGCCCGATTCAGCTCATCCGCCAAAAACAGATTGCACATCACCGCGCCTTCTTTGTATAACATTTCCCCGCTTTTCAAATCCGGCACGCAGTAGCCTACCACATCCGAGACCATCACATCCGGCGTAAACTGCACCCGTCCAAAATCCAACCCCAGCACTTGGGAAAGCGCCAATGCCAAACTTGTCTTCCCCACGCCGGGGATATCCTCCAGCAGAATGTGTCCCCCGGCAAGGATCGCCGCCAGTATCCACATAACCGTCTGCTCTTTTCCCGCCATTGCAGTTTCCACCTGCTTTGCGATTTGTTGTGCGTACAAAGCGATCTGGGTCTTGGTTTTCATCACGGCACGCTCCTCTGTCGGTATATTCGTGCATTATCATACACGATTTCCCGTAGCCAACGCCGTCGCAATCTGTTGGATTCCACCATTTTTCATATTCTGTATTGCAATTTTGCAGGAAAATCGTTATGATATATTTAGTAGTATGCCGTAAGAGGTGATCTCTATGTTTTCCGGCTTCTCCCCCGAAACTGTGGACTTCCTTTGGGGGATCCGTATGAACAACAATCGGGAATGGTTTGCAGCGAACAAGCAACATTATATCGACCATCTGTACCAGCCTACAAAGGCGCTGGGCCAGGAGCTTTTTACGCTGTTTGCGGACAAGCCGGGCAATCTTTTAAAGGTCAGCCGCATCTACCGCGACGCCCGTATGCATCATCCCCTGCCCTACAAGGAAAGCCTGTGGATCTGCATTCGCAAGGACGTGGAGTGGTGGGCAGAAAATCCCTGCCTGTTTTTTGAGATCAACCCCGAGGGTGTGGACTACGGCTTTTTCTATTGGAAGCCGCCCGTATCTGCGCTGGAAAATTTCCGCAAGGAAATTTCCGCTCACCCGAAAAATTTCCTGAAGCTGATCCGCGAGGCGGAAGCCGCTACCGGCATTGACGTTACCGCACAGCTGTATAAACGCCCGAAACCCACCGAAAATGCAGCCCTCGCTCCCTATTTCGCCTGGAAAAGCGCCATCAGCTGCATCCGCCACGAAGATTTCAGCGACGACGCCTTCGGACCGGAGCTTGCAATCCGGGTTCGGGAAATGCTGAAGCAGCTGATCCCCCTGTACGACTTTTTCTGTTTATAAAGGAGATAGAATTATGAAAAATACGATTTTTAAGGGTATGGCAACCGCCCTGGTAACCCCTATGACCACCACCGGCGTAGACTATGACAATCTCGCCCGCCTCATCGATTTTCAGCTGGAAAACGGCATTAACGCGCTGGTTGCCGTAGGCACCACCGGCGAAAGCGCCACCTTAAGCCCCGAGGAGCGCAAGGCTGTGATCCGCTTCACGGTAAACCGGGTCAACGGTCGCGTGCCCGTGATCGCCGGCACCGGCACCAACAATACCGCCCACGTGCTGGACTATACCCGCAGCGCCTGCGACGACGGCGCCGACGCTGTTTTGGCAGTTACCCCCTACTATAACAAGGCGACCCAGTCCGGTCTGGTGGCGCACTACACCGCCATCGCCGATGCATCGGACAAGCCCGTTATTCTTTACAATGTTCCCTCCCGCACCGGCTGTAACCTGCTGCCGGAGACCGTGGCAAAGCTTGCCGATCACGAAAAGATCGCAGCTGTCAAGGAAGCCAGCGGCAATATGAGCCAGGCTGTGGAAATTTTCACCCGCTGCGGCGACAAGATCGACGTTTACTCCGGTGAAGATGCCATCACTGTACCTATGGTGGCTATGGGCGGCGCCGGCGCCATCAGCGTACTGTCCAACGTGGTTCCCAAGCTGTGTGTCCAGATGACCGATGCCGCATTTGCCGGCGATTTCGCCACCGCAGCCCAGCTGCAGTGCAAGCTGCTGCCCCTGGCCAACGCCCTGTTCAGCCAGGTCAACCCCATTCCCGCCAAGGCCGCCATTTCTGCGATGGGCTTCGGTGAGGAGATCCTGCGTCTGCCCCTGACCAAGATGGAAGAGCCGATGCGCAGCAATCTGTTTGCCCAGATGCGCGCGCTGGGGGTCAACGTATGAGAGCCGTACTTTGCGGCGCCAACGGCGCCATGGGCAAGCTGATCGACGGCATTTTGGGCGACGAGGTAATCGGTCGCGTCAGCATTGACGGCGAAAACGGCGTTCCCAAGACCTTTGCCGACTTGGGCAAGGTGGATGCGGATATGCTCATCGACTTTTCCCACCACAGTGCCATTGCGGATGTGCTTGCCTATGCGGAAAGCATCGGCTGCGCCGTAGTCATCGGAACCACCGGTCATACCGCCGAGGAAAAAGAGCTGATCTACGCCGCTGCTAAGAAGCTGCCCGTATTTTATTCCGGCAATATGAGTCTGGGCATCGCGGTGCTGTGCCGCCTGGCAAAGCAGGCCGCCAGCTTTTTCCCCGATGCCGATATTGAGATCGTCGAAACCCATCACGTACGCAAGGTCGATGCCCCCAGCGGCACCGCTCTGATGCTGTTTAACGCCATCAAGGAGGTCCGCCCCGAGGCCACCGCCCATTGCGGTCGCGCCGGCGAGGGCAAGCGCACCAAGGAGGAGATCGGCATTTCTTCCCTGCGGCTTGGCAACGTGGTCGGCGTCCACGAGATCCACATCTGCACCCCCACCCAGAGCCTGACCCTGCGCCACGACGCCATTACCCGGGCGATGCTGGCAGACGGCGCGGTGGATGCCGCCCGGTTTATGGAGGGCAAGGCAAAGGGTCTTTACAATATGGAGTCCGTACTCAATGGATAAGATGACTGTTTGGTATATGAACGGCGCCGGCAACGACTTTGCGGTAATCGACGCCCGTGATCTGCAGCTGGAATATGCCCCCCTGGCTTTGGAATTATGTAAACTAACCGGCGCCGACGGCTTTATGGCAGTTGACCGGTCGGACATTGCCGATTTTAAGCTGCATTTTTACAATGCCGACGGCTCCCGGGGCGAAATGTGCGGCAACGGCAGCCGCTGTATCTGCCGCTTTGCCTATGAGCACGGCATCGCCGGTGAAGAAATGACCGTAGAGACTGACGCCGGCATCGTCTGCGGCAAGCGACTGACGGGAAGCCGGTATCTGGTGAAGCTGAACAACCCCGGCGTCGTGGATCTGCACAGAACCGCCGATGCCGCCTATGTGGAGCTGGGCAGCCCCGGCGTGCCCCACGCCGTTACGGAGATCCCCGGTCTTAGCTGGGATATGCGCTCTCCGCTTTTGGAAAAAGCGAAGCAGCTTCGCTTCCACCCCGATTTTCCCAAGGGCGCCAACGTCAATTTCTACACCTGGCTGGATCACAGCACCGTCCGCATTCTGACCTATGAACGGGGCGTAGAGGATTATACTCTCGCCTGTGGCACCGGCAGCGCATCCACCGCCGTGGCGCTGTGGCTGCAGAATCTACTGCCCGACGGCAGGCTGACTGTCAAAAACCCCGGCGGCGACCTGACCGTTACCGTTGAAGGCAACGGCTCCGTCCATGCCCTCTGGCTGGAAGGTCCTACCCAGGTCGTCAAAATTTTCGACATATAAAAACAAGGGAAGAGGCAATGCCTCTTCCCTTATTTCATTCTACCGGTGTCAGTTGGTAAGACAGAACCTCGCCGGACTTATTGTCCGTAACAATGGTTACTGTGGCAATGCGCCGGATGGTTTCATCCTTAGATGCAGGTGTTTTTTTGTAGCTCCACATAGCTTCGGTGATGGAAGCATCCTCCTTTGCCTGGTAGAGCGCTACGGTATAAGTGGTGCTCTTGCCGAAGAAGGGCTTTTTCGCATACTCAATAACCGCTAACGTAGTTTCCTCCGGGACATCTTCATTCTGTGCCAGAATAATTTCGTGGGTATAGCGGTTCATTTCAACCACTTCCTCCGCGGAGTAGTCCTTGGTGACGGAATTGTTGTTGTAATAATAGGTAAGATACGCGGCAGAGCTGCCAACGCCGACCGCAAACAGAAGCACCAGAACAGCGATCTGCTTCTTGGTAAAGCGCATATTTGCGCCTGTGTCGTACGTCAGTTTCGCCCGGGCAGTGATGGGTACCAAAACCCGAAGGAACACGGTGATCACCACAGACTCAATAGGGAAGAAGAACAGATTCTTGAAAATACGGGCGGTGGTCGTAATGCCCATAATGGACTCTTTTGCCTTTGCGGGATTGCCCATATAGGCATACTGCCAAGCGAAAATCAACTGCTGCAGCACCACATTTACCAGGAAGCAAATGAGAAATCTTGCAATGATTACGCGGGTAGCGCTTGGCTTTGCCCGGTACAGACACAGCGCGTAAATCATTGTGCTTGCAATCTCTGTGAGCACAAAGGGCAGGAAATAGTCGCCGGTGGGGAAGATCATAAAACCAATGGTATCGGAAACGATTGCCGCCGGGATTGCCACTACCGGTCCGTAGATCATAGCGCCCAAAGCCGTAGCCAAAGTTGCTGTTTGAATTGCCATCTGCGGTCCTATGTAAATGGCAAATGGCTTCAGGGCAATGCGCAGCGCGATCATCAGCGCGGTAACCACCAGTATTTTGACATCCTTTAATTCTGCAGCCGCATCCCGCCAGTAGCCCTTAGAAAAAGGATGGGGATAAAGTGTACGGTTTTTCGCAGTTCCGGACATAAAAAACAACCTCCTTCGTGGAAACGACCGTCGAATGCCTGCAGTGTAAACAAAATCCCCTACGCATAGCGTAAGGGAGTAAATGCAACAGCAAAATCAGCCGACGAATCCGTCTGACCGAGTATCGCTTTTCATAATGGAGGTATTCCAATATGGGCAGCGGGTGCGGATACCCCATCGCGGGCAGAGCCCTTCGTCCGCCAAACAACTCCCCATTTTGGCAGCACTTCACGCGGGGTTTCCTACTCTGTTCGGTTTTTATCATACACTATGTTTCCCGGAATGTAAATAATTAATTTCGGTGAATAATTTTCCCATCATTGGCAAACACTACCTCCGCAGATATATTTCAAGGTCACGGAACAATTCTGTCATCCCGAGCGTATCCGAGGGATCTGCACATTAACCGAGTGCGAAGATTCTTCGACTCGCTTACGCTCGCTCAGAATGACAAAATTTTCGTTTTCGTGATATTGCGCAAAATTATAGGAGGTATTTTTATGCTCAAGAAAAAATTACTCTGCCTTGCATTGGCGCTTTGCTGCGTGGCAACAGCCGTTTCCGGCGTGGCTGCCCTGGAGGTGGACTGCGATGCCACCTACTGCTTCAGCAGCGAAGATTTCTCCGCTGAACAGCAGCTTACCGGCATTTGCATCACTTCTCTGCCCGATGCGTCCACCGGCACCGTTATGCTGGGTCACCGGGTTTTGCAGCCCGGCGATATTCTCACTGCCGATCAGCTGGCGCAGATGACCTTTTCTCCCCTGCGTACCGAAACAGATCAGGAAGCCATTGTAACCTATCTTCCCATTTATGAGGATCGGGTCGCCCCCAGTACTACTATGACCCTTTCCATCAAGGGCAAAACCGACAATCCCCCCGTTGCAGAGGATCACGCTCTGGAAACCTATAAAAATCTGCCTATCACCGGCACGCTGAAGGTTTCCGACCCGGAGGGCGAAGCCCTGACCTATACCCTGACCCGTCAGCCCAAGCGCGGCAGTGTCACCATCAACGCCGACGGCACCTTTGAATATACCCCGAAAAAGAACAAGGTGGGCGTGGACTCTTTCGTCTTCACTGCAACAGACCCCAACGGCAACGTTTCCCGGGAGGCAACCGTTACTGTTCGCATTCTCAAGCCCACCGATGCGCCCCAGTATACCGACACGATTGGCTCTGCCTGCCGCTTTGCCGCAGAGTGGATGAAGCACACCGGTCTGTTCGTTGGTGAGCAAATTGGCGGCGAATATTGCTTTAACGAAAATGCCCCCGTCAGCCGGGGACAGTTCCTGGCAATGGCGGTGAAGGTGCTGGGCATTCCCACAGATCAGAGTGCCACCTATACCGGCTACACCGATGACATTCCCAACTGGCTCAAGCCCTATCTGGCCGCGGCAATGCGCAGCGGTATGACCGCCGGCCTGCCGGCATCGGAGTCCGGTCAGTTTGGTGCTGACGAAGCCATCACCGGCGGCGAAGCAGCGGTAATGCTGCAAAACGCTATGGATCTTGCGGTGTCAGTATCCGCTGAGGTTTCTGCCGGCAAGGACGATACGCAAAGCCATTGGGCAGCCGCAGCCGTTACCGTTATGAGTGAAAACGGCATCGATCTTTCTGCGACCGACACCCTGACCCGTGGCGAAGTGGCAATGCTGCTGTATCAGATCAGCCAGATGACCGACTCCGCCCCCGGCCTTAAGATGTATCAGTAACAGGACACCCCTTGCCTCTCCCTCTGGGAGAGCCAAGAAAAAAGGGACGGATCGCTCCGTCCCTTTTATTATCAAATTTTTAACCCCACAGACCGTCGGGATACAGACCCTTCTCGGTCATATCCTTCAGTGCGGCAACCACCTGGGGCTTGTCCGCAGCATAGGTGACGCCGTACCACTTGTCGGGAGACTCCAGCACCTTAACGGTTGCCTTCTCCTCACGCAGCAGCTGCTCCACAGCCAGCGGCAGGTAGAACTCCGCCTTGGCAGGATTGGTAGCCAGTGCCTTTTCCAAGAATGCGGGGAAGCGATCCTCCAGCTCCTGCAGCATTGCGGGGGTGTAGCCCCACATATTCATAGAAACCACGGTAGAAGCAGGTGCATCGATCCAGGTTGCGCCATCATCC
>JAZNNE010000052.1:0-14970 GCA_045580125.1 Faecousia sp. | reverse complement strand
TCATACCCGAGGTGACCATACCCGCCTCGGTTACGGAAAACTGCAGCTGATTGACGATCAGGGGCTGCTTGACAGCGGTTTTCAGCAGCTCCATCTGCAGCATATTCTGATTGGAAACGCCAAAATATTTGACTTTTCCGGTGCTTTCCAGAATGTCAAAGGCTTCTGCAACCTCCTCCGGCTCCATCAGGGTATCGGGGCGGTGCAGCACCAGAACGTCAAGGCTGTCAATGCCCAGTCGGGCAAGACTGCCGTCCACGGATTTCAGGATATGCTCCTTGGAAAAGTCAAACTGACCGTCGTGGATGGCGCACTTGGACTGGATGATCATTTTGTCGCGGGCGCCGGAGTGCCGCTTGAGATAGTCGCCGAATACCTGCTCAGAGCTGCCGCGTCCGTAAATATCGGCGTGATCGAAGAAATTGACACCGTTGTCAAGGGCATTGTCGATGATGGCATCTACCGTCTTTTCGTCCAGCGTGCCGATGCGCATACAGCCAAGGGCAACCGCCGAAGCTTCAAATTGTCCGCCAACATTAATGTTCTTCATAGTCAGGCACCTTTCTTGTAGATGATCAGCACAGTTCCGTGCTCGCAAAATACCTCGTAGCCGTTAATCTCCAGAAGATCTACCAGGTTATCGTAGCCGTTTTCCTCTCCTCCGGTGTTATACTTTGTGTACTCGCTGGCAGAATTTTTCTTCAGCACCACATATTCCGTGGACAAAACGTGTTCCTTCGCAGCATAGCGAATGTCGTAGAGTTCTTCTCTTTGGGACAGATACGGCGTGTAGAAGGTGGTAGCCGACACGGAAACGCCGTCGGGAACTTTCGAAAGTGCCTCTCGCACGCCGTCATAGTATTCTTCATATTCCTTGGCTAGCTCCGGATAGGACTTGGCCCTGGGAACGACAACCGCGGAGAAGGATGCGAAGCTGATGGCAACTGCAGTGCCCAATGCAGCGGTCTTGTACAGATCGATCTTGAGCTCGGAAAGATTGATGACGGCAAGATAGAATAAAAATGCGGTGGAGCCGAAGGTGTATTGGAAGAAAATATCGTGCTGATACTGATAATCGGACATCAGATTCAGCAAGATGTAGGGAATCAGCAGAAGATACCGCTCGAAACGGCGCGTCAGCAGGGGAAGACACAGAAGAGGCAGCAGTGTTTGGGCGATGAAGGGAAGCTTTTCGGCATCCACGCATTCGTAGATCGCCTTAATGGGATTTAAAATAACTGCCTTAATAACTGTGGTCAGAGAGGATGAACCGTCGTAGATGAAGTTGTCGTAGCGGTAGGTCATTACACCGTCGCCACTCTCGGCGAGATAACTGGTAATTGCCGAGAACCATAACACGGAGGCAAGCAGCAGCACGCCGCCCATAAGCAGATCCTTCCAGCCGCCTTTTTTGTAGCCAAGTAATGTTTTGAGGATCACATACAGCGCGATCACAGCAACGTAGACGGCGCTGTCTTCTTTCACCATCCAGGTCAAAAGCGCAGAAAGAGAGATGACCCAATAGTTCTTCCGTTCAATGCCGTAGAACAGCCAAAGGATCAGGGGCGTCAGGAAGCAATTTTCGTGGATATCGTAGCTTGTGCCGCCGGAGAATGCAGGGTATACCAGCAGCAATGCGCACAGCAGCGTTCTTTGGAATCCGTTTAGTCCGCGATGCTTGCCGATGAGCCAAAGGGGAATGACAGAAGAGGTAATCACAGCTGCCTGCAGTACCTGGAGCGTCTCCGGCTTGGGGAAAAGCCAGTAAATGGGCAGCATCAGGTAGTAAATGGGGGAGAAATGGACGGCAAAATGGGAAAGAAGTCCGTCGCGCTCCACGGTAGTCAGGGGAAGACCGGATTCCTTCATATTGTAGAACATCTGGGCAAAGATGCCAAAATCATAAGTCGGTACGCTGAATGTACGCACGCGGGCAACAGTCCAAATGCTGACAAACAGGAAAAAGGCGATAGAGATCGTCGCGGTGATCAACACGAAGACAATGTGGGCCTTTTTGGGCTCTGTTACGGGCTCGGGCTCGGTTTTCCATCCAAAGATCGCATAGATCGCGGCGATCAGAAGCACCAGAAGACAGACCACGTAGAATCCTGCACTGTAGGAAGAACGCAGTGAAGCGCCGATCAGAACAGCTAGAGTCGCAACCATACCCCAGCGCTCGATTTTTGCGCAGTTAAAGCGCATAGAAAGGGCAAATAAAATTGCAGCAGAGCAGCAAGTGATCGCAACCAGGCGCAGCATTGACATCTGCGCAAGACCTTCCAGCCCGCCAAGTGTCCGCAGCTCCTCCGGAAGTATTAAGTATTCAACGGTTACAGCCAGCAGCCATCCGATAATGATCTGTCGGAGCAGATTGGGAAGCCGGAAAGACTGCGCCTGCAAAGTTTTCTTTTTTGGCATATCAAATACCTCCGCAATATATTAACGCGTGCATTGTCAAATTTTTCTTCGTTAATAATGGTATTATAAGCGATGTGTTGTATGATTGCAATGTTTTTGTAAGGAACAGGTCGTCAAATAGTATTTATTATCAGGATTTCATATTGACTTTGCACAGGGCAGCAGATATAATATTTATCGTGTCAGTATATGGTCATTGGAAGGATGTTTTGTCTAAATGTTGAATTATAACATTTATTCCGAAAACGGGGTAATTACTCCCGATCAGCCGGTAATGGTCCTTGTCCACGGCTTAGGCGGTGGATACGCCAACTGGGTGTATCAGGTTCGTCATCTGAGAAAGAAATATCAGCTAGTTCTGATCGAATTGCCTTCCCACGGAAGAAGCAAGCATAAGATGTCTGAACTGGGCTGCAGTTTTGATGTAGTCTCCAGGATGATCATAGAGGTTATGGATCATCTGGGCATTCAGAAAGCCAGCTTTGCCGGCGTTTCTTTGGGGACGATGGTGGTTAAGCACATTGTCCTTACCTATTCGGAAAGAGTGGATAAGTATTTCCTGATCGGTCCTGTGGGCAGATATACCTTCCTGCATAATATGGCCTTCTGTATTGCGATCATGCTGCTGCCCATTGCGCCGCTGAATTTTGTGATTTCTTTGGTATGTAAGGTGCTAATGCCTTACAAGAAACTGTCCTACGCACGGAATTTGTTTCTGGCTTCTGCCCAGCGGGTAGAAAGAAAGGAATTCATCGCCTGGGGCAAGGCGATCCTGTCCTTTGGCAAGATGCAGAAGGAGTTTGGGAACAAGATGAAGGACGAACCCAACGGACTGTACATCGTTGGCGAACTGGATCACTTTTTCCTTACGATGCTCCGCTTTGATATGAAGCGAATCAAGAATGTGGTAATCGTGAAAGAAGGTGGCCACGTCTGCTGCATTGATCAGTATGAGGTTGTCAACAAGCTGATTTCCGACTTCCAGGAAACAGGAACAGCCACTGCTTAATTTAAATATAAATCCGGCTTGAAAGCGCTGCTTTCAAGCCGGATCGCTATTTGTTGGGTGTTATTCCCACTCGATGGTGCCGATGGGCTTGGGGGTCAGGTCCAGCAGGACGCGGTTGATGCCCTCGACCTCGTGGGTGATGCGATAGGTGATCTTGTGCAGGATATCGTAGGGGATCTCCTCGATGGTGGCGGACATGGCATCCTTGGTGTTGACAGCGCGGATGATGGCAGGCCAGCCCTCGTAGCGGCTCTCATCCTTAACACCGACGCTCTTGATATCGGGAACAGCGATGAAGTACTGCCAGACCTTTTCGGAAAGACCGTTCTTGTCGAACTCGTCCCGCAGGATCGCGTCAGCTTCACGCAGTGCGTGCAGACGGTCGCGGGTGATTGCACCCAGGCAGCGGACACCCAAACCGGGACCGGGGAAGGGCTGGCGGTAAACCATAGCGTGGGGCAGACCCAGCGCCTCACCAACCACACGGACTTCGTCTTTGAACAGCAGCTTGATGGGCTCGACCAGCTCAAACTGCAGATCCTCCGGCAGACCGCCCACATTGTGGTGGGACTTGACGGCCTTCTTGCCCTCGGCAGCCTTGATAGACTCCAAAATGTCGGGATAGATCGTACCCTGTGCCAGGAAGGAAATGCCCTCCAGCTTCCGGGCTTCGTCTGCAAATACTGTGATGAATTCCTTGCCGATGATCTTGCGCTTGGTTTCCGGATCGGAAACGCCTGCCAGAAGACTAAGGAAATGGTCGGTGGCATCGACGTAGATCAAATTTGCATCCAGACCGTCTTTGAACATCTTGATAACGCCCTCGGACTCGTCCTTGCGCATCAGACCGTGATTGACGTGGACACAGACCAGCTGCTTGCCGATGGCTTTGATCAGCAGTGCAGCAACCACAGAGGAGTCAACACCGCCGCTAAGTGCCAGCAGCACCTTCTTATCACCGACCTGCGCCCGCACCTGTGCGATCTGTTCCTCAATAAAGGCGTTAGCCAGCTCAAAATTTGTAATTCTTGCCATAGATTCGGGACGAACATTTGTGGACATATTTAAGCCTCCCAATTTGGATAAAACTTGTGTGCAATTACATACAAGTATTATAAACAGTTTTATTTCATAATGCAATAGCGGTTTTTACGTATTGGCGAATTTTGTTACTGTGATAATATATTGGCGTAGATTGCGCAAGATTTTGTAGCACTTTGGCAGAAATTGACATACTCGATGTCAGGTAAAAATTGTTCCCGCAGGAAAGAAAATTTTTCGATATTTCTCTTCCATTTTCGACAAGGATAGACTATAATATTCTTAAATGGAACTCAGGAGGACAGAGATATGGATGAAACCGAAAAGAAACGAAATATAAAACGGTATGCTCTTGCGGCCGGCATTGCGATTTTGATATTGCTGTTTGTAGCGGTCATTGCGATTTCTGCGTCGCAGCTGAAGCTGGTGCTTGCCGGCGGCGGAGAGATTTCCGTTGAATATGGTCAGAGCTATGTTGATCCCGGTGCGTCGGCAAAACTGCTGTTTTTTAATGTGGATGTGCAATCCCAGGGTGAGGTTAGCAGCGATAAATTAGGCAGCTATACAATTACGTACTCTGCCAGCTTCTTTGGCAAATCAACCACTGTTCAGCGCATAGTCAATGTTGTAGATACCACGGCGCCCACCATTGTTTTGATGTATAAGGAGAATGCGTTTACCTTACCCGGGCACGAATATCAGGAGGAAGGCTTTGTGGCAGAAGATAACCACGACGGCGACCTGACTGATAAGGTGCAGCGTATGGTGTCCGACGGCTACGTACATTATCGTGTAACCGATTCTTCGGGCAACGTAACGGAGGTCAAGCGCGAGATCATCTACAACGATATTACCGCTCCGGAGCTGACTCTGAAGGGCAATGCAACTGTTTATTTGACCGTTGGAAAGACCTTTACGGATCCCGGCGTTACGGCTTTCGACGATGCAGAGGGCGATATTTCCAGCAAGGTGGAAATAACCAGCGATCTCGACACCTCAAAGACCGGCACATACACCATCGAATACAAGGTTACCGACAATTACGGCAACACCTCTCAGATCAGCCGTAAGGTGGTGGTCAGCAAGGCATCACAGCAGCCCTCCGGCGGCACACCGGTTGGCGGCGTTATTTACCTGACCTTTGATGACGGTCCCAGCCAGCACACACTGCGGCTGCTGGAGGTTTTGGAGAAGTATAACGTCAAGGCGACGTTCTTTGTGGTGGGCAATAAGGCAATCGACTATCTGGATGAGATCGCAGCCGGTGGACATGCCCTGGCGATCCATTCCAATACCCACACCTATTCCGAGATCTACGCAAATGAGGAAGCATTCTTTGAGGATCTGTATGCAGTGCAGGAGAAGATCTACCAGCGGACAGGCATCTTAACAACACTGATGCGATTCCCCGGCGGTAGCTCCAATGCTGTCAGCAAACAGTACAACAAGGGAATTATGACCCGCCTGACCAAGGCTGTGGAAGAAAAAGGCTTTACCTACTTCGACTGGAACGTTGACAGTAACGATGCCGGCGGCGCGAAGACCGCCGACGAGGTCTACTATAATGTGATCAACGGCTGTAAATCCAGAACCGCATCCGTTGTGCTGCAGCACGATATCCACGGCTACAGCGTTGATGCTGTAGAGCGGATCATTCAGTGGGGTCTTGCCAACGGCTACACCTTCGAGGCGTTGACTCCCGACAGTCCCACAGCACATCATCCCGTTAACAACTAATAAAAAGCAGGACGCGTGATGTGTCCTGCTTTTGTTATTAAGTGAACAGTTCCAGATTGTAGCCCTCGGCGCGGAAGAAATCGATGGTGTCGCTGAGAATCGAGGCATTGGTGGTGGAAATGGCGTGCAGCAGATAGATCGCGCCGCTGTGGTGCATACTCGTTACCCGATCAAGAGCCCACGCTTTGCTGGGCTGATTGTCCGTTTCGTAGTCCACATAGGCAAAGCTCCAGTGGACGGTCTTATAGCCAAGGGTTTGTACAACAGCAAGAGACCGAACAGAATATTCGCCGGTGGGGAAGCGGAAGAGCGTCATTTCATAACCGAAATGCTTTTTGACATAGTCGTGCAGGCTTTGGATCTCGTAGACCATTTGGTCTATGCTTTGCTCCGGCATCACGGGGTGATTGTTGGTGTGATTGCCGACGGCATGACCCTCGTCGATCATGCGCTGGACAAGATCCGGTTGATCCTTGACGTAGTACATCGTTACGAAGAAAACGGCTTTGACGTTCTTCTCCTTCAGCACATCCAGGATCTTCTCAGTTACCCGGTATTTGTTGCCGCTGGCGTCTGTGGCTATGTGTTCGTAGCCACAGTCAAAGGTTAGGTAAATGTTACCGTTATCCGGCGCGATAAAATTGGCATCGTACTTGGCGTATTGCTTTTGCAGAGGATCGGCGTAAGGGGGACGCTTGCCCGCTGAGGTATTACCGGGACCGTAGCCGTGGCCGGTGTTATCCATAGCCGCAAGCTCCTTGCGGGTATACAGATCGCCTATGAGCTCGTCGCTGACAGGCTCGGTAGGCTGTGTGGGCGCTTGCGTGGCAGGCGTTGTGGGCTGTGTGGGGGCAGCGGTCGGTTCTGTTGGAGCGGCAGTGGGCTCTGTGGGTTCTTTTGTCGCTTCGGTAGGAACTGTCGTTGCCTCGGTGGGTTCCGCAGGTGTAGCAGTTGGATCAGTTGGCGCCGCAGTCGGCGTTGTGGGAGCGGTGGTCGGCTCGGTGGGTTTTACAGTGGGCTGCGTGGGCTCGGTATGTATCGGCTGGGTCGCTGCAGTCGTATCCTTGGGTATCTCCTCCCGGTCGGGGAGAATCAGCAGTGTTAAATTCAGAGCTGCAAGAAAGACGGCAATCGACAAAACTGCGGTGCAGACACCAAAAATCCATTTTCGGGTCTTCTTTGCCGCCCGTGCTTCTGCGCGCTGGGATTCGCCGCAAGCTGGACAGATTCTCTTTCCATCGGCGATTTCTTCGCCGCATTTTGGACATATGGACATAGGGATTTCCTCACACTTCAACGTTTTCTGCCATTATATCATCGGCGCGTGATAAATGCAATAAGTCTTGGGCAAACATTTCTGTCAAAATACGGCAAAAATCTGAAAGTATTTCTTGCATTCACGTCAATTTTCGAGTATAATAACTTGATTCATTATACATATTTTTGGTGAGGTATTTTGCCGTGTATTTAAAATCATTGGAAGTGCAGGGATTTAAGTCATTCCCGGATAAAACGCTGATTCGTTTTGGCGACGATATTACTGCCATCGTCGGTCCTAACGGATCGGGAAAATCGAATATCTCCGACGCGATCCTCTGGGTTATGGGCGAGCAGAGCACCAAGACGCTCCGCGGAGCCAAGATGGAGGACGTGATCTTCGGCGGCACCCAAAAGCGGTCTGCTGTCGGTTTTGCCGAAGCGACACTGACGCTGGATAATACAGACAGAGCGCTGTCTTATGATGCAGACGAGGTGATGGTTACCCGTCGGTACTATCGTAGCGGCGACAGTGAATACTATATCAACAGACAGTCAGCAAGACTGCGTGATATTCACGAGATGTTTATGGATACCGGGTTGGGTCGTGAGGGTTACTCCAACATCGGTCAGGGTCGTATTGACGAAATTCTGTCCCTTAAAAGCGCTGACCGCCGTGAGATCTTTGAAGAGGCCGCCGGTATTTCCAAGTACCGCCACCGCAAAGAGGAAACGGAGCGCAAGCTGGCACATACCGAGGATAACCTGCTGCGAATTGGCGACAAGGTCTCTGAGCTGGAACTGCAGCTGGAGCCCCTGAAGCAGCAGTCTGAAAAGGCAAAGAAGTATTTGGAGCTGAAGGACGAGCTGCGGGGCGTGGAGGTTACCGTTTGGCTGGAAACCCTGGACAAGCTGTCTGCAGCGGCCAAGAAGGCAGAGGAGGATTATGCTTCCGCTTCCTTCGTTTTGCAGCAGGCCCACGAGGATCTGGACAAGCTGTATGCGATGTCCGAGCAGTATGGCGAGCAGCTGCGCAGCAAGGACAATGAGCTGGAAACGGTTCGTGTCAAGGTGAATATGCTGGAGTCCACCTATCAGCAGCTTGACGGTCAAATGGCCGTTCTGCGCAGTAATGTGGAAAACAATCAAAGTAATATTGCCCGCATCGAAGAAGAAATGAAGGGAACGGATGACCGCAGCGGCGGTATCGTCTTGCAAATCGAGCAGGCAAACAGCCGGATTTCCGATATTGAAGCGGCACTCGGTGCAAAGCAAAAGGAAATCGAAAAGCTGCAGCAGGAGCTGGCACAGACAGCTGCCGATGCCCAGGGCTTGACCCGCCAGTATCTGCAGCTGCGCAGCACCGAGTCCAATCTCTCTGCGGAGCTGGCCGGTCGTGAGGCGGATATTCGCGGCTTGAGCGAGAGTATGGAGCAGACGAAGCAGCGGCTGGAGGAGCTGAACGCTGATCTGTCTGCCGGCGCACAGCGGCATCAGCAGGCGCAGGCCGGTTTGGATGATTGCCGTGCAGAGCTCCGCAAGGCGCAGGATGAGGTTACTGCCTGCAATAATACCATCAACGGCTACAGCCTGCGGCAGGAGACCCGCATCAAGCGGTTTACCGAGCTGGAGCAGAAGGATCGGGAGCTGACTACGAAGTTGGACTCCGTTCAGGCAAAGATCCGCGTGTTCCGCGCGATGGAACGGGATTTTGAAAGTTACACGAAATCCGTCAAATCCGTTATGCAGGAAGCCCAGCGGGGCGCGCTGCGTAATATCCACGGACCGGTTTCCCGACTGATCCGCACCGATGACAGCTACACGGTGGCGCTGGAGATCGCTCTGGGCGCTGCTATGCAGCAGATCATTGTAGATACAGAAGCAGACGGCAAGGCAGCTATCTCCTTCCTGAAGCGCACCGGTGGCGGCAGAGCCACATTCCTGCCGATCAAGACCATCGAGGCGAAGAAGTTAAGCGAAAACGGTCTGGAAAATTGCCGCGGCTATATTGGTGTTGCATCTGAGCTGGTCAGCTGCGACAAGCAATACCGCGTAATCGTGGAAAATCTGTTGGGCAGAACGGTGATCGTGCAGGATATCGATGCCGCGATCGCTATGGCAAATAAGTATCACAACCGGTTCAAGATCGTTACATTGGACGGTCAGGTTATGAATCTCGGCGGTTCTATGACCGGCGGCTCTGTGAACAAAGAAGCCGGCATTCTCTCCCGTGCCAACGAGCTGGAAAAGCTCAGTGCCCAGGAAAAGGAATTGCTGGCAAAGAAGCAGGAGACGGAAACCGAGCTGACAGAGGCAAAGCGCCTTGTGGATCAGGTGGAGTATCAGGTTTCTACTGCCAAGGAACAGCTGCGTGGAGCAGAGGATCTTGTTTTGAAGCTGCAGGGCGAGGAAAAGCAGCACGAGATCTTGCTGCAGGCCATTGTAGATGCGGAAACCTCTGCTGTCAGGGAACGTGATTCCCTGCAGCAAAGAGACAGCTCCGATCGCCAGCGCCTTGCGTCTAACCAGGCGAAGATCCAGATCTTTACCCAGCAGCTGGAGCAGACCAAGCTTTCTCTGGAAGCCCTGGAAGGCTCTCAAAATGAAATTGCGGAGGAAACTGCACAGCTGAACGACCGTATGACGGCGCTGAAGACAGATGCGGCGGCATTGGATGCGGAAAAGCATACTGCTCTGACCCACGTTACTGACTTGAATGCGCTTCGCAGCGCTATGGAAGGCGACAGGGAGAAACAGCTTGCTCTGATCGAAACGATCCGCCAGGAATCTCTGCGCATCGAGGGTGAGATCGCGGGTTTGCAGATCCGTCAGCAAGAGGTACAGCAGGAGATTCAGGATAACAAGCAGGAGCTGACTGCTGTATCCGGATCCCGCATTGAGACTGAAGCCGCAAAAACCCGTGCAGAACGTGAAAGTCAGGAAAAGAATAAGGATATACTCAATATGGAGCGCGCCTGTGCGCTGTTGGAGCAGAAGAAGGTAACTTCCTCGATGGAAGAAAAGCAGATCATCGACAAGCTGTGGGATTCCTACGGTTTGACCCCCGGTACTGCTGTGGAATTGCGCGGTGAGGTTGAATCTCTGGCTGCCGGTCAGCGCACCATTGCTGATCTGAAGCGACGTATCACAATGCTTGGCACACCCAATCTGGGCGCTATCGAGGAGTATGCCCGTGTCAATGAGCGTTATACCTACCTCAGCGAACAGCAGGAGGATGTCCTTACTTCCAAGCGGGAGCTGGAGGGAATCATTGCGGATATTACCAAGGAAATGACAACGATCTTTGTTACGGAGTTCAAGAAGATCGATCAGTACTTTGGGCAGACCTTTACTGAGATGTTTGGCGGCGGACACGGTGCGCTGGTGCTGGAGGATCCCGAGAATCCGCTGACCTGCGGAATCGAGATCCGTGTGCAGCCTCCCGGAAAGCAGCTCAAGACCATTACGCTTCTGTCCGGTGGCGAAAAGGCATTTGTGGCGATTGCACTGTACTTTGCGATTTTGAAGGTTCGTCCTACGCCGTTCTGTATGCTCGACGAGATCGACGCGGCATTGGACGACCGGAATGTTGAGCGTTTTGCAACCTATCTGCGAAATCTCAGCCAGAAGACCCAGTTTATCGTCATCACCCACAGACGCGGCACGATGGAAGCATCCGACGTGCTTTACGGCGTTACCATGCAGGAGCAGGGTATCTCCAAGCTGCTGCGGCTTGACCTGAATCAGATGGAAGAATATCTGGGTATTACTGAATAAAGGAGTTTCCCCATGGGATTTTTTGATAAGATCAAAGCCGGAATGACCAAAACCAGAAATGCGATGACCGCGGTTTTGAGCAATGTTTTCACCGGTTTCAGCGAGATCGACGATGATTTCTACGATGAGCTGGAGGAAAGTCTGATTTTGGCGGATCTTGGTGTGGAAACCTCGCTGAAGATCGTCAAGGAGCTGCGAACCCGTGTGCGCAAGAATGGCCTGACTAAGGTTGAAGATGCGCAGATTCAGCTGAAGCAGATTATGGTGGATATGCTGGATGTTGGCAGCACAGAGCTGTCGCTGAGCACCGATCCTTCCGTGATCCTGGTTATTGGCGTCAACGGCGTGGGCAAGACTACCACCATCGGTAAGATCGCTAAACAGCTCATAGAGCAGGGCAAGAAGGTTACTTTGATCGCCGGCGATACCTTCCGTGCGGCTGCAGCGGATCAGCTGCAGATCTGGGCAGAGCGCTGCGGTGCGGATATTGTACGTCAGCACGAAGGCGCTGATCCTGCATCCGTTGTTTTTGACGGCATTCAGGCTGCCAAGGCAAGAAAAAGCAATGTGATCATTATTGACACTGCGGGTCGGCTGCACAATAAGGTCAATTTGATGAATGAACTGAATAAGATCAGCCGCATTATTTCCCGGGAATTGCCGGATGCGGACAAGGAGGTCCTGCTGGTGCTTGATGGCACTACCGGTCAGAACGGTCTGATTCAGGCGAAGCAGTTTAAGGAGATCGCCGGTGTAACGGCTCTGGCAATCACCAAGTTGGACGGCACTGCCAAGGGCGGCATTGTGGTGGCGGTGGCAGATACGCTGCAGATCCCCGTCAAGTTCATCGGCGTCGGCGAGCAGGCGGATGACCTGATGCCCTTTGTCGCCAAGGACTTTGTAGACGCCTTAATGTGAGGAAATCGAATGAAAGTAGTTTTAGCCAGCAAAAATAAGCATAAACTGGTGGAAATCAGTAAAATTACAGAGAAATTCGGCTTCCAGCTGGTGCTCCAGTCGGAGCTTGGCATCGATATCGACGTAGAGGAAACCGGCACCACCTTTGAGGAGAATTCTTTTATCAAGGCGGAAGCTGTGATGAAAGCCACCGGTCTGCCGGCATTGGCAGATGACTCCGGAATCGCGGTGGATGCCTTAAATGGCGAGCCGGGTATTTACTCGGCAAGATATGGCTTTGACGATTCTCTGGACGATTGGGGTCGGCTGTTGCTGCTGCTCAAGAATACGGAGAATGTCCCCGATGGACAGCGGCAGGCGCAGTTTGTCTGTGTCATTACGATGGTTTCTCCCGACGGTCAGGGGATCCAGGCCCGCGGTGAGATCCACGGCGAGCTGCTGCGGGAAGCCAGGGGTGAAAATGGCTTCGGCTACGATCCCATTTTCTACTATCCGCCTATGGGTATGACTACGGCGCAAATGAGCGCTGAGGACAAAAATAAGGTTTCCCACAGAGCAAATGCGCTGAATGTTTTTTACGAGAAATTAAAGGAGGCAGGTTATGCTGACAAGTAAAGAAAGAGCAAATCTGCGGGCGCAGGCAAATACGCTGGACACCACCTTGATGGTGGGCAAAAGCGGCGTTACGGATAATGTGATTGCGGAGGCAGAGAATCTGCTGACCGCAAGAGAATTGGTAAAGGGCAAGGTTTTGGAAGGTGCCCTGATGAGCCCCCGTGAGGTATGCGACGCTCTGTGCGAGGCGACTGGCGCGGAAGGTGTGGCTGTGATCGGCACCAAGTTTGTCATTTGGCGTTTCAGCGAGAAATGTCAGGCAGAGCGCAACCAGACCGGTCGCGCTAAGCGCAAAGAGACACCGAAATCCAAGTCCGACCCCGTTGGCAAGGGTATGCGTGCCCGTCGTGCTGCTGAAAAGAAGGTGCGGGAGCAGCGCAACCAGTATTTCAGAGAAAAGGCCATCGAAAAAGCCATCGAACGCAGCAGAGAGAAGCAACTCCACGGCGAAGATTAAACCGCAAAGAAGGGATAGTCTATGGAACGGATCGGTATTTACGGCGGTACATTCAATCCGCCGCATATTGGTCATATGCACGCAGCACAGCAGGCCTTTAAGCTGCTGAAGCTGGATAAGCTTTTGCTGATACCGGACCGGATCGCACCCCACAAGGTGCTTCCGGAAGGCTCTGCCACGGCGCAGCAGCGTCTTGCGATGCTGAAACTTGCCGCGGCACAGATCCCCTATGCGCAAATTTCGGATTTGGAGCTTCGCAGAGAAGGTGCAAGCTACACCTATTTGACGGTGGAGGAGCTGAAGGCGCAATACCCCAATGCGCAGCTGGTGCTGATTATGGGAACAGATATGTTCCTGTCGTTCCTGACGTGGAGAAATCCGCAAATAATTTGGGAAAACGCAACAATTGCCGTGCTATATCGTGGCGAGAAAGACGAAATAGAACAGATTTCCAAACATATAGCGGAATTGGAGTCTATGGGCGCCAAGGTGGAATTGCTGCAAAATGAGATCACTGCCATTTCTTCGACGGACCTGCGCAGGATGATTGCATTTCAATGTGCCGATCCGTATTTACCCGATGGTGTCGGGAAGTACATTCGTGACAACGGTCTGTATGGCACAGACAGATGCTGCAAACAGCTTCCAATGGAGCAGCTGGAAAAGCTCGTGATCGAGCTGATCCATCCCAATCGCGTCAATCACGTATTGGGCTGTCGGGATACTGCGGTGAAGATGGCACGCCATTGGGGCGCGGATGAAACCGACGCCGCAAGAGCCGGAATCCTCCACGACATTACCAAGGCACTGCGTGGCTCGCTTCAGTTGACACTGTGCAGCGAGTATGGTATAGTGCTAGATGATTTTTCCCAAAGATACCCCAAAACCCTGCACGCCTTGACGGGAAGCTTGGTTGCGGAGCGAATTTTCGGCGAAAATCAGGCGGTTGTGAATGCAATCCGGCATCATACCACCGGCAAGGCGGATATGACGCTGCTGGAAAAGATCATTTATGTGGCAGACTATATGGAGCCCTGCAGAAATTTCCCCGGTGTGGAGAAATTGCGGGAGCTGGCATACACGGATTTGGATGCTGCGTTAAAGCTGGGTCTGGAAATGACCCTCCAATTACTGAAAAAGCAGGGCAGCGAGGTGTCTCCCGCATCCCGGGATGCGCTGTTGTGGCTGAATAGAAAGGAAGAATGACAATGTTAAGTGCAAAAGAGGTTGCAATCGAGGTAACCAAGGCGCTGGACGAAAAGAAAGGCTTGGACATTAAGCTTTTGAAGATCAACGAGGTCTCCAGTTTGGCAGACTATTTCCTGATCTGCACCGGTACCTCCAATACCCACGTTAAGACGCTGTGTGATTACGCTGAGTACACCTTGGAGCAGCTGGGCGAGCCTATGCTGGGTCGAGAGGGTCACCGCGGTAATTCTTGGGAGCTGCTGGACTTCGGCTCTATCGTTGTCCACGTGTTTACCGATGAAGCCAGAAAATTCTACGATTTGGAGCGCGTCTGGGCAGATGCGGTGCAGGTCGAATTAAGCGATATTATCATCGAAGAGTGAGGAATGTTCTAAATGGCAAACTACGATTTTTCCGCCATTGAGGCAAAGTGGCACAAATACTGGGAAAAGAATAACACTTTTGCTACCGATGTTTGGGATTTTTCCAAGCCTAAGTACTATGTCTTGGATATGTTCCCGTATCCTTCCGGTGTGGGTCTGCACGCAGGTCA
>JAZNNE010000051.1:0-2544 GCA_045580125.1 Faecousia sp. | reverse complement strand
AGGCGGATGCGCCCAGTACCAAGAGTCGTAAGTACCGTTGTCGGCGTTGAGCATATCGTAGCCGGCATCCTGCAGGTATTTAGCGGCCTTTTCGGACTCTGCCATATTTCGACCGACCTCTACGTATTCCTCACCCGGCACAGCGCCGACGCAGAAATCCTTGACCTTGGACTGCACACTATAGCGCAGGGATACGGGGAAATCCTCGCCGCAGGCGGCCTTGATGGCCTGCACTACTTCCACAGGGAAACGGTAGCGGTTTTCAAAAGAGCCGCCGTACTCGTCGGTACGCTTGTTGGTCCACTCCATAGTAAACTGGTCCAGCAGATAGCCCTCGTGGACTGCGTGTACCTCTACACCGTCAACGCCTGCATCCTTACACAGCTTGGCAGTCTTGGCAAAGGCTTCGATGATCTCGTGGATCTGCTCTATGGTCATCGCCGGCGTGGTGATCTCCGGGGCCCAGCGAGACGGCAGCTCACTAGGTGCAGCCAGTTCGTGGCTGGTGTCCAGAATGGGCTTCAGAATGGCTCTGGTAACCTTATTCTTATGCAGGGGTGCGATCAGCTCGGTGATGGCCCAGCTGCGACCCATACCGGCGGTCAGCTGAATGAACAGCTTAGCGCCGGTCTTATGGATCTCGTCCATAAATTCCTTCAGATCCTCAAACATCTTGGGATTCTGCCACAGCCATTTGCCCCAGAAGGTATCCCGCAGGGGTGCAATGCCGGGAATGATCAGACCCACGTTGTTCTGTGCCCGCTCCAGGAAGAATTTCGCAGCTTCCTTGTCGAACTTACAGCCGGTCAGCTCGAACCAGCCAAACAGCGATGTGCCACCCATAGGGCAAAGGACGATGCGGTTTTTGATCTCCACATTGCCGATCTTCCACGGGGTAAACAGGGCTTCGTATTTTTGATCCATAAAAACACTCCTTCTCATTTTGTCTGTCTACAGTGTACAATAAATTTAAGAAACTGTCAACGAAATATAGCCGAATATGCCAAAAGAAGCTGCCCCCACATCCGTGAGGACAGCTTCTTCTTTTTTACTTGATCAGGCGAACTCTTAAGACGCCTTCGATGCTGCGCAGATCATCCAAAACGGCTTGGGATGCCGGCGTATCTAGATCCAGCATCGTAACCGCGTAGCTGCCTTTGCTTCGGTTCAAAAGGTCGGAAATGTTCAGATTATCCCGCGCCACAACGGACGTAAACTGACCCAGAGAATTGGGAATGTTCTTGTGCAGCAGCAGGATACGGCTTGCCTTGGTGCAGATGCCCATATCAATGGTGGGGAAATTCACGGAGTTAATGATGTTGCCGTTTTCCAAGTAGTTCATCACCTGCTTGACAGCCATCTTAGCGCAGTTGTCTTCTGATTCTTCCGTGGACGCGCCCAAGTGGGGAATGGCGATGACGCCTTCCATATTGGCGGTCTTGTCGTTGGGAAAATCGGTGATGTAGCGTTTGACCTTGCCGGTCTTTAGCGCGGCTTCCAGCGCGTCATCGTCTACCAACGCATCACGGGCAAAATTCAGCAGAATCACGCCGTCTTTCATTTGGCTCATTGCTTCCGCGCCAATCATATGCCTGGTATCCGGCAGCAGCGGCACGTGGATGGAAATGATATCACAATTTGCGTAGATCTCCTCACGGGTCTTGACGGGGATGATGCGGCTGTCTAAGTGCCAGGCGGCATCAATGGAAATGTAGGGATCACAGCCGTAGACTTCCATACCCAGCTTGATGGCAGCATTGGCCAGAGGACCGCCGATGGCGCCCAGACCGATGACACCCAGCTTCTTGTGGGCGATTTCTGTGCCGGCAAATTTGGACTTGCCCTTCTCCACCTGCTTGGCGATATCGGCAGTATCCTTAATGGACTGCACCCAATTGATGCCGGCTACGATATCGCGGCTGCCCAGCAGCATACCGCACAGCGCCAGCTCCATAACACCGTTGGCGTTGGCACCGGGGGTGTTGAACACCACGATGCCCTGCTCTGCGCAGCGATCCAGCGGAATATTATTGACGCCTGCACCGGCACGGGCAACGGCGCGAAGATTCGGAGAAAATTCCATATCGTGCATCGCCGCGCTGCGCACCAGAATGGCCTGGGCTTCCTCCGCATTTTGGGTCTGCCCGTAGTTTTCCGTAAACAGCGCAGTGCCCTTGGGCGAAATGGAATTCAAATAATGAATGGGATACATTTTATTTCCTTCTTTCAAAGTCTTTCATAAACGCCACCAGCTTTTCTACGCCCTCTATGGGCATCGCATTATAGATGCTGGCGCGCATACCGCCGACGGTGCGGTGACCCTTCAGGTTGACAAAACCCGCCTTCTGAGCTGCGGCGACAAATTCCGCATCCAGATCGGCATTGCCGGTAACAAAGGGAACATTCATCAAGGAGCGATCCTGCTTAACGACCGTACCCTTGAACATATCGCTGCTATCCAGGAAATCGTACAAAATCGCTGCCTTTTCCTCATTGCGAGCTGCAATTGCGCCGAGACCGCCGATGCTCTTAAGCCACTGGAAC
>JAZNNE010000050.1:0-10731 GCA_045580125.1 Faecousia sp. | reverse complement strand
GCCGCAGACGCCTGCAAAATGGAGCACGTGATCAGCGACGAGACCTATGAAGCAATCCATAACCATATGAAAAATATGGACCAATAAATTTTACTTAGGAGGCAATGGAATGACTCTCAGCGAAAAGAAGCAGCTGCAGCTCACCGCTTGCAATGTTCGCAAGGGCATTATTGAATCTACCTTCAATGCCAAGTGCGGCCATCCCGGCGGCAGCCTGTCTGCAACCGAAATGTTCACCTATCTGTATTTTAAGGAAATGAACATCGATCCTGCCAACCCCAAGGCCGAAGGCCGCGACCGTTTTGTTCTGTCCAAGGGACACACCGCTCCCGGTCTGTACTCTGCGCTGGCTCTGCGGGGCTACTTCCCCGTAGAAGACCTGAAGACGCTGCGCCGTATCGACAGCTATCTGCAGGGTCACCCCAATATGAATACCGTTCCCGGCATCGATATGTCCACCGGCTCTCTCGGCCAGGGCGTTTCCACCGCTGCCGGTATGGCTCTGGCTGCCAAGCACAAGGGCGAGACCGCCCGCGTCTACACCCTGCTGGGTGACGGCGAAATTCAGGAAGGTCAGGTTTGGGAGGCATTTATGTTCGCCGCCCACTACAACCTGGACAATTTTGTTGCCATCATTGACAACAACGGTCTGCAGATCGACGGCAACGTCGCCGACGTTATGAGCCCCTACCCCATTGTAGACAAGCTCACTGCCTTCGGCTTCAAGACCATTGCGATCAACGGCCACGACTTTGACGAGATCGAAGCGGCTCTGGCTACCGCCCGGGAAACCAAGGGTCAGCCCACCGCTATCGTAATGTCCACCGTTAAGGGCAAGGGCGTCTCCTTTATGGAGAACAACGCCGGCTGGCACGGCAAGGCTCCCAACGCCGCCGAGTACGAGCAGGCTATGAACGAGCTGAATGCTATCTATGCAGAACTGGAGGCGAAGTAATATGGCTGATATGATCAAAACCGCTACCCGTGATGCCTACGGCAAGGCTCTGGCCGAACTGGGTCAGGAAAAGGACAATCTGATCGTTTTTGATGCCGACCTGGCAGGTGCTACCAAGACCAGCGTTTTCCAGAAGGCATTCCCCGACCGCTTCTTTGACTGCGGTATCGCTGAGGGCAATATGATCTGCGCCGCTGCCGGTGCATCCACTATGGGTCTTGTTCCCTTTGCATCTTCCTTTGCTATGTTTGCTGCAGGCCGTGCTTTCGAGCAGGTCCGCAACTCCATCGGCTACCCCCACCTGAACGTCAAGATCGGCGCTACCCACGGCGGCATCTCCGTCGGTGAGGACGGTGCTTCCCACCAGTGCTGTGAGGACTTCGCACTGATGCGTTCCATCCCCGGTATGACCGTCATCTGCCCCGCCGACGGCGAAGAGGCTCGTATGGCTGTCCGCGCCGCTTACGAGATGGACGGTCCCGTTTACCTGCGCTTCGGTCGTCTGGCTGTGCCGGAATTCCACGAGAAGAACTTTAACTTCCAGATCGGCAAGGGCGAGATCCTCCGCGACGGCACCGATGTTGCCATCATTGCCAACGGTCTGATGGTTTACGAGGCAATCAAGGCCGGCGAGGCTTTGGCCGAAAACGGCATCAACGCCATGGTCATCAATATGGCCACCATCAAGCCTCTGGATGAGGAGCTGGTGCTGGCTGCTGCCAAGAAGTGCGGCAAGGTCATCACCTGCGAAGAGCACTCCGTCATCGGCGGTCTGGGCGAAGCAGTCTGCGGTCTGCTCAGCGAGAAGCTGCCCACCGTTGTCCGCCGCATCGGCGTCAACGATGAGTTCGGTCACTCCGGTCCCGCTACCGACCTGCTGAAGCAGTTCGGTCTGAGCGCAGAGCACATCATCGAGGTCGCAACCGACCTGTGCAAGTAATTTCTTAAATAAATTGAGCACCCTCACCGAGGGTGCTCTTTTCTTGGCTCTCCCTTTGGGAGAGCTGGCAAAAATCTTTGATTTTTGACTGAGAGGGCTCTAACCGAAACCCTCTCCGCCCAGTGGGCGCACTGGGCACCTTCCCCAAAGGGGGAGGCAAGAAAGTCGGCAGAAAACTGCCGACTTTTTCTTTTTACTGATTAAACGCCGCAGGGTCGAAGGTAATTACCGTGTAGATCTTGGTGTTTTCCCGCCTTGACAGCTCCTGCTCCAGGGTGTGCCGGATCTTTTTCTTCTCCTTCATCATATCCGAAGGAATTACCACATCAAAAATCAGATTGGTATGTCCGTCGCCCTTGACCATACGAAAATCGTGGGGATGCAGTCTGGGGTCGATTCCGCTCAAAACATCCATAGTTTCCGCCAGCAGCCGGTTGCGCTCCGGATCGTCGGTAACTACGGGATCGTAGTGGATCACCAGATGGATATTGTGGCTTTGCAGGCATTCGCGCTCAATATCGTCAATAATTTCGTGGCACTCCAGAGGGTCTTCCCGCTGATCCATTTCCACGTGCAGTGATGCAAACCGCTGCCCGGGACCGTAATCGTGGACCATCAGATCGTGATAGCCCAAAACTTTGGGGTTGGCGCTGATATAGTCCACGATCAGCGCCTGCAGCTCGGGGCTGGCAGCCTTTCCCAACAGAGGGTCGATGGTCTCCTTCGCCAGCTTCACACCGCTCCACAGGATAAACAGCGCCACCGCCAGACCTGCGTAGCCGTCCACCTTCCAGGATGTAAAATGCTCCACCACACCTGCCAGCAAAACCGCTGCCGTGGTGATACAGTCGTTTCGGCTGTCCGCCGCGGTCGCCTGCAATGTGCCGGAGTTGATTCTCTTTCCCAGCTTCCCGTTGAAGATCGCCAGCCATAGCTTCACCGCGATCGAGCCTATCAGCACCGCCACGGTGATGCCGGAAAGCGCCACCGCCGCCGGGTTGAAGATCTTCTCTACCGAGGTCTTTGCCAGTTCAAAGCCGATGACGATGATCAGTGCCGCCACCGCAAGACCGGACAAATACTCAAACCGGGCGTGTCCATAGGGATGATCCTCATCCGCCGGCTTTTCCGCCAGCTTAAAGCCCACAAAGGTTACAATGGAGCTGGAGGCATCGGAAAGGTTGTTCATTGCGTCTGCGGTGATGGAAACCGAGCCGGACAGCACGCCCACCGCCAGTTTTCCCGCAAACAAAAGCAGGTTCGTGATGATACCCACAATCCCCGACAGCTTGCCGATGGCTGCGCGGGTTTTGGGATTGTCGGTATTCTCCGAATTCTTAATAAAAAGCCTCAAAAGCAGCTTTGTCATAGCACTTTCTCCTGTCGAAAATTGCATTTTCCCCAATTCAACTGCCAGTAGAGTCCCTTTTTCTCCCTCTTCAGGAGAGTCGAATCCGCCCATTCTCCGGCGCGGCGGATGACTTTGCCCTTTCAGCGGGCTATAATAAGGGTGCTGCAGCAAATGCGTTTCCAACATTATACTCGTAAACGCGGGCGCAGTCAATTCTTTTTCAGGAGCGTATTTATACTATGTCTGTTTTTCGCATTGTAACCGATTCCGGCTGCGACTTGAATCAAGCTATGGTCAAGCAGCTGAATATTTCTGTTGTTCCGCTGATGGTCAATTTTCAGGGGCAAACTCTGCCCGATAACGTAGACGACGGCATTCGCACTTTTTATGACGGTCTGCGTGCAGGCGAGGTGGCAACCACCTCCGCCATCAATCCCAATGGCTGGGAAGCCGTCATCGAGCCTATTCTCGCCGGTGGTGAGGATGCATTGGTCATCACCTTCTCCTCGGGTCTTAGCACTACCTGCCAATCTGCCGTGATCGCCGCTGCGGAGCTGCAAAGCAAATATCCGGGCAGAACTGTCAAGGTGGTCGACAGCCTGTGTGCCTCCCTGGGTCAGGGTCTGCTGGTGTGGTACGCCTGCCAAAAGCGGGATCTGGGTATGTCCCTGGACGATCTGGCCGCCTGGCTGGAGGAAAACAAGCTCCATCTGTGCCACTGGTTTACCGTAGATGATCTGATGTACCTCAAGCGGGGCGGTCGTGTCAGCGCAGCCACCGCATTGGTCGGCACTATGCTGCAGATCAAGCCGGTGCTGCACGTGGATAACGAAGGTCATCTGATCAGCGTCGCCAAAGCCCGGGGCAGAAAGTCTTCCATCGAAGCCCTTGCAAAGAAGCTGGGCGAGCTGGGCATCGACGGAGAAAACAGCACCGTTTTCATCAGCCACGGCGACTGCGAGGAGGATGCCCGCCTTCTGGAGGCAATGGTGAAAACGCACTGTGGCGTGAAAGAGGTTATGATTGGTCACATCGGCGCCGTTATCGGCTCCCACTCCGGTCCCGGCACGCTGGCACTGTTCTTCCTGGGCAAAACACGCTAACCTACAGAAAGCTCCACCAGGTAAGCTGCTGGGATTCCAGCATGGCATCTGCCAATGCTGCCACTTCCACACATATTGCAGAAAAATCCCCCGTCCTGCGCAGCTCGGCATATACCTCCAGCTGCTCCAGCAAATATTCCATTTTCTCCAGCGGCTCGTGATCTGCCACCGCCGCAATAAAATCCCGATATTTTTCCCAATCCGCTCTGGCCTGCCGGGTCAGAGCGGTTGCTTTTTCCCACTCCTGGGCAATTGCCAACCGGGATGCTTTCTGCAGATCGTCCGACAACGGCGTATGGATCCGCCCAAACAGCACCGTCAAACAAATCCCTATCGCCAACATCGCAAGCAAAAACCCCACACCGATCCACAGACGCTTCATTTCGTTTTCTCCTTTCCCTGCCATAAGATCTGCCCCGCTCTGTCCACCGTCAGCAGCCAGGTGGTGGCAACCGTGGCCTTATGCTCCCGCAGCTGTTTTTGCAGCCAGCGGTCATCTCTTCCCGCAAGGCGCAGATTTTCCCGGTATATATGCCCGTCGGCAATGATGGTGTAGGGTAAAAACTGCTCTGCCGGCTTGATTTTTGCATCCTTGGCAGAGGCCGGCTTGTGCTCCGGATAGGGAAAAACCGACAAATTTCCGTTGGTTTCCAAAATGGCATACTGCACCGTGTCCGGTGATAAAACCTCTTTTCCCCGTAAAAGCTCCGTCAGCTCGTCCAGCGTGATACGGGTGCTGCGCAAATGATCCTGCAAGATTTTCCCGTTTTCGATCAAAATTACCGGTTTGCCGCACAGCAAGCGCCGAAGCCGGATCGAACGCATACTCAGCGCCGACAGGATCAGCTCCACCCCCAGCACCGTCAAAATAGGCACCAGTCCGGAATACAGCGGAATCCCGCCGTCCTGCATTGGAATCGCCGCCAGATTTGCCACCAGCATCGTAACCACGAATTCCGACGGCTCCATTTCGCCGATCTGCCGTTTTCCCATCATCCGGATCACAGCGATCAGCACCAGATACAGCACGATGGTACGAATGTAAGTCAGAAGCACACGCCCACCCCCTTCCCCTAGGGTTTACAAAATTGGCAGGAATATACATTGCAACCTCGGCCCCCTCTATGAGGGGGCTGTCAGCCGAACAGGCTGACTGGGGGAGTGTCCTCCCGTACGGGCGACGCTCCCTCTCCACCTTCGGTGTTATGTAAACCGCGAATTTGAGGTGCGTCCCCGTTGCGTAGGTTCGCCGCCGTGGTCACCCGAAGACGGGTGCCTCTACATTTTTGGGTATGCAGTGCATTTGGATTTGCGTGCAGGGTCACCGCTCCCGCGGTGACCGCGGACACCCGAGGACGGGTGTCCCTACCGTCACTTTCCACCGCATCTGTCATCCCGAGCGAAGCCGAGGGATCTACCGCGGCACTTGGCTGCGAAGATTCCTCGATTCCGCTGCGCTCCACTCGGAATGACAATCGGGACAGGAAAGCAAGTCCCCTGCAGGAAAACCTGAAAGTGTGTATGTAGGGGTCGATGCCCACATCGACCCGAAAATACGCAAAAACCGGGCGGATGTGGGCATCCGCCCCTACAATGCAAATTTAGGTGCTTCCCGTAGGGCGGGGCGCAAACAAAAAAATCGGACACCTGATGGTGTCCGATTTTCTTATTCTTCATATTCTGCGTAGTCTTTTCTGCGGTAGCCATCCTTATCGAAGACGATGATCACCGCCACGTTGATGGCAATGCAGGCAATGCCCATCAATCCCAGCTCCCAGCCGATGCTCTTGGCTGCAGCCGTAACCATCTGCATAGGATCCATTCGGCGGAATGCATTACACACAAAAGCCATAATCAGCGTCAGCAGCAGTCCCAATCCCGACCAGACAATTCCTGCCCACCGGTGGGTAAACTGCCACGCATCCAGGCTTGCCATGCTCCACCAGAACCGCCAGCCCAGAGAATAGTTTGCCTCCTTGGGCGGTGCCAGCAGGTACAGCATACCCAGACCCAGCATCAGCAGCGGTCCCGCCATCACCAGAATCCGCAGCACCATTTCCACCCAACCAAGAAGCGTATCCAGCTCCGGCAAAAATGCCGCCACGTCAAACTCTGAAAATATGGCCATTAAGGCATCTAAGTTCATCGCTTACTCCTTATTTCTTCTCCAGAAACTTATTGATCTCGCTTACAAAGCTGCCAACATCCTGGAAGCGGCGATAAACGGAAGCGAAGCGGATGTATGCAACCTCATCCAGTGGCTTAATGCGCTCCATAACCATTTCGCCGATCTTATCGGTACTGACTTCCCGCTCCAGCGTATTCTGGATGGTCTGCTCGATCTCGGTGGTGATCCGCTCCAGATCGGCAATTTCCACTTTCCGCTTGTCAAAAGCGCGGACCATAGAGTTGAGGATCTTATTGCGGTCAAAGCCCTGACGGGTACCGTCCCGCTTTACCACGATAATGGGCAGACTTTCCACGATCTCATAGGTGGTAAACCGGCGCTGGCACTGCAAACATTCCCGACGGCGGCGGATGCTGTTGCCGTCTTCCGAGCGGCGGGAATCTACGACCTTACTCTCCTGATCTCCGCAAAAAGGACATTTCATAGGGAAACACTCCTTACAATATTATGCCTTGATTATAGCAGAATGATTCTTTGCTGTCCAGTCCTTTTTTCCAATTCCGCCCGCTCCGACTATGCATATTGTAGAAAAAAGTCCTTCCAGACCCCATATTTTGTGCAAATATGCTTGACAAGCCCTTTCTTTACGGGTAAAATAACCTCGGTATAGTGTGCGCATTCCGGCTTCTGCTTTCCGGTCTGCGTTTCCATAACCGGCGTTAGCCGGGGTATCGCATTTCACGCCTCATGGCGTTTATGTTTGTATCTTATTTTGAATAATGCAAATGACACGCCAGGGGTCTAAAGCGTCCACCCCCCTTCGCTAGCGCTATTTTTAGTGAAGGAGGTGCGTTTGAGAATTATGGAATTAACGTTAGCTATCATTCTGATCGCCGTTGGTACACTTGTGGGTGTTGCGATCGGTTTTTTGGTCGGTATCGGTTACCGCAAGAAATTTGCGGAGCGCGAGATCGGCTCTGCTGAAGCCGAGGCTACCCGCCTGATCAACGAAGCTATCCGCAGCGGTGAGAGCCGCAAGAAGGAAATGCTTCTGGAAGCCAAGGACGAAATCCATAGATCACGCACAGAGTACGAAAAAGAAGTCAAGGAACGCCGGGCGGAGCTTTCCAAGCAGGAGCGCCGTCTGGAGCAGAAGGAAATTTCGCTGGATAAAAAGACAGAGAATTTCGAACGCAAGGAAGAAGAGCTTGCCAAGAAGCTGGCTGCCGTTGCCGAAACACAGGCAGAGGCAGAGGCCATTCGCAAGCAGCAGCTGCTCACTTTGGAGACCATTTCCGGTCTTTCTCAGGAGCAGGCCAAGCAGCAGCTTCTGCAGAGCGTGGAGGAAGATATCCGCCACGATACTGCAATGAAGATCAAAGAGATCGAAGCCCAGATGAAGGAAGAGGCTGATGACCGCGCCCGTGAGGTGCTGGCCGTTGCCATCCAGCGCTGCGCTGCCGATCACTCCGCAGAGTCCACGGTATCCGTTGTGCCTCTGCCCAACGACGAGATGAAGGGTCGTATCATCGGTCGTGAGGGTCGCAACATCCGCACCCTGGAAACCATCACCGGCGTTGACCTGATCATCGACGACACACCCGAAGCCATCACCGTTTCCAGCTTTGATCCCGTCCGTCGGGAGATCGCCCGTCTGGCACTGGAAAAACTGATCGCCGACGGTCGTATCCACCCCACCCGCATTGAGGATATGGTGGAAAAGGCCCGTAAGGAAGTGGATCGCACCATTCGTGAAGAGGGCGAGCGCGCCTGCTACGAAACCGGTGTTCACAACCTGAATCCGGAGCTGATCAAGATCCTGGGTCGCCAGAAGTACCGTACCTCTTATGGTCAGAACGTGCTGAACCACTCTATGGAGGTCGCCCACATCGCCGGTCTGATGGCCGCCGAGCTGGGTATCGATACCGCCCTTGCCAAGCGCGCAGGTCTGCTGCACGACCTTGGTAAATCCATCGACCACGAGGTCGAAGGCAGCCACGTTCAGCTGGGTGCGGACATTGCCCGCAAGTACAAGGAAAATCCCATTGTGGACAACGCCATTGAGGCACACCACGGCGACGTCGAGCCCAAGACCATTATCGCTGTGCTGGTGCAGGCCGCTGATGCCGTATCCGCCGCCCGTCCCGGCGCTCGCCGCGAGAATGTGGAGAACTATATCCGCCGTCTGCAAAAGCTGGAGGAGCTCACCGGCTCCTACCCCGGCGTAGACAAGGCCTTCGCCATTCAGGCAGGCCGCGAGGTTCGCATTATGGTCAAGCCCGAGGTGGTTGACGAGGACAATATGATCCTGCTGGCACGGGACATCGCCAAGAAGATCGAATCCGAGCTGGAATACCCCGGTCAGATCAAGATTAATGTCATCCGCGAGACCAAAGCTGTGGAGTACGCAAAATAAAAATATAGATCCTCTGGGAAATCCCAGAGGATCTTTTTAGTTTGTTTTTCGTGTCATCCTGAGCGAGCGCAGCGAGTCGAAGGATCTACGCACTGCGAGGATTCCTCCGCGCGCTACGCTTGGTCGGAATGACATTTAATACAATTCAGCTCTTCTTAATAAATTTCTCGCCGCACTTGGGACATTTGATAGCGATCTTGCCCTTGCCTCTCGGCACGCGGACGCTTTGACGGCAGCGGGGGCAGGAAAAATACTTGTGCTGGCGATCCTTGATCCGGTCCAGCAGCATCAAAAACTTTCGGTTTTCCCGATACCGCTTGTAGGTATTGCGGGAAAGACACCGGAAAATCGCCCAGAACATCAGCACATACGCCACAGCTGTCAGCGCGATCTTAACCGGCGCATACCCGATAAACATCGCCACCACACTGACGATCACACCAACGGTCAGGATCGTCATACTCAGCTTGTCGGTACCGTAGCGTCCCATCATAAAGTGGCGAAACCACTGCTTGATCTTGTTCATAACTTCACCCTATCTGTTAAGATAGTTATATTATATTATCTTTCTCCGGGATTTCAACTGCAAAAACCAAAATTTACGGATTGTTTACTATTAAAAACGGTTGCGCACGGGGAAATTATCGTGTATACTTAAGCTGTAAAAATACGGGCGTACACCCGAAATATGGAGGATACATACTATGTTTAATGCAATGATTGAAATCCTGAAGGCCAATCCCCGCAAGATCGTCTTCACTGAGGGCCACGACGCCCGTATTCTGGAGGCTGCTGCCCGCCTGAACGAGGGCGGTTTCCTGACCCCCATTCTCATCGGTAACGTCGACGAGGTTAGGACCAATGCTGCCAAGGGCGGCTTTAACATCGACGGCATCGAGATCATCGATCCCCTGACCTATCCTGAGATGGATGCTATGGTGGAGAAGATGGTTGAGCTGCGCAAGGGCAAGATGAGCAGCGATGACTGCAAGGCAGCGCTTTCCAAGGGCAACTACTTCGGCACCATGCTGGTCAAGATGGGCTACGCTGATTCCCTGCTGGGCGGCGCAACCTACTCCACCGCGGATACTGTCCGTCCTGCTCTGCAGCTGGTCAAGACCAAGAAGGGCGTGAATCTTGTTTCTTCCTGCTTCATTATGGTTCGCGGCGAAGAGAAGCTGGCAATGGGCGACTGCGCCATCAATCTGGGCTATGAGGACCGTCTGGACAAGGACGGCAACGTGGTGCTCACCGCTGCCCGTCAGCTGGCTGAGGTGGCTGTGGAAACCGCTAACACCGCCAAGGTGTTCGGCATTGATCCCAAGGTTGCAATGCTGAGCTTCTCCACCAACGGCTCCGGCAAGGGCGGTACTGTCAAGCTGTCCCACGATGCCACCGTTGAGGCAAAGGCTATGGCTCCCGACCTGCTCATCGACGGTGAGATGCAGTTCGACGCAGCTGTTGCTCCCGAGGTCGGTCAGCTGAAGTTCCCCGGCTCCCCTGTTGCAGGTTATGCCAACACCTTCATTTTCCCCACCATCGAGGCTGGCAACATCGGCTATAAGATCGCACAGCGTCTGGGCGGCTTTGAAGCTTACGGCCCCATCCTGCAGGGTCTGGCAGCTCCCATCAACGACCTGTCCCGCGGCTGCAACGCAGACGAGGTCTACAAGATGGCCATCATCACCGCAGCTATGGTGTAAGCGGCGAGTCGTCGCCGACAATTCGTGCACGGTGCAGTGCTTTTCGTTACTGCTCTGCGCCGCTCGGTAACGACACATTACATAACAGAAGGGCACCCCAAATGGGGTGCCCTTTTTATTATTATATTGTATTAC
>JAZNNE010000049.1:0-28827 GCA_045580125.1 Faecousia sp. | reverse complement strand
TGGACTACGCCGACGGCGCATATCCTGCCATTGCGCAGGCATTTGCCGCCCATCTGCGCAGCAAATATCCCGATCTTCGTTTCCTGAATCGGGAGGATGATATGGGCATCGCCGGTCTGCGGCAATCCAAGCTCAGCTATTTCCCCCATCATCTTGTGGTGAAATTCTGGGCGCGGCTTTGGGAGGATGACGATGAAGATTGATTATCCTCTGCAAGACCAGGCTGCCGGTCTTCGCGCCCTTTGGAAAGAGGCCTTTGGCGACGGCGACGATTTTCTGGACATCTTTTGGGATGCCGCATTTTCTGCCGACCGCTGCCGCTGCATCAGCATCGACGGTCAGGTCGCTGCCGCACTTTACTGGTTTGACTGCCGGCTGGACACGCGCCCCATCGCCTATGTATACGCCGTGGCGACCGCAAAAGCTTACCGCGGACAGGGTCTGTGCCGCCGTCTGATGGACGATACCCGTCAGCTTTTAGAAAGCTTGGGCTACAGTGGCATTGTCCTGGTTCCGGAAAGTCATCTTTTTGGAATGTACGAAGGTATGGGCTATCAAACCTGCAGTTATGTGCGCAAGTTTTCCTGTAACGCAGGAAAAGCGCCGGCAGCTCTGCGGGAGATCGGTGCCGAGGAATATGCCCGCCTGCGGCGGCAGTTCCTGCCTGCCGGCGGCGTGGTGCAGGAGGGCGAAAACCTGGGATTTTTGTCTGCCGTTACTCGGCTTTACGCCGGCGACGGTTTCCTTTGCGCAGAAGATGCGGAGCTTCTTGGCAATGCCGATGCCGCACCGGGAATTTTGGCGGCGTTGGGCAAAGACAGCGGCACATTCCGCTGCCCCGGAGATGAAATTCCCTTTGCAATGTATCTGCCTTTGGACAGCAACCCCGCCCCTGCCTATTTCGGCTTGGCGTTTGATTAAACGAACAACCCCTCGGCTCCCTCTATGAGGGGGCCAAGGCTCCGTTCCTTTTCTTTTCATTCAGCAGAATCGAGGAATCTTCGCACCCAAGTACTGCGGTAGATCCTTCGACTACGGCTTCGCTTGCTCAGGATGACATCTGCGGTGAACACGCGCAAAAGAAAGCCTGCACTTATCGTGCAGGCTTTTGCTTATTTTTGATACAATGCTTCGTCCGTTACCGGAATCTCGCCGTTTTCGGCTTCAAATTCTTTCACACACAGCTGTGCCAGATATTCCAGCTGCGCGTTCAGCGACCGCTTGTTGGTTTTGGCAACATATGTGATTTTATAGAGCAGCTCCGGCTCAAAGCGAATACCGGTTTGGATTTTATTTGTTGCCATACTAACACCTCACTAATATTATGATAACAGTATACCAACATAATCCTTGTAATTATACAAACAAAGTGTTATCATAATGGGTGAAAATCTACTAACAGGGGGCAACTATATGCGCAGAACGATGAAAAAGATTGCAACCGCAGACCCGCGGGATGCCGAGGAAATACTGCGTGCCATAATCCGCCGGTACGCCCAGCTGTACCCAGACTGGGATCTGCACGTATTCTCCCCGCACAAGGGCGTTGACGAAAACAAGCAAATCGATCAGGCGATCAAAGTTCTTGAACGGCTGAAAACATAACGGGCGGATGTAGGCATCCGCCCCTACATAGCTTTATTCCTTAAGTAAATCTTAAATCGCAGGGGGAATCCCTGCGATTTTCTTTTATCTACTGGACAATCCTGTAAAAAAATACTATAATATTTCCACGGTTTTTGCCGTAAAAACGCGAACGGAGGGCTTATTTATGAAGCTCAACTATAAACGCACGATTCTGGTGGGCTTTGCCTTTTTCCTGATCCAGGCATTTTGGCAGGCTTATGACGCCACCATCGCCCTGACCCTGACAAACAAATTCGGTATGGACCAGTTCTGGTCCGGTGTTGTGATGGCGCTGGATAATATCCTGGCTCTGTTTTTGCTGCCGCTGTTTGGCGCAATGTCTGACAAATGCAAGGCCAAGTCCGGTCGCCGGTCGCCCTTTATCCGTATCGGCACTATCATTGCCGCCATTGCGCTGATCGCCCTGAGCTTTGCAGATAACCTGCAGCTGAAGCAGATCGAGGCGGTTGCCACTGTAGACGATCCCGCTGCGCTGTCTGTCATCTATGACACGCAGAAAGATACCGTCCTGAAGACCCCGCAGGGCACACCGTACACCCTGCAGGACAAGTTCCCTGACAAAGACGATTTTCTTGCTATCCGCAGCGCCAATGACGCGGAAGTCAAGGGAAATAAGGATGAAGACAGCAGACCCTACACCAATTACGTCGTCCCCGCACGGCAGGCCTATGCTGCTGAAAAAACCGCTGCCAATCCTGCCTATTTGATCGCCTTTATTGCGATCTTGCTGATCATTTTGCTGGCTATGGGCATCTTCCGGTCGCCGGCGGTGGCACTGATGCCGGACGTTACCCTCAAGCCTCTGCGCAGCAAAGCCAATGCTGTCATCAATCTGATGGGCAGTGCCGGCGGTATTCTTGTGCTGGTGCTGGGAATGGGCTTTGCCTTTAACATCTCCGGCGCAAAGAATGCGATGATGAGCTACACCGGCTATTTCTCCGTGATCGCGATGGTAATGCTGGGCGCGCTGTTTATCTTCTATCTCAAGGTCAAGGAGCCCCAGTGGGCTGCAGAAATGGAAGCCGACACGCAGCGCTACGGCATTGAAGAGGACGAGGAAGAAAAGCCCGCTCAGAAGACAAAGATGAGTCGCGAGCAAAAGCGCTCTCTGCTGCTGATTTTGCTCAGCGTTGCCCTGTGGTATTTCGGCTACAACGCCGTTACCTCCAAGTATTCCGTCTACGCATCCAACATTCTGATCAAAGACTACAGCCTGACCATGCTCATCGCCCAGGGCGCTGCCATTATTGCTTACCTGCCTGCAGGTATGGTCGCCTCCAAGCTGGGCAGAAGAAAGACCATTCTGGCAGGCGTTGTGATGCTGACCGTCTCCTTCTTGGTGGCATCCTTTATGCGTGCCGGCAGTCCCGACGTGCTGATGTATGCTATGTTCGCGCTGGCTGGCATTGGTTGGGCAACTATCAACGTCAACTCCTTCCCCATGGTAGTGGAGCTGTGCTCCAGCGGCAATGTGGGTAAATACACCGGCTTCTACTACACCGCATCTATGGCGGCACAGACCCTGACGCCTATGTTCTCCGGCTTCCTGATGGACAAAGTGGCAGACACAGTACTGTTCCCCTACGCCACCGTCTTTGTCGCTCTGGCATTTGTAACGATGCTGTTTGTCAAGCAGGGCGATGCTAAGAAAGACGCCGCACTGAACGGATAATACTATGTGGATCTTCGTTGCTATCGTTGCTGCGCTGGTGCTGCTGTATCTTTTTTCCCTGCACGGGCGCACCGGTCGTATGCGGCTGAAAACCTTCCGCAGATTCGCCTATGCCCATCGGGGCTTGCACGGCGAAACTGCCCCGGAAAACAGTATGACAGCCTTCCGCGCCGCGCTGGAAAAAGGCTACGGCGTTGAGCTGGACGTGCATCTGCTCAAGGACGGAAATCTTGCGGTGATCCACGACTATTCGCTTTCGCGCACCACAGGCAGCGATGTGATGATCGAGGATCTGACCGCCGCACAGCTGCCGGATCATCCTCTGGCAAACGGGGAGACGATTCCTCTGTTTTCCGACATATTGGCACTTTGGCGGGGGAAAACACCGCTGATCATCGAGCTGAAATCCACCAAAGAAAACCACGCCGCGCTTACGGACGCCGCTGTCGCTGCGATGGCGGGCTATACCGGCGCCTGGTGTATGGAAAGCTTTGACCCGCGCTGTGTGCGCCACCTGAAAAAGCATTATCCCAAGGTCACCCGAGGTCAGCTGTCCGAAAATTTCGTCCGCAACCCGGAGTCGAAGCTGCCCTACATTCTCAAATGGGTGATGGCGCTGCTGCTGCCGAATTTTCTCACCTGCCCCGACTTTATCGCCTACAAATTTGCCGACAGAAAAATGCTCAGCTTCCGGCTGTGCCGAAGGCTGTGGCGGCTGCCGGCAGTGGCGTGGACACTGAAGTCCCAGGAGGAATTTGACGCCGCCGTAGAAGACGGCCAGATCCCCATTTTCGAGGGATTTCTTCCGTAAAATTTGCACAAGAAAAGAGCGTGTTGCGGTTGCAACACGCTCTTTTGCTTACGGTTTTTCGACCCAGTTGATCTGCAGATCGCCCAGCCAGTCGGCGATCATCGCGTCCAGATCCTCATCCCGCAGGACGGCGGGATTGTGGGCGTCAAAGCCGATGATGGCTTTCGCGCCTTCCTGCGCCACCATTTCCCAGAACAGCCGGTTGGGATAATGCCGCCTGGTCATTAAGCCCAGCAGATTTAATTCCAGCGGAATGTCCAGCGCCTTGGCTTCCCGAATCAGGGTACGCATATGCTTTTTATACACCTCAGGATCGCCCGTAAATTTGATAATATCCGGATGGGCAAAGCAGGCAAACACACCGGTATGCAAGCCCTCCAGACTTTGACGCACATAGCGCTCCAAAATCGCCTCGTCCTCTGTCGCCCAGCCGGTCAGATAATCGTCCTGCTCATCTCCCAGCGCGTGCTGACCCAAGAGCATATAATCAAAGGGATATTTTTTCAGTTCCTGCAGGACTTGGGCAAAATAGGTCGGATAATATTCCAGCTCCAGACCCAGCTTGATTTGGATCTTTCCGGCATACTTTTCTCGCAGAGCCAGCACAGATTTTACGTAGTCCTCCAGCTGGTTCATACGCATCCGGGTATCCGAATAATAATCGCCGGTGAAAATATACGGGCTGTGATCAGAAAAGCCCAAGATCTGCAAACCCCGATCCAACGCCGCAAGCACAAATTCTTCATCCGTACCAACCGCGTGTCCGCAGCGCAATGTGTGGGTATGATAATTGGAAATCATAGCCTCAACTCCTTTCTGCTATGCTATCACACCCGACCCGATGTGTCAAACGGCATTTGACTAATCCCCATTTTCGTGGTAAGGTAAAGTATCCGAAGAATTGAGGCGTGCGCTATGAAAAACTACTTCCACATTGAAATGACCAAGCGGGAAATCGACGCATTTTCCAATCTAGGGCTTGCCCATCTGGGCGACTGCGTGTACGAGCTGATGTGCCGCAGCTACCTGTGCACCCAAGGCGAGCATACCGTCAAGCGTCTGCACAAGGATGCTGTGCGTTTGGTAACTGCGCCGATGCAGGCGCAGCTGGTGCAAAAGATTTTGCCCGTACTGACCGAGGAAGAAACCGACTACTACCGTCGGGGCAAAAATGCCCATTCCCACGCCGCCCCAAAATCCGCCACGCCTCAGGAGTATGCCATGGCCACGGGTCTGGAGACCTTGTTCGGCGCGCTGTATCTGGCGGGAAAGACGGATCGGCTGAATGAACTGTTTGCAATGATGATGGAGGCTTAAATGGCTTTTGATGCATTTTATCTGTCCTGCGTGCTTTCGGAGCTCCGCGGTCTGCAGGATGCAAGGGTGGAGAAGATCCACCAGCCCAGTCGGGATACGGTGCTTTTCTCTCTGAAGCACCGCGACGGCAGAGCCAAGCTGCTGCTGGCAGCCAATCCTGCCGCACCGCGGCTGCATATCACCACCGCCAACCCAGAAAATCCTGCCCAGCCGCCTATGTTCTGTATGCTGCTGCGCAAGCATCTGTCCGGTGCAAGGCTGACGGAGGTTGCGCAGCTGCCCATGGAGCGCACTGCCGTTTTCACCTTTGACTGCTTTGATGAAATGGGCGATCCCGTGCGCAAAAAGCTGGTGGCAGAGCTGATGGGTCGCACCTGCAATCTGTACCTGCTGTCGCCGGAAAACCGGATCATCGATTGTCTGCGCCGTGTGGGTCTTGATGAGTCTTCCAAGCGGCAGGCGCTGCCGGGTCTGTATTATCAGCAGCCCGACGCCATTGAAAAGAAAGACCCCAAGGATCTTTCTTCTGCGGATCTTCTGGAAATTTTGTCCCAAAGCGGTGCGGATTTGCTGTGCGACCGGCTGATGGACAACTTAGGCGGACTTTCTCCCCTTGTCTGCCGGGAAGCGGCGCTGTTCGCCGCCGGTCAAGCCGACGCCCGCATCGACGGGCAGGATCTGCCTGCGTTGGCAGAAAAGCTGTCGCTTTGGTTTGACGAAAATCTAAATCACCCCGCGCCCTCCTATACCTGCGCCGCCGACGGCACCCCCAAGCAATTCGCTTTCTGCCCCATTCGCCAGTATGGCGCATATACTGCGGCGGAGAGCTTTTCGGGTCTTCTAGATCTTTATTATACGGTCCGCGATCGCAATGATGCCATCCGGCAAAAGGGTCAGGGATTGCGGAAAACCGTGCAGAATCTTTGCGCCCGCCTGACCAAAAAGCTGGCAATTCAGGAAGTGGAATTGCAGCAGACCTATGATCGGGAGCGACTGCGTCAGCTGGGAGACATCGTCACCGCCAACTTAGGCCGCATCGTCAAGGGGCAGACCGTTTTGCAGGCAGAGGATTTTTACGATGAGAATATGGCGGTCATCCACATTCCCATCTCTCCTCTCCTCTCTCCCCAGCAGAATGCGGCAAAATTCTACAAAGACTACACCCGTATGAAAAATGCGGAAAAGGAGCTGACCCGGCAGATCGAGCTTGGTCAAGCGGAGCTTGCCTATCTGCAAAGCGTCCTCAGCGAGCTGGATCGGGCAGCTTCCGAGGCAGAATTGGACGAGATCCGGCAGGAGCTGCAAGCCGGCGGCTATGTCAAACCTGACAGCAGCAAGAAGAAAATGAAGCAGCAAAAGTTGCCGCCTATGCGCTTTGAATCCACCGACGGCTTCCCCATTTACGTCGGTCGCAACAACCGGCAGAATGACGAGCTGACCTTCCGCTTAGCCCGTAAAGACGACATCTGGCTCCACGCGCAAAAGGTTCACGGCAGCCACGTGATCATCGCCTGCGCCGGACAAAGCGTGCCGGACGACACGGTTACGCAGGCAGCGCAGCTGGCGGCATATTACGCCGAGACCAAGGGCGGTCAGAACATCGCCGTGGACGTTACCCCCGTCAAGCAGGTGAAAAAGCCGGCAAACGGCAAGCCCGGTATGGTCATCTACCACACCTACCGCACGGTGTATGCCAACCCCTACCCCGACATCGTTGTCGATGCGCTGAACGCGGAGAAGAAAGAAGAAGCCTAACCCCAGCCCCCTCTGTGAGGGGGCTGTACTACCTTCTCCCGGGGAGAAGGTGGCCTCGCGACAGCGAGGTCAGATGTGGAATGCGGGCGGTAATCTTAGATCATTTCAAGTTTCAAGACTTATGCAGCACTTTCGTGCACGCCGTTCCACACCCGCCCCTCCGGGGCACCCTCTCCCCGGGAGAGGGGTAAAACAAAAACTTTGGAAACTTTTTCATAAGCCCTTGCGTTTGAGGCGCTTTTGCGGTAACATATAGAAAGATAATTTTTAGGAGGCAACACACTATGATCAAGGTTGATATTTCCAACGTTTGGGGTCAGCTGTCCCTGCCGGATCTGCTGGCCATTGAAAAAGAAATCGCCGCCGCCCACGCCACTTTGGCTGACGGCACCGGCGAAGGCAACGATTTCCTGGGCTGGCTGAAACTGCCCGTTGCCAAGGAGACCCCCGAAATGCTGCGCATCCGCGCCGCTGCTGAGCATATTCGCCAGACCTCCGATGTATTTGTCGTGGTCGGCATTGGAGGCAGCTACCTGGGACCCCGCGCCGCCATCGAGCTGCTGCAGGGCTGCAACCATAACATCGGTAAGGGCAAGGGCAATCCCCAGATCTTCTTCGCCGGCAACGGTCTGTCCACCCGGGGCTGGAATGAGCTGATGCGCCTTTTAGAGGGCAAGGATTTCTCTCTGGCGGTCATTTCCAAGTCCGGCACCACCACCGAGCCCGCCATCGCTTTCCGGGGTCTTAAGTGGATGCTGGAGCGCAAGTACGGCACCGACGGCGCCAAGAAGCGCATTTATGCCATCACCGACCCCTGCAAGGGCGCTCTGCGGCAGATGGCTACGGAAGAGGGCTGGGAGACCTTTGTAATTCCTCCCGACGCCGGCGGTCGCTACAGCGTTCTGACCGCTGTTGGCTTGCTGCCGATGGCAGTTGCCGGCATTGATATCCGCAAGGTAATGGCCGGCGCTTACGAAGCCAAGGAAACCTACGACAATCTGCGTTCTCTGGAAAATCCCGTATGGCTGTACACCGGTGTCCGCAACCTGCTGTATCGCAGCGGCAAGTGCATCGAGATCCTGGAATCCTTCGAGCCGGGCTTTAAAATGATGGGCGGCTGGTGGCAGCAGCTCTTTGGCGAGTCCGAGGGCAAGGACGGCAAGGGCATCTTCCCCGTTACCGCTGAGTTTACCGCTGATCTGCACTCTCTGGGTCAGATGATCCAGCAGGGCGAGCGCAACATTTTCGAAACGATGGTCCGCTTCGACGCTCCCGAGCAGAAGATGACCGTGGGCTCCGACGCCAAGAACCTGGACGGTCTGAACTATCTTTCCGGCAAGACGCTGGACTTTGTGGACGAAAAGGCATTCCTGGGCACCCTGGCTGCTCACGTAGACGGCGGCGTTCCCGTCATCACTATGGATATGGGCGAGCTCAATGACGAAAAGCTGGGTGAAATGTTCTACTTCTTCGAGCTGAGCTGCGGTGTTTCCGCTTATATTCTGGGTGTCAACCCCTTTAATCAGCCCGGCGTTGAGTTCTACAAGCGCAATATGTTCCAGCTTCTGGGCAAGCCCGGCTACGAGGTGTAAATTTTCCTAAAAAACCTATTGCAAAATTGCTCTGTAGCTGATAGAATTGATATATAGCCATTTATGGCAAGCAAAGGAGGACTTTCCTATGATTCATCTCATTATGGGCCTGAAGGGCTCCGGCAAGACCATCAAGATGCGCGACTCCATCGAGGCTGCTCTGGCAACCGCCAGCGGCGATGTTGTCTGCATTGAGTACGGCAAAACTCTGACTTATGAACTGAACTACCGTGTCCGTCTGGTAGACGCCAAGGAGTATGGCATCAAAAACAGCGATATGCTGAAGGGTCTGCTCAGCGGTCTGCACGCCGGCAATTTCGATATCACCAATGTGTACATCGACAATCTGTATAAGACCATCGGTTCTGACCGCGCAGAGGGTGAAGCCTTCATCGCTTGGTGTGCTGATTTCGCAGCTGCCAACAATATGGAGATCACCGTTACCGTTTCCGACGATCCTGCTCTGGCTTCCGAGGAGATCAAGAAGTATCTGTAAAACATAAGTTATAAAATGCCGCTGTTTTCACAGCGGCATTTTTACGCCTTCCGCTGCGCCAAAGGCAATAATGCAGGGGACGATGCCTACATCGTCCCACGGGCGGATGTGGGCATCCGCCCCTACAAAAGGAAACCTATATATTGCATAATTTGTTTCGATAATACGGTAAAAATCAAAAAATACCCCTTGACAACGCCCTTTTCCTGTGTTAATATACCCAAGTAATAAAGAAGGCTGAACATCCGCCTCACCGTTCGCAAAAGCAAAACGGTCAATATTCCACCTTCCCGATAGGGATAAAGTGCGAGTATGCGGATGCTTTGGCATCCGCTTTTATTGTTTTTGGAGGTGCTTACCATCGCTAAGTTAGATCATCAGCTCAATGAGGAAATCCAGGACAAGGAGATCCGCCTGATCGGTTCCGACGGTGCCCAGCTGGGCATTATGTCTGCTGAAGAAGCCAACAATATGGCAGAAGAGCAGGGTCTGGATCTGGTTAAGATCTCTCCCAACGCAGTTCCCCCCGTCTGCAAAATTATGGACTACTCCAAGTTCTGCTTCGACCAGAAGAAGCGGGAAAAGGAAGCCAAAAAGAACCAGAAGGTCGTGGAAATCAAGGAAATCCGCATGAGCCCCAGCATTGACACCAACGACTTCAACACCAAGGTTAAGGCTGCACAGAAGTTTTTAAGCGACGGCAACCGTGTCAAGGTCAGCGTCCGCTTCCGCGGTCGTGAGATGGCACACACCAATCTTGGCGAGAAGCTGCTGATGGACTTTGCCGGCGCTTGCAGTGAGATCGCCAATATGGAAAAGAACCCCAAGCTGGAAGGTCGCTTTATGGCGATGTTTTTAACCCCCAAGAACACCAAATAACACGAAAGATACGGAAGGAGAACCTACTATGCCCAAGCTTAAGACCCATAGCGGTGCTAAAAAGAGATTCAACCTGACCAAGAGCGGTAAGGTTAAGAGAGCTCGCGCTTACAAGAGCCACATCCTCACTAAGAAGACCACCAAGCGTACCCGTCGCCTTCGCACGACTGCCTATGCTGACGTAACCAACGTCGAGGCAATCAAGAAGATGATCCCGTACAAATAAGCCGGAATAGGAGGATACAGAAATGGCAAGAATTAAGGGCGCTCTGATGACGCGCAAGAGAAGAAATGCTACCCTGAAGCTGGCTAAGGGCTATTGGGGTTCCAAGTCCAAGCACTTTAAGATGGCCAAGCAGCAGGTCATGAAGTCCGGCAACTATGCATTTGTCGGTCGTAAGCTGAAGAAGCGTGATTACCGCAGACTGTGGATCACCCGTATCAGCGCTGCTGTCGCTCCCTACGGCATCAACTACTCCACCTTTATGAACGGTGTGAAGAAGGCCGGCATCGAGCTGAACCGCAAGAGCCTGTCTGAGATGGCTATCCAGGACGCTGCTGCTTTCGCAGCTCTGGTTGAGAAGGCTAAGGCTGCTCTGAACTAAGTAACAAAAGTCCTGCTTCGGCAGGACTTTTTGTTTCTTTCTCTTCCGCTCAACAAAGCGTGGATCTTTACCTTCTCCCGAGGAGAAGGTGGCCGAGCCTTGGCGAGGTCGGATGTGGAATGCGGGCAGTTATCGAAAGGTCAGCACAATTTTAAGACCTCTGCGCAGCTTTGGTGCACGCCGTTCCACTCCCGCCCCTTTGGGGCACCCTCTCCCCGGGAGAGGGTATTGCGCGCTTCCCTTTTGAAAGGAGTTGACCGAAATGCAATTGAATCATATTGCCACCCGGGATGGGCGGCTGTCCGCCATTTTGCGGGAAGATATGCAGCTGTCTGCAGGGCTGATGAATAAGCTGAAGTGGCTTGACCGCATTTTGGTCAACGGTCAGCCCCAGCACACGGATTTTGCCGTAAAAACCGGCGATACGGTTACGGTTTTGATGGATGAGCCGCGCCCGCAGTATCCTGCGGAGGACGGCGCGCTGACTGTCCTTTATGAGGACGATCACATTTTGGCGGTAGACAAGCCGGCAGGTATGCTGATCCACCCCTCCCGCAGCCGGGATACCGGCACGCTGGCTAACAGAGTCATCAGCTACTATCAAAAGCGGGGGCTTTCCTGCGCATTCCACCCCGTAACCCGGCTGGATCGGGACACCTTCGGCATCGTTTTGCTGGCAAAAAGCGCCCACACCCACGCGCTTTTGCAAAGCACACCGCTGGCAAAAACCTATCACGCCCTGACCTTTGGCGGTCCGGATGGGGATCGCGGCACAATCGACGCGCCCATCCAGCGGCTTCCCCTGCCCAGCCTTCTGCGGCAGGTACACCCCGAGGGCAAACCCAGTCTGACAAATTTCGCGGTTCTAAACCGCAGCGAAACCGCCTGCAAGCTGGCACTAACCCCCGTTACCGGACGCACCCATCAGCTGCGTGTGCACTGCGCGTATATGGGCTTTCCCATTTTGGGCGATCCCCAATACGGCAGTACTGCTTCGCAAGCTTTTTCCGCACAGCTGGGGCTTTCTTATCAGCAGCTTTGCGCCAAGAAGCTGGAATTTATCCACCCCATCACCGGCGCAGCACTGACGCTGGAAAGCAAGCTGGATACCGCTTCCTTTAATTTCCTTTAAACTTTTGAAAAACCTATTGTCAATGCCTGCATCTTAGTATACTATTAGTGTAGAAACAAAAGAAAGGGGCGCCGGTTATGAAGAATATGCTGCTGATCATGAATCCCTACGCAGGCACGCGCAAGGCGAACAAGCACCTTGCCGCTATTTTGACCATATTCAACAACGCCGGCTTCCGGACCACCGCCCATATGACCGCCGGTCCCGGCGACTGCGAGCGCACCACGGCGCTGCTGGCAGAGGGTATGGATCTTTTGGTCTGTGTCGGCGGCGACGGCACATTCAGCGAGATGGTCAACGGTCTGATGCAATCCGGCGCTGATGTACCCATCGGCTATATTCCCTGCGGCTCTACCAACGATTTTGCCAACGCGCTGCATCTGTCCAAAAACATTTTACGGGCAGCCCAGGACATTGTGGACGGCAGCCCCGTTTCCTACGATGTGGGTCAGTATGGCGACCGGTATTTTACCTATATCGCGTCCTTTGGCGCCTTTACCCGCGCATCCTACGCCACCCCGCAGAACGTTAAGAACGCGCTGGGACACGCGGCATATCTGCTCAACGGTCTTCAGGAATTTTCCCAGATCCGTAAGGAGCATATCCGCATTGAGACCGAAGATCAGATCATTGATGACGATTTTCTGTTCGGCGCTATCTGTAATTCCACCTCTGTTGGCGGACTGCTTTCCCTGGACCCCAAGCAGGTGGATCTGGCCGACGGAAAATTTGAGCTGCTGTTGGTTCGGGCTCCCAAGGACGTTTTGGAGGTAACCGAGTGCCTCAGCGCACTGCAAAGCAAAAAGTACAACTGCGCTATGGTAACCTTTTTCAGCGCCTCCCAAGTAAAGATCACCGCCAATCCGGAAATGTCCTGGACGCTGGACGGCGAGCAGGGTGTCGGCTTTCCGGAGATCACCATTACCAATATTCACCACGCCATTCGCGTGATGACAAGGAGTAACCATGCAAAACACAACGCTATGCTACATCACCCAGGGCGACCGGGTCTTGATGCTGCATCGGACAAAAAAGAAGAATGACATCAATCAGGACAAGTGGATCGGCATCGGCGGCAAGTTTGAAGGCTGTGAATCCCCGGAGGAATGCCTGCTGCGGGAAGCCAAAGAGGAAACCGGACTGACACTGACCGCCTGGCAGTGTCGGGGTGTCATCACATTTCTGACGGAGGATCCCACCCAGGGTGAGTATATGTACCTGTTCACCGCCGACGGCTTTCAGGGTGAGCTGAAAGACTGCGACGAGGGCGACCTGCAATGGGTCAGCCGGGATTTTCTGGATCAGCTTCCCAAATGGGAGGGCGATCAGATCTTCCTGGATCTGCTGTGGCAGGACGCGCCCTTTTTCCTGCTGACGCTGCTCTATCACGGCGACAGATTGGTGGAGGCCATTCTGGACGGCAAGAAAATTCGATAAAAACAAGCCCGTTGCGTAAGCAACGGGCTTTTGCTTGCCTTCCCCTTAGGCGAAGACGGAAGAAGTGCGTAATTTTCTTAGTGAACTCCCCCAGTCGTGCTTAAACAGCACGACAGCCCCCTCAGAGAGGGGGCCAAGGTAATGCTTTTTATTCCATCAAGGGCTTGATCTTCCGCTTGTAGATCCGCAGGAAGAACAGCAGTGTTACCGTCAGGCTGGCGGTTTCCGCAATAGGGAACGCCCACCAGACGTTGCTCACCTTGCCGGTCAGACTCAGCAGATATGCCACAGGCAGCAGCACGATCATCTGCCGGCACAGCGAAATAATGGTAGAATAGCTGCCGTTACCCAAAGCCTGGAAGCCGGCAGTCAGGGCAATGCCGATGGCCGCCATAGGGAATGCCCAGCTGATCTGCCGCAGGGCGCTGCGACCGATCAGGATCACCTCATCCGATTGCTTGAAAATACTCAGCAGCAGATCCGGCACCAGCTGGAACACCAGCAAGCCAAGGATCATAATGCACAGCGCAATGATGCACGAACGTTTCAGCGTACCGGTGATGCGCTGGGGCTTGCGGGCGCCGTAATTGTACGCAACGATGGAAACCGTGCCGTTATTCAGACCAAACAGCGGCATAAAGAAGAAGCTTTGCAGCTTAAAATAGATGCCAAACACATTGGTCGCAGCATTGGTCTGATCCACGGTCAGCAGGATCTGATTCATAGAGAGATTCATTACCGAGCCGATGGCCACCATAATGATGGACGGTACGCCGATTGTAAGAATAATTCCGATGACGCGCTTGCTGGGGAGTAGATCCCGCAGGGAGAATCGCGCCTCGGGATTAAATTTAAAATTGAAAAGCAGTGCCAAGCCGGCAGCGACCCACTGACCGATGACCGTGGCGATCGCCGCACCGGCAATGCCCATTGGCGGAATGTGCAGCCACTTTACACCAAAGATAAATATGGGGTCAAGAATGATGTTCAGCACCGCTCCGGTGCCCTGGGTGATCAGGGTATACACGGTGCGACCCGAGGACTGCAGCAACCGCTCGCCCAAAATTTCCACAAATACACCGGCTGCGAAGATGCAGCAAATGCTGATATACTCTGTACCGCAGCGCACCACCTCTGCCTTATTCTTGTCGATGGGCTGCATCTGGAAAAACGGCCGTGCGCCGAAAATGCCAAACAGCAAAAACAGCACTGTGGCCACAGCCACCAGGAAAAAGCCGTTGCCGGCAGATCGGCTGGCAGTCTTCTGATCGCCTTCGCCCAAAGATTTGCTCAGCAACGCGTTGACACCGACACCAATACCGGTAGCAAAGCCGATCATAATATTCTGCACCGGAAATGCCAGAGAAAGCGCGGTTACGGCGGCATCCGGATCGTACCAGGAAACGAAGACACTGTCGACTACGTTGTACAGCGCCTGGACGATCATAGCGATAACCATCGGCAGCGCCATATTGATCAGCAGCCGGGTCAGCGGCATTGTGCCCATTTTGTTTTCTGTAAGTTTATTCTGCTTGCTCATAGGGAACCTCTTTTTGTAAATATCCGTCTTGTCATTATACAGGGTATTGTGCCCATTTGCAATAAAAATTCCCGGACAGCCGTCCGGGAATTTGAAATATGTCGCTTTTACATGCCAACGAAGATGCTTTCGGTGGTATCTTCGTTACGCCAGTAGGAACCGGATGCATTCTGCATAACGCCCGTTACGGGAATTGCCAGGGTAAATGCCTCCTCCTCCAGAACGATGCGGCGTGCGCACTGATAATGGGTAACGTAGTACTGGCTGTTCAGATCGGAGATGGTAATGCCGCTGCCGGAGCTGGCGTGGATCACCTGATCGTTGCCCACATAGATACCAACGTGGGAGGCAAAACTGCCGTATGTACCGGTGTAGGAGAAGATCACCAGATCGCCGCACTGCAGGTCTTCCTTGGCGACGATGATGCCGTCCTTGAGCTGATCCTCAACGGTGCGTGCAAGGGCGATGTCCATCTTATCGAACACATACTGGGTATAGCCGGAGCAGTCAAAGCCCCAGGGGCTGGTGCCGCCCCAAACGTAGGGGACGCCGATGTAATCCTTGGCAATATTCAGCAAGCTCTGACGGACCTCCAAAGCCTCCTGCATGCTGTAGTAGGACAGCTGCCTGGTCTCGGAAGAGTTCTTCTTGCAGCTTACATAATATTCTCCGTCTTCATTCACGGAAACCTGGCTCTTGGCAATGTAGCCCACCATATCGAAGCAGTCTACCTTGTAGAATTCCTGCATGGTTTCCAGCACGGTCAGCTTTGTGCCGTTTTTGAAGCAGCCAACCTCCAGAGAATAGTAGTTGGGGCTGCGGCGGACCTTGCTGACAGTGTAGCTGTTTACCGTTTCCGCCCGGATCGGATCGGTACTTTCAATGTCTTCGGCAGGCTTTGCCGCAACCGGCAGGGCGAACACGGACAGCGCCATTACGCACACCAGCAGGTACGCTACATATCTTAAAAAATGCTTGCTTTTCAACGGTAACCGCTCCTTTCCAAAACGTAATCGGTAACAAATAGTTACAAACCGTTACAGATGATAACATAAAGATTACAATTTGTCAACACTTGTAACCACATTATTTTTCGTTTTTTTGTGAATTTTCCTGCAAAAAGCCAGAATTTTTCGGTTTTTTTCTTAAAAAAGGGGTTTTTTCTTCCAAAACAGCAATACCGGGCAGGTGTTGGGGACAACCCTTCGTCAATGTGGCTGCCCCCTGCCTGCCCGGAATTTTGATGCCGCTGGGGAATATCTTATATTAGATTTGGGGAAAATCTTCCGGTAGAGCCGTAATGTACGTTCCCTCTCCCTCCCGAAAGGTGGACAGCACCTGTATCTTGACGCCGTACAGCTGTGCCAGCTCCACACACCGGTCGTGGAGCACCTGCGCGCCTTGCCGCGCCATAGACAGCATATCCTCATAGCCGATCCAGGGTAATTTCACTGCGTCGGGGAATTTCCGGGGATCCCGGTCGTATACCCCGTCCACATCCGTATAGATCTGGCACAGCTTTGCCTTCAAAAACGCCGCCAGCGCCACCGCCGTGGTATCTGAGCCGCCGCGACCCAGGGTTGTAATATCTCCCGCGCCGTTTACCCCCTGAAAGCCTGCCACAACCACCACATTTCCCTTGCCCAGCTCCCGCTGGATGCGCTCCTCCCGCAGTCCCAGCACCCGGGCATCTGCATATACGCTGTCGGTCATCAGCCCTGCCTGCACACCGGTCAGGCTGACGGCAGACACGCCCATTTTCTCCAGCGCCATCGCCATCAACGCCGCGGACATCTGCTCGCCGGCGGCAAGATAGGCATCCATTTCCCGCTTGGGCGGGTCGCTGTGGATCTGTTTTGCCTTGGCGATCATATCATCTGTCGTGTCCCCCTGGGCGGAAACCACCGCCACCACCTGGTGGCCTGCTTTGACTGTTTCTGCAATTCGGCGCGCCGCATTTTCGATGCGCTGGGCATTTGCCAGAGAAGAGCCGCCGAATTTCATTACCATCCGCATTTTACATCACCTCCGCCCCATTCTACGCCAGGAGCTGACATTTTGTGCGCTTATGTTCTTACGTACCACAAACTTGTCATTCCGAGTGGAGCGAAGCGGAATCGAGGAATCTTCGCACAAGAGGACTTCTCAGCACAACAAACTGCGCAGATCCCTCGGCTTCGCTCGGGATGACAGTGGAAATGGAAGCTTTTCACAAAAAAACCGCCCTGCAGATGCAGGGCGGCAGAGTATTTACCGTCAGCCGGCCAAAACCTCGGCCTTAATAACGTGGGGCGCCTTTGCCAGATGGTGCAGAAGATCCTCCAGAGAAATGGACAGCTCCGCGGTGTCCGCAGAGATGGTAACCAGCGCACAGCTATTGGTGGGCAGAATGGAGTTGATGGTCTGAATATTTGCGCCGTAGCCGGCAAGCAGATTCAGAATTCCGGACAATGCGCCGGGCGCATCGTGGAGCATCAGCTGGAAGGTGATGATCTGGAACGCAGTTTTGTTCTGGAAGGGCTGGATCGCATCCCGATACTTATAGAATGCACTGCGGCTGATGCCGGTCATTTTTGCGGCATCGTTAACCGTGGTTGCTTCACCGGTGGAGAGCAGTCGCTTCGCCTCCGCCACCTTCAGAAACACCTCCGGCAGTGCGGACGCTTCTACAATATAGTATTTCATCTTGTTTTTCATACTGCTCCTCCAAAACTACTCGTTTCTGTAAAATTGCTATTCGGCATTTACTATTCTAGCACATTATTTTCAAAATGCAAGCCCCTCAACGTCAAATGTCCACGAAAGGAAGAAAATTATGGCGCAACCCTCTTTTCGAAAGCTCCTGTTCGCTGCCGGAACTGTCCTGCTGGTTTGGTTGGTGGTGCGGTATCTGATGCCGGTTTTGCTGCCTTTCGCTCTGGCAGCGCTGCTGGCGCTGATCGCAGAGCCGCTGGTAAGCTTTTTTCATAAAAAGGCAAAGCTGCCCCGGGCAGCCGCCACCGGCATTGGAATGACCATGACGCTGGTGCTGTTTATTCTGGCGATTATGGTGCTGGTATCACTGCTGCTGCGGGAGCTGGGAATGCTGGCAGGCATCGTGCCGGATCTGGAAGACACCGCCTTGCAGGGAATGGAATCTCTGCAGCTTTGGCTTACCGGCATTGCCGACCGGTCGCCCAAGGGCTTGCAGCCCCTTCTGAAGCGCAGTATGGACGGGATGTTTTCCGACGGCACAGCCATCATCGACCAAATATCCGCAAAGCTATTGGGACTTGCCTCCGGCATCTTAAGCAAGCTGCCGGACAGCGCGCTGGGCTTTGGCACCTGGCTGCTGGCAGGCTATATGATCTCGGCAAAGCTTCCGAACATCCGCAGCTGGCTTTCCGCCCATATTCCCGGCTCCTGGCGCGAAACCTATCTACCGGCGCTAAAAAAACTGAAAAGCTCCGTACTGGGCTGGCTGCTGGCGCAAAGCAAGCTGATCGGCATCACTTTTTTGGTGCTGACTGCCGGATTTTTTATCCTGCAGATCACCTACGCCCCGCTATGGGCGGCGCTCATCAGCCTCGTAGATGCCCTGCCTATCCTGGGCACCGGCATCGTCCTGGTGCCCTGGAGCCTGGTATGCTTTTTGCAGGGCGACAGCATCCGGGCGGTGGGTCTTCTTGGCACTTACGTTGCTGCGACCCTGATCCGTCAGGTGCTGGAGCCCCGCTTTGTTGGCAAGCATCTGGGGCTGGATCCGCTGATCACACTGCTGTCTATGTATGCCGGTTACCGTCTTTTTGGGCTGGGAGGAATGATCCTTTCTCCCCTTTTTGCCGTTACGGTAACCCAGCTTTTTCACACCCCTGCCCCGGAAAAATAAGCTCTGCGCCGTTTCGCCATCTGCAGCCGATGAAAAAAACCGAAAAAGTCCCGTAATTTCGGGCTTTTTTCGCGAAAATTTCCATTCTTCCTATTGTGCATCCAACTAATTTTTGATATAATATTCAGAAAAAAGATATGATGGATGTGTATTGTTTTGAAATACGGAATTTGGAACGTTCTGCAGCCCCAGTCCGGGTCTGTGAACGATTTGGTGCGTGCAGGTTACAGTCCTTTGAGCGCAATGATCCTTTCCGCCCGGGGTATGTCCGGAGCGAAGGATGCTTCTGACTATTTGCGCTGCAACAAACCCCTTGACGATCCCCTTTTGATGAAGGATATGGATCTTGCCGCCAGTCGGGTCGCCCTTGCTATGACCCGGGGCGAAAAGATCGCCGTCTTCGGCGACTATGACGTTGACGGCATCACCTCTACCTGCCTGCTGACTGCCTTTTTGCGTAGCCACGGCGCTGATGTGATCAGCTATATCCCCGGTCGTCTGGAGGAGGGCTACGGCTTAAACCCCATCGCCATTCGCCAGCTCCACGCAGCAGGCGTTCAGCTGATCATCACGGTAGACTGCGGCATTACCGCCGTAGCAGAAGCGCAGCTTTGCAAGGAGCTGGGCATTGATCTGGTGATCACCGATCACCACGAATGCAAGGACACCCTGCCGGAGGCTGTTGCTGTCGTCGATCCCCACAGACCCGACTGCGGCTATCCCCATATGACCCTTTGCGGCGTGGGCGTGGCTTTTAAGCTGGCAAGCGCTCTGTGCGGCTCTCAGGAAGAGGTGCTCAGAAATTATGCAGATATGGTCTGCCTCGGCACTGTTGCCGACGTGATGCCTCTGCAGGGGGAAAACCGTGTATTTGTTGCCCGGGGTCTGGAACTGATGAAGCACGATCCCCGTCCCGGCATCGCCGCGCTGATGAAGGAAGCCGGCTGCGCTCCGGAGAATATCACCGCCTCTGCCATCGGCTTTATGCTGGCGCCCCGCATCAATGCCGCCGGCCGTATGGGACAGATCGACCTGGCGGTGGAACTGTTTTTGACCGATGATCCCCAGCGGGCGGAGCTGCTTGCCCAGCAGCTGTGCGACTTGAATCGCCAGCGGCAGGCTGTGGAATCTGAAATCTATACCCAGGCGGTTTCTATGCTGCCGGAGGGTGATATCCCGGAGGCCATCGTCCTGGCAGACGAAACCTGGCATCAGGGCGTCGTTGGCATTGTTTCCAACCGCTTGGCGGAAGAATATTGCTGCCCCGTTTTCCTGGTTTGCCTGGACGGCGAAAGCGGCAAGGCCAGCTCCCGCAGCTTTGGCGGCTTCAATCTGTTTGCCGCCCTGACCGCTTCAGCAGACCTCTTGGAAAGCTACGGCGGACACGAACTGGCTGCCGGCTTTACCATTCGGCGGGATAAGATCGCCGCCTTCCGGGAGAAGGTCTGCGCACTGGCTGCCGAATACTATGCCGGCGACATTGCCCGCACCCAGATCGACATCGACTGTGCCATCACACCGGAGCTTTTAAGTGTCCGGAGCATTGACTCCCTGAACTGCCTTGAGCCCTGCGGCAGCGGCTGTCCCAAGCCGGTGCTGATGATGGAGCGGCTGACCGTAGACCGGATCAATCTTGTAGGCAACGGTCGCCATATGCGCCTGCGTTTTAAGCAGGGAAATCAGTATTTAAACGGCATTTACTTCTCCGCCACCCCCCAGACCGCTTCTATCGAACCCGGCGACGTGGTGGATGTGGCGTTCAACGCCCAGATCAACGAATATCGGGACGAACGTACGGTGCAGCTGAACGTTCTGGACATCCGTCCCAGCTGTGCTGCGCCCTGCCTGCCGGAGTCTTCCGGCTATGTGCAGCTTTGCAAAAACACCCTGACGCCCCAGATCGCCGACCGGCTGCTGCCGGACCGTACGCTTTTGGGCACCATTTGGAAATATCTTTCCAACGTCTGCGGACCTATTGAGGAATATCCTATGTGTCTGTGCCGCAAGATCGTCCGCTGGTCCGGTCAGCCCCTAAGTCTGGAGCAGATGCTGACCTGCCTGGATATTTTCCGGGAAGTCGGTCTGCTGCAGCTGCATAAGCAGCATAAAAATATCACCATTTTCCTGACCCCCGGCGCAGAAAAAGCCGACCTGAACACCAGTCCCACCATGCAGCGGCTGCTGCACGCGAAAGAGAGCTGAATTTTTTGGAAACCTTCGAAGTACATTATGCTTCCCTGTGCGAGACGATCCGCAGTCAGATGCCCGGCATCGACACGGAATTGATCAACAAGGCAATTGAATACGCCCAGAACAAGCATAAGGACCAGAAGCGCAAGGACGGTTCTCCTTACATCATCCATCCGCTGGCTGTTGCCGAGATCGTGGTGGAAATGGGTCTGGATATGGACGCCATTCTGGGCGCTCTGCTTCACGACTGCATTGAAGACACCGATGCCTCCTTTGACGAGATCTCCAAGCTGTTCGGCACATCTGTTGCCGAGCTGGTCGAGGGCGTTACCAAGCTGACCCGCGCCAATTTCTCCTCCACGGAGCAGGCGCAGATGGAAAATCTGCGCAAGATGTTTATGGCCATGTCCAAGGACATCCGGGTTATGCTCATCAAGATCGCCGACCGGCTGCACAATATGCGCACCATGCAGTATCAGACCCCCGCCAAGCAGGTCAGTAAGTGTCGGGAAACGATGGATATCTATGCCCCCCTGGCGCACCGTCTTGGTATGCAGAAGATCAAGTGGGAGCTGGAGGATATTGCCCTGCAGTATCTGGATCCCGAAAATTACACCAACATTATGGACTATCTGTCCGCCCACAAGGAGCAGGACGAAGCCTTTATGCACACCATCCAAAGCAAGATCCACGAGCGTCTGGAACGTGTTGGCATCCACAACACCGCCTACGGCCGTATCAAGCACGTCTATTCCATCTACCGCAAGATGGAAAATCAGGGCAAGACTATGGACGAGCTGTACGATATTTACGCCTTCCGGGTGATCGTCGATTCCATTCCCGATTGCTATAATGTTCTTGGACACGTCCACGATCTGTTCAATCTGGTGCCCGGTCGGTTTAAAGACTACATCTCCACCCCCAAGCCCAATATGTACCAGTCCCTGCACACCACCGTCATCGGCACCCAGGGTATCCCCTTTGAGGTGCAGATCCGCACCTGGGATATGCACGAAACCGCGGAATACGGCATTGCCGCCCACTGGAAGTATAAGCAGGGCGAGGGTGCCGGCAGTGAAAAGGACTTTGAGTGGGTGCGCCGTCTGCTGGAAAGCCAGCAGGACGCGGATGCAGAAGAATATGTGCAGTCGCTGAAGATCGATATGTTCGACGACGAGGTCTTCGTCTTCACCCCCAAGGGTCGCATCGTATCTTTGCCGGCCGGCTCTACCCCCATCGACTTTGCCTACGCCATTCACTCCGGTGTCGGCAACTCTATGATCGGTGCCAAGGTCAACAACCGCATCTGCAGCATCGACGCTGCCTTGAAAAACGGCGATATTGTGGAGGTCCTTACCTCCAAATCCGCCAAGGGACCCAGCCGCGACTGGCTGAATCTGTGTAAATCCAATCAGGCCCGCACCAAGATCAAGCAGTGGTTTAAGAAGGAAAAGCGGGAAGAAAACGTGCTGCACGGCAGAGCCTCCTTCGAGGCGGAAATGAAGCGCCATATGCTGCCCCTGAGCATCACCATTGATCCGGAGATCAGCCGTCAGCTGCTGAAAAAGCTGTCCTTTGACGACTGGGAGGATATGTACGCCGCCATCGGCTACGGCGGTCTGACCGCTGCCAAGGCTGTGGGACGTATCCGTGACGATATCAACAAAGCTGTGCGTGTCCAGAACAACGAACGACAGCTCAATCCCCTGCGCACCGAGCCGGATTCCGACGCGGTCAAGCGCAACCGCCACGCCATCAACGGCGTCATCGTCGAGGATATCGACTCTTGTATGATCAAATTTGCCAAGTGCTGCACCCCCGTTCCGGGCGATGCCATCATTGGCTTTATTACCAAAGGTTTTGGCGTCAGCGTCCACCGGATCGACTGCCCCAACACCGCCAATCGGGAGCACCCCATTCAGGCTGCCCGCTGGGTCAATGTCCACTGGGCAAATCAGGACAATCAGCCCTTTGAGACCACCCTGGAGCTGGATTGCGTTACCCGCGACGGTCTGCTGCTGGATGTGGCAACTGTGATGACCTCCGCCCGTGTGCGGGTCAAGGAGCTGTTCGGCAAGGATCTGCCCGACGGCAAGAGTATTTTCACCGTCCGCTTCGAGGTCAAGGATGTAGAGGAGCTGGATTCCATCCGGAAGAAGCTGACCAACATCCGCGATGTCATCGGCTCCCGCCGCGGACAGAACTAAAAGGAGTTTTTGCAATGCGTGCTGTACTGACCAGAGTCAATTCCGCCTCCGTCACCATCGACGGCGAGGTTGTGGGTAAAATCGGCAAGGGCTTTCTGATCCTGCTGGGCGTCGCGCCCGAGGATACGGAAAAGGAATGCCGCTACTTGGCGGAAAAGGCACTGGGTCTGCGGATCTTCGAGGACGAAAACGGCAAGATGAATTTGGGACTGGATTCTGTTGATGGCGAAGTGCTGGTAGTCAGCCAGTTTACCCTGTTCGGCAATGTGCGCAAGGGTCGTCGCCCCAGCTTTACCGAGGCTGCCGATCCGGAAAAAGGCAATCGGCTGTATGAAAAATTCCTGTCCATCTGTGAGGAGCTGGGCTATCCCCCGCAGCACGGTCGCTTTGGTGCAGATATGCAGGTCGAATCCGTCAACGACGGTCCCGTGACCCTGATTCTGGACACGGTGCAGCTGATGGAGACGCCCAGAAGATGAAGATTTTTACTCTGCCCCTTGGCGCGTATCAGACCAACACCTATATTGTGGCAAACGAGAGCAGCTGCGTCATCATCGACGCGGGCTATGCGCCGCAGACCATTGTAAGCTTTCTGCAGGCGCAGAAGCTGACTGCCGATGCCATTTTCCTGACCCACGGACATTTTGACCACGTGGGTGCGGTAAAGGATTTGGCGGCGCAGCTAAACTGCCCTGTCTACATTCACGAAGCGGAGCTTTCCCTGCCGGAAGCCATTACCGCAGGTCTGCTTTGCTACACCCACACCTATGGAGAAGGAGATCGGATCGAGAAAGCGGGAATTTCTTTCCGCGTGCTGCACACCCCGGGTCACACCCCCGGCTCTGTGTGCCTGCTGGCAGAAGATGTTCTTTTCAGCGGCGATACGCTGTTTTGCGGCTCCTGCGGCCGGACAGATCTGCCCGGCGGCGACTGGGCCACCATTCGCCGCAGTCTTGATCGTTTGGCGCAGCTGGAAAACGACCTGACCGTTTACCCCGGTCACGGCGAAGCCACCACCTTGTCCGCGGAAAAGCGGTACAATCCCTATATGCAATAGAGGAGCATTATGAAACTGACACTCATCGGTCACGACGACCGATATGCGGTAGAGCAGCTTTTAATGTCGCTGTTCGGACCGGATGCGGCAGGGCAGGCAATCTCGACCCTCCATCGGGGCGAAAGCTGGCTCACCGCTGTGACGAAAATCACCGTTGACGGCAAAACCGTCCGCGGCAGCCGCAGGCTGAAAGCAAACGGGGAAACTGTCCGGGAACGCCGCCGTATTTTGCAGCAGAGTCTGTATCTGGCGGCAGTGCAGCTGCTGCCCGAAACGCCCCCTTGGGGTGCGCTGGCAGGCGTACGACCCACCAAAATTTCCACCAGGCACCTCCTAGAGGGCGGCACGCCCCGATCCGCCGCTCAGCTGCTGCGGGACATTTACTATGTCACCGAAAATCGGCAAAAATTAGCAGTCGCCTGCTCTGAATCCACCGTTGGCGCAGTGGAAAAAATGAACGGAAACGATATTTCTGTGTATGTGGGCATCCCCTTTTGCCCCACCAGATGTACATACTGCAGCTTTGTCAGCCGCACCGTCGGCAAGCACGCAAAGCTTTTGCAGCCCTATCTTGACTGCCTGCTGCAGGAGATCGCCGAAACCGGCAAGCTCCTTGCCCGATCCGGCAAGGCTGTCCGCACCGTCTATATCGGCGGCGGCACACCCACCACACTTGACTGCAACCAAATGGCAGCCCTTTTGGACGCCATTTGAACCCATTTTGACCTGAGTCGCTGCATAGAATTTACCGTAGAAGGCGGCAGACCCGACACCTTAAGCGAAGAAAAGCTGAAGATCATCCGTCAGCACGGCGCTGACCGAATGAGCATCAATCCCCAAACCATGGTGGACAGCGTTTTGAAAGCCTGCGGTCGTCCCCACACCGGTGAGGATGTAAAACGCGCCTTTGCGTGGGCAAAAAATGCCGGCTTCGATGCCATCAATATGGATCTGATCGCCGGTCTTCCCACAGACAATTTTGACGGCTTCCGCTATTCTCTGGACACTGTTGCAGCGCTGCAGCCTGCCAACATCACGGTGCATACCTTAGCGCTGAAAAAGGGCGCAGACCTCTTCCAGCGTCGGCAGGACTTAACCACCGCGCAGGAAGTGACCCGAATGGTGGACTATGCAAATCAGGTGCTGCCCACCCTTGGCTACAAGCCCTACTACCTGTATCGGCAGAAATATATGTCCGGCTCTTTTGAAAACATCGGCTGGAGCAGGGATAATCTGGACTGCCTGTACAATATCTATATGATGGAAGAGCTCCACTCCATCGTCTCTCTGGGCGGCGGCGGAATGAACAAAGTCAACCTGCCCGACGGCACACTGCAGCGCTTCCACAACCCCAAGTTCCCCGAGCAATATATTGAAATGATCGATAATGTCCTGGAGGATAAGCGCGCGCTTTTCTCCTTGCTATGAAAGGAAATGACCGTTTTGGACATTTTAATTTCCAACACCACAATCGTAACGATGAATAACCGGATGGATGTGCTGTTCGGCGCATATTTGGGCATCGAAGCGGGGAAAATTGCCTATATTGGCAAGACCGCCCCGGAAGATCAGCCCCAGACCATCATCGACGGCACCGGTATGGTGCTGATGCCGGGTCTTGTGGACTGCCACACCCATCTTGCTACCACGGTGCTGCGCAGCTACACCGATGAGCTTCCCGCCCACGAGGCGTTGGACGTTCAACTGCGCCTGGAAGACAAGATGGACAATCGCTGCGCCAAGGCGGCTGCAACCTTAGGCATCGCCGAATGCCTGCGCTTTGGCATCACCTCCGTCAGCGATCTGTACTACTACCCCGAAGCCACCGCGGAAGCCGTTGCCGAAAGCGGCATCAAGGCCAACATCGCGCTGTCTTCCTACCGGTTCATCGACCCAAGCGAGGAATTCGATTTTGAAACCGACGAGCAGTGCGCATTTATGCGCAGCGTTGTGGAAAAGTGGCACAATTACGACGGCGGCCGTATTAAGATCGATGCCGGCATCCACGCCGAATATACCAGCAACTATAAGCTGTGGGAGAGCTTGGTTGGCTATGCCGCTGAGCAGGGCTTGGGTTTCCAGCTGCATCTGGCAGAAACCCAGAGCGAGACCGACTCCTGCTTAGACCGCACCGGTCTGACACCGGCAGAGCTGCTTAACTGCCACGGCGTATTCAATGTTCCCGCAACCGCTGCCGGCTGCGGCTGCCTAACCGCAGAAGATCAAACCCTGTTGGGCAAGAAAAAGGCTACCGCTGTAGCGACACCCGTTGCCGCCGGCAAGCTGGGTCACCCCGCCACCCCCATTTTAAGCTGTGTCAAGGCGGGTATGAACGTCGCCCTTGGCACCGGCGGCGCCGTAGAATGCGGCAATTTGGATATGTTTGAGGTTCTGCGTGCTGCTGCCGCCTCTGCACGGGGAGAAAATCCCCTGCCTGCCTCCGCGGCGCTGATGATGGCCACCACCTGCGGCGCACGCGCCCAAGGTCGTGCAGACAAGATCGGTATGATCGCTGAGGGTATGGACGCCGATCTGATCCTTGTAGACTTCTCTGCGCCCCACCTGATCCCCTGCCACAATGTGCTGAGCGCCTTGGTCTACAGCGCCAAGGGCGGCGATGTGGCAATGACTATGGTTGGCGGCAAGATCCTCTATCAGAACGGTCAATTCCCCACCATCGACCTGCAAAAGGTGGACGAAGACCTGACCGCTTATGCCATTCCCCGCGCCTTCGCGGAAGACAAGTAAGGAGGGCGTATGTCGGACACCACTAAAAAGCAAAATTTTCTCCACGGCGCCACCCTTTTGGCTGCGGCGACCGTGATCGTCAAAGTCATCGGCGCAGTATACAAGATCCCCCTGCATACGATTTTGGGAGATGTCGGCTACAGCTATTTCTCCTCCGCCTATAACATTTATACTTTGCTTCTTCTGATCTCCACCGCAGGTCTGCCCGTAGCAATGAGCCGTATGATCAGCCAGTCCACATCCCTGGACGATCACGCTCAGACCCGCCGGGTATATAACACCTCCCGGGCCATCTTCCTGATTGTCGGCGCGGTCAGCACCGGACTGATGATGGTTTTCTGCCAGACTCTGGCGAAATTGCAGAAGGAGCCGGGCGCTGCCCTGGCAATCTTCTGTCTGGCTCCCAGCGCCTTCCTTATGAGCGTGATCTCCACTTATCGCGGCTTCTTCCAGGGTCAGGGCAATATGCTCCCCACCTCCAAGAGCCAAGTGCTGGAGGCAGTATTTAAGCTGGGCGCCGGTCTTGCAGGCGCAGTTCTGATCCTGCGGCTGAGCGGCAGTATGTCTATGGCTGCTGCCGGCGCGATTTTGGGCGTTACAGTAAGCTGCGCCCTGTCCGTTGCATACCTTTTTTGGGTATTCCACAAAACTGCGCAGCCGGAAATTCTGCAGCAAAAGCAACCGGGTTTTTGCGGCGCCACTGCGAAAAAGCTTCTGGCTATCGCCATTCCCATCACCATCGGCGCTGCCGGATTGCAGCTGCTGATCGTTGCGGAGTCTATACTTTATATGAGCCGTTTGGTGGCGATGCTGGAAAGCGGCGCTATGGAAGGTGCGCTGGTAGATGCGCTTCGGGCAGAAGTGCTGGCAGCAGCACAGAACGCCGAAGAGGAGCTGACCTCCGCCGAGCTGAATTCCCGGATCGCCTCCAGTATGAAGGGCATATACAGCTTCGCTCAGACTATTTATAATCTGCCCAACTCACTGATCACCCCTATCACCATCAGCATTATCCCCGCCATTACCGCCTGCCTGACTCTGGGCGACGACAAGGGCGTGAAGGCTACCTCTGAATCCGCCTCCCGGGTTACCGCCCTTTTGAGCCTGCCCTGTGCTGTGGGTCTTATGGTGCTGAGCAAGCCCATTATGGGTCTGCTGGGCGGCTATACCGGCGTGCAGCTGGACTTTGGTGCTATGCTGCTGAGTCTGCTGGGTGTCAGCGTATTTATGCGCGCCGTGGTTCTTTTTACCAATTCCCTGATGCAAGCCAACGGTCACGCCAACCTGCCGGTGATCAATATGCTGGCCACCGGTGCGATACGTATGGCGCTGGTATTTGTGCTTACCGGCAACCCCAAGATCGGTCTTTTGGCCGTTCCGGCGTTGACTGCCCTGGGTAATATGGCTACAGCCGTGCTGAATCTGATCTGTTTGGCAAAGGTGGTGCCGCACAAGAGCGCCATCGGGCGCAATCTTCTGCGGCCTCTGCTCCCGGCGCTGCTGATGGGTGCCGGCGCATTTGGCAGCTGGCAGCTGATCGTGTGGCTTCTGGGCGCAGATTGCAGCTACATCATTCAGGTTGGCGCGCCCATGCTGGTGGCTGCCATCGTGTATGTCATCAGCGTTGCGTGGCTGAAATCCATCACCAAAGAGGATTGCCTGCTGCTGCCCAAGGGCGAGAAGATCGCCAAATTCCTTCATCTATGATTCGCATCCGCGATTCATATAAAACTGTTAGCAAAATCCAAAATATATAAAAAAAGGAGAAAACCAAAATGAACAAGACTGAACTGATCACCGCAATCGCCGAGGCTTCCGGCCTCACCAAGAAGGACGCCGAGAAGGCTCTGAACGCTACCGTCGCTGAGATCACC
>JAZNNE010000048.1:0-22544 GCA_045580125.1 Faecousia sp. | reverse complement strand
TCGTCCACAAGCGTGGTTTTGCCGTGGTCGACGTGGGCGATGATGGCAATATTGCGGATATTTTCCTGAGATGCCATAAATTTTGCTCCTTTTGGTGTAACAGTGTACAAAAATAATCCTAACCTTTAAAATATAACATATCGTCGGCAGAATTGCAATATTTGCTGGAAATTATTGTACGGACGACCGATGGTCGCCCCCTACAAGGAAACCTGAAGGCGTGTATGTAGGGGTCGATGCCCACATCGACCCGAAAACGCACAAAAATGCGGGCGGATGTGGGCATCCGCCCCTACGGTAACACTTCGGTGCGTCCGTAGGGGCGAGCATTGCCCGTCCTCGTTGAAGAGATCGCACCGCGGCACGGACGACCGATGGTCGCCCCTACAAGGAAACCTGAAGGCGTGTATGTAGGGGTCGATGCCCACATCGACCCGAAAACGCACAAAAATGCGGGCGGATGTGGGCATCCGCCCCTACGATATGTCTTTGGGGCGGCAGAAAAGAGGGCGTGTTGATCATCAACACGCCCTTGTGGACAATTTTTACTTTGCAGTGCTGGTGGAGCGCAGGGTAACGTCGTGGGCGCCGCCCTCTACAATAGAGGTGGCGGAAACCAGGGTCAGCTTGGCATCCCGCTGCAGGTCGGGAATGGTGATCACGCCGCAGTTGCACATGGTGGACTTGACTTTGTAAAGAGAAGCTTCCACATTGTCGTGCAGAGAGCCGGCGTAAGTAACGAAGGAGTCGACGCCCTCTTCAAAGGTCAGCTTGGTAGCACCGCCCAGGTCATAGCGCTGCCAGTTCCGGGCGCGGTTGGAGCCCTCGCCCCAGTATTCCTTCATATAAGCGCCGTTTACCATCACCTTGTTGGTGGGGCTTTCATCGAAGCGGGCAAAGTAACGACCCAGCATCATAAAGTCAGCACCCATAGCCAGCGCCAGGGTCATATGATAGTCGTGGACGATACCGCCGTCGGAGCAGATGGGCACATAAATGCCGGTTTCCTTGAAATATTCATCACGGGCTGCGGCAACCTCGATCAGTGCGGTAGCCTGACCGCGGCCGATGCCCTTGGTCTCGCGGGTGATGCAGATACTGCCGCCGCCGATGCCAACCTTAATAAAGTCTGCGCCGGCTTCTGCCAGGAAGCGGAAGCCCTCCCGGTCGACCACGTTGCCTGCGCCGATCTTGACGGTGTCGCCGTAGTGCTCGCGCACCCAGGCGATGGTCTTCTGCTGCCAGCAGGTGTAGCCCTCGGAGGAGTCGATGCAGATCACATCTGCGCCGGCCTCCAGCAGCGCGGGGATGCGCTCAGCATAGTCGCGGGAGTTGATGCCGGCACCCACCAGATAACGCTTCTTGTCGTCCAGCAGCTCCAGGGGGTGCGCCTTGTGGGAGGAGTAGTCCTTGCGGAATACAAAATACATCAAATTGTCGTAGGCATCAACGATGGGCAGGGAGTTGAGCTTGTGCTCCCAAATGATGTCGTTGGCTTCCTTCAGCGTAGTCTCTGCGGGAGCAACGATCAGCTTCTCCCGGGGGGTCATGAAGCTGCTGACCTTTTCGGAAGGATCCATACGGGAAATGCGGTAATCGCGACCGGTAACGATGCCCAGCAGCTTGCCGCTGGACGAGCCGTCCTCGGTAATCGCTACGGTGGAGAAGCCGTTGCGTTCCTTTAGCGCCAGCACGTCAGCCAGGGTGTCGTCGGGGGTCAGGTTGGAGGCGGAAACCACGAATCCGGCCTTGTAGCCCTTGACCCGTGCCACCATAGCGGCCTGAGATTCAATGGACTGAGAGCCGAAGATAAAGCTGATGCCGCCTTCCTTTGCCAGAGCGATGGCCAGGGTATCGTTGGAAACGGACTGCATAATTGCAGAAACCATAGGAATATTTAAGGAAATGGCCGGTTCTTCCACGCCCTTGCGGTACTTGGTAAGGGGTGTCCGCAGAGAAACGTTGCTGGGAACACAGTCTTCAGAGGTGTAGCCGGGGATCAGCAGATATTCGCTGAAGGTGCGGCTGGGCTCGGACATATAATGTGCCATTGGGATCTCCTCCTGGTGTAATAATTTGTAGATTTATTACCCATTAATATACCACAGTAACGGCGGCGGGTCAATAGTTTCGTTTGTCAAAAAATACCTGGATTTGCGATGGTGTTTTGTCATTCTTGGAAACCTGCCGCAACCTGCGCGACCGCCGCACCGATTTGCCGCCGCAGATTCCACGATTCCGCTGCGCTCCACTCGGAATGACAAAAACGGACACCCGAGGACGGGTGTTCCTACAAAACCATCTCAGTCAGCCTGTCCGGCTGACAGCTCTCCCAAAGGAAGAGCCAAGCGGGCGGATGTGGGCATCCGCCCCTACAAACAGACACCAAGCGCGGTGCACATAGGGGACAACGGAAAATTTACAAATGGGCTATGATTTTTGGTTTGGACGTGTTATAATGAGTAAAATTGGGTTATTGTAACCGTTTAGAACTAATTTTTCGACGAGGTATGATTTTATGGGACTGATTACCAAAATATTCGGCACCCGCTCCCAGCGGGAGTTGAAAAAGATCCAGCCGACTGTAGATAAGATCCTTTCGATGGAAAGGGAATATGCTGCGCTGTCTGAAGATGCTTTGAAGGCGAAAACTGCCGAATTCAAGGCGCGTTATGCAGCCGGCGAAAGCCTGGACGATATTCTTCCCGAGGCATTTGCTGCCATCCGGGAGGCAGCCTGGCGTGTGCTGGGTATGAAGCCCTATCCCGTGCAGCTCATCGGCGGCATCATTTTGCATCAGGGTCGTATCGCCGAGATGAAGACCGGTGAAGGCAAGACCTTGGTTGCCATTTTGCCCTGCTACCTGAATGCCCTGACCGGTCGTGGCGTCCACGTGGTTACGGTCAACGAATACCTTGCCAAGCGCGACTCCGAGTGGATGGGCAAGGTCTACCGCTATATGGGTCTTAGTGTTGGTCTGATCATTCCCGGTATGGATCCTGCCCAGCGACGGGTCAGCTATACTGCGGATATCACCTACTGCACCAATAATGAGCTGGGCTTTGACTATCTGCGTGATAATATGGCCATCTACAAGCAGGAGCTGGTACAGCGCGGACATGCTTTCGCCATCGTCGACGAAGTCGACTCCATTCTTATCGACGAGGCCAGAACCCCGCTGATCATTTCCGGCAAGGGCGAGGATTCCTCCAAGCTGTATGAAATGGCGGATTATTTCGTGTCCACCCTGCGCAAAAAGGTCTTTGCCAAGACCGAGGACAAGGAAGTCCACGACAACTATGACTGCGATTACTTTGTTGACGAAAAAAGCCGCACCGTTTCCCTGACTGCCGAGGGCATCGCCAAGGCGGAAAAATATTTCGGTGTGGACAATCTGGCGGATCTGGAAAATACCACCCTTTCTCACCACATCAACCAGGCGATGAAGGCCCGCGGCTTGATGAAAAAGGACATCGACTATGTGGTTAAGGAAGGACAGATCGTCATCGTTGATGAGTTCACCGGCCGTCTGATGTACGGTCGGCGGTATAACGAGGGTCTGCATCAGGCGATCGAGGCCAAAGAAAATGTGCAGGTCGCCGGCGAGAGCAAGACCCTGGCAACCATCACCTTCCAGAATTTCTTCCGTCTGTACGATAAGCTGTCCGGTATGACCGGTACGGCGCTGACGGAGGCGGAGGAATTTGCCTCTATCTACCAGCTGGACGTGGTGGAGATCCCCACCAATAAGCCCATTGCCCGTCAGGATCATACCGATGTGGTCTACAAGACCGAGCCGGGCAAGTTCCGCGCCATCGTCGAGCAGGTCAAGACCTGTAATGCCAAGGGTCAGCCGGTGCTGGTTGGTACGATCTCCATTGAAAAGAGTGAGATCTTAAGCAAATATCTTAAGCGCGAGGGTATTCGCCATAACGTGCTCAACGCAAAATATCACGAGCAGGAAGCCCAGATCGTTGCCCAGGCGGGCAAATTCGGCGCTGTGACCATCGCCACCAATATGGCCGGTCGCGGTACGGATATTATGCTGGGCGGCAACGCGGAATTTTTGGCAAAAAGCGAGCTGCGCAAGCAGGATCTTCCCGAGGAGCTGCTGGCGGAGGCGGATTCCTACGCCGAGACCAATGATCCGGAGATCCTGGCGGTGCGCAGCCGGTATGAGCAGCTGCTGAAAAAGTATAAGGACGAAATTGCCGATGAAGCGCAGCGGGTCAAAGCTGCCGGCGGTCTGTTTATCGTGGGTACTGAGCGCCACGAATCCCGCCGAATCGACAATCAGCTTCGCGGTCGTGCCGGTCGTCAGGGCGACCCCGGCGAAAGCCGCTTCTACCTGAGTCTGCAGGACGATCTGATGCGGCTGTTCTCCTCTGACCGGGTGATGAATATGATGGACACCCTGGGATTGGACGAGGATACCCCCATTGATGCGAGATTGCTTTCCAACGCGGTGGAGAATGCCCAGCGCAGCATTGAAAGCCGTCATTTCCGCTCCAGAAAGAATGTTCTGGAGTATGACGATGTGATGAACACCCAGCGTGAGGTCATCTACGCCCAGCGGCAAAAGGTGCTGGACGGCGAGGATCTGCGGCAGAGTATGCTCTCTATGCTGGAGGATGTGGTGGCATCTACCGTGGCGGATGTGCTGAGCAGCTACGGCGGTCATATCCCGGCGGAGGATTTGGGGCAGTTGCTGCAGCATTTTGACGGGGTTTACTTCCCCAAGGGCAGCTTCAAAGCTCCGGAAAAGCTGGATGTTGACAGCCTGACCAACGCCATCTATACCCAGGCGCTGGCTGCCTATGAAAAGAAGGAAGCTGCTCTGACGACGGATGTAATGCGTGAGCTGGAGCGTGTGATTATGCTCCGGGTGGTTGACGAATACTGGATGGACAATATCGACGCTATGGACGATCTGAAGCAGGGCATCGGTCTGCGGGCCTACGGTCAGCACGATCCCGTCGTCGCCTATAAAGAGGAAGGCTTCCAGATGTTCCAGGCGATGATCACCGCTATCCGCGAGGAAACGGTGCGCCGTCTGTTTATGGCGCAGATCCAGCCCCGGCAGGAGGTCAAGCGGGAAAAGGTCGCCAAGGAGACCGGCACCTCTGCACCGGATAAGTCCGTCAAGCAGCAGCCCGTCCGCAACAAGGACAAGAAAGTCGGTCCCAACGATCCCTGCCCCTGCGGCAGCGGCAAGAAATACAAAAAGTGCTGCCTGCAAAAGGAAAAGGGGAAGGAATAACGTTTTCTGCGCACCCTTGGCCCCCTCGCTGAGGGAGGCGAGGGTGCGGTGAATCCTTCTAATAATGATAGCCATTTCTTAGGAGCGCGTATGTCGATTGTTACCCGGAAAAACGGAACATTAGAATATCTGGTCGCCGAGGGAATTGCCGCGCCTCACGCCTTCACCACCCGCTTGGGCGGTGTCAGCACGGGGATGTTTGCGTCTATGAATATCGGGCTGCACAACGGCGAAAAGGCGGAAAATGTGGAGAAAAATCTGCAGATCCTGGCGTCTGCCATTGGCTTCGACCCGAAAAAACTGATCTGCACCAGGCAGATCCATTCCGATATCGTCCGCGCCGTTACGGCGGAGGATTATTTAGGCATCGATCACCACGATTATCCTGCGTGCGATGCGCTGGTTACCGCAACACCGGGGGTGGCGCTGAAGGTGTTTACTGCCGACTGCACGCCGGTCCTGTTTTATGACCCGGTAACGGGAGCGGTGGGTGCTGCCCACGCAGGCTGGCGGGGAACGGCGGCGGACATTGCCGGCAAGACCGTCCGGGCGATGGCAGAAAATTTCGGCAGTAAGCCGGAGAATATCCACGCCGCCATCGGTCCCAACATCGGACAGTGCTGCTTTGAAACCAATGCCGACGTGCCGGAGGCAATGCTGGCAGCATTGGGCGAAGCGGCGGAAAAATATATCCGCCGGGGAAATGAAAAATATTATGTAAACCTAAAAGACATCAACGCCGAATTTATCAGGCGAGCCGGCGTGGAAAATATTGAAATCAGCGATGCGTGCACCAAGTGCCAGAGCGGACGCTTCTGGTCGCACCGGATCACCGGTGTAAATCGCGGATCGCAAGGCGCAATTATTGTATGTAAGGGGGTGTCGCCGTGAAAAGAATACTGGCAATTTCGCTGTGCGCGGCGATGCTTCTGTGTGGCTGCAGCGCAGGAAGCTCCAAGCTGGATCCCACAACGCCTACCTATTTTGGCGACACACAGGATGTTAAGCCCAACACGCCGGGCGAGGAAAGCTATACCCTGTCGCTGATCTACGATCCTACGGAGCAGCTGAATCCCTTTAAAAGTGAAAATACCGCCAATCGGGCGCTGTTTTCCCTGATCTATCAGGGTCTGTTCAGCATTAACCGGGATTATGAGGCGGAGCCGGTGCTTTGCCAAAGCTACTCGGTAACGCCGGATCTGAAAACCTACACCTTTTATATTGCCGATGCGCTGTTTTCCGATGGCAGCGTCGTAACGGTGGAGGATGTGGCTGCCAGCCTGAATGCGGCGATGGAAAGCCGCTGGTACGGCGGACGGCTGCAGCAGGTAAAATCCATTGCCGCCGAAGCGGATGCCGTGGTGATCACGCTGAAAAATGCGGTGGCAGAGCTGCCGCTGCTGCTGGATATTCCGGTGGTGAAGGCCGGAGAGGTAACGGCTGCAAGACCGGCAGGTACCGGTCCTTACCGGCTGGAACTGAATGCTCAGGGCGCCACGCTGCGCCGGCAGGCCGCCTGGTGGTGCGATGCACAGCTGCCGGTTTACGGCGATTCCATTCCGCTGGTAAAGGGCGAATCCCCTGCCCAGATCCGGGATGCTTTCGAGTTTGAAGGCGTCAGCCTGGTGGTTTCCGATCCCGGCTCGGACCGGTACGTGGATTTCCGCAGCGACTATGAGCTGTGGAGCGCCGAGAACGGAAAGCTGTTGTATCTGGTGTGCAATGAAAAAAGCAAGATTTTCTCCGATCCTGCCATCCGTCAGGCGTTGACCCACGCCATTGATCGGGAGCTGATCGCAGAGCAGTACTATCAGGGCATTGCGCGACCGGCGTCGCTGCCGGCATCTCCGGCGTCGCCCTGGTACAACTCCTCTCTGGCGCAGCGCTACAGCTACGCACCGGAGCTGTTTGCCGAGGCGGTTGCTGCGGTGGAGCTGACGGAGAATTCCGTTACGATTTTGCTCAACGGCGATGATGTGGTGCGCCATCGTGCAGGTTTGGCCATCGCGGATATGCTCCGTGCCGGCGGTTTGAAGGTCAGCATTATCAAAAGCACCGCGGAGGATCTGGAGGAAAATCTGAAATACTCGGAATACGATCTGTATCTAGGACAGACCAAGCTGTCTGCCAATATGGATATTTCTTCGTTTTTCGGCACGAACACATCCTTAAATTACGGCGGTCTGGCAGACCCTGCGCTGTATCAGATGAGTCTGGATGCCATGACCAACGCCGGTAACTTCTATAAGCTGCACGAGGCGGTGATGGAGGAGGGACAGCTGTGTCCCATCCTGTTCCAGAACGATGCGGTGTTTGTGCGCCGCGGTACGTTGCCGGATCTGTCGCCTGCCCGGGATAATGTGTTCCATTACAGCCTGGGCCGCACCCTGGAGGATGCGCTGATTACCGAAGAGTGATAAAGATGCAAGAACAAGGAATGTTGTCATCCCGAGCGTAGCCGAGGGATCTACGCAAGACAAGAAGAGCGAAGATTCCTCGATTCCGCTTCGCTCCACTCGGAATGACATACGAAAAAGTAAATTTGGGCGCCCCGAAGGGGGCGCCCTTACTTTTACTTAGCAGCGATCGCAGACGTAGTTGCCGCAGCCGTTGCCGCAGCTGTTGCCGTTACCGCAGCAGGTAAACAGCAGGATCAGAATGATGATCCACCAGCAGTTGTTACCACCAAAGCAGGTGTTGTTGCACATAACGAATACCTCCAAGAATTATTTCGAGCGATTCACCGCTCATTCCAAGATATTCCACAGCGCAGAAAAGGTGCAAGCGCAAAGAAGAATCCCCTTGCCTCCCTCTTTGAGGGAGGTGGATTTGCCACAGGCAAAGACGGAGGGAGTTTAACTCCCCCAGTCTTCTTGCTGTGCAAAAAGACAGCCCCCTCAATGAGGGGGCCGAGTTCTATGTTTCTCTTTTACAGCTCTCTCAAGGCGTCCACCAGCGCGGTTTTGGCGGTGGTCTTTTCGTCCTTGACCTTGATGACCCGTGCGGGGCAGCCTGCCACCACAGTATTGGGGGCGACGTCGCTGACCACAACAGCACCGGCGGCGACCACGGCGTTTTCGCCGATGCGGCAGCCCTCGATCACCACGGCGTTTGCGCCGATGAGCACATTATCCTCCACCACCACGGGGGTTGCGGAGGCAGGCTCGATAACACCGGCCAGCACAGCGCCTGCGCCTACGTGGCAATTCTTGCCCACGGTGGCACGACCGCCCAGGATCGCACCCATGTCGATCATCGTACCCTCGCCAATGATGGCACCGATATTGATCACTGCGCCCATCATGATCACGGCATTCTTGCCGATCTCCGCCTGCTCTCGAATGATAGCACCCGGCTCAATGCGGGCGGGAATATCCTTGACATCCAGCATGGGAATTGCAGAATTTCTGCAGTTATTCTCGATCTCCAGATGGGCAAAGGTGTTATTTTCCAGCACAGGGGCGATGTCCTTCCAGTCGCCGAAAACGATCTTGCAGCCGTCGCCGGCGGGGAATACGCGGCAGTTGGGGAAGTCCACCGGGGCATTCTCCCAAACGTAGACCTTCACGGGGGTCTTCTTTTCGGAGGTGCGGATATATTCAATGATCTCGTAAGCGTCCATAGGGTGTCTCCTTTGGCTTGTTTTTGTTATCGTACCACCTTTTTTGCAAAAACACAACCCCGGATTTGACACATAGCGGGAAATAGACTATAATAAGGTAAAATTTATCCCAAGGAGGCCGTTATGCAGATCATTGCTGACCGCCGGGCGCTGCACCGCATCCCGGAACTGGAGCTGAACCTGCCCCGGACAATGGAATATTTGCGAAACAGCCTGCATCCGCTGCGCTGCCGTGTGTTTTCTCCCACGGCGGAAAGTCTGTGCGCCTATTTTGATTACGGCGCAGATACGACGATCGCGTTCCGCGCCGATTGCGATGCGCTGCCTATCTGCGAAAACAGCGGTGCGGAATATGCATCCACCCATGCGGGCAAAATGCACGCCTGCGGACACGACGGACATATGGCGATTTTGCTGGAGCTTGCCAGACGGTTAAACGGCAAAAAGCGAAATAAGAACAATGTGCTGCTGATCTTCCAGCCCGGTGAGGAATCTCCCGGCGGCGCGCTGCCTATTTGCCAGAGCGGCGTTTTGGAGGAATATAAGGTAATAGCGATCTTCGGTCTGCATCTGTGGCCGGGTCTGACCAAGGGCAAGATTTTCAGCCGGGAAAACGAGCTGATGAGCCGCGCCAGTGAGGTTACTGTGGATATTACCGGCAGATCTGCTCATATCGCAAAAGCGGAGCTGGGCGCAGATGCCACTGCGGCGGCAGTGGCCTTCTACACCAGAGCTTACGAAATGGAAAAAAGCTATCCCGCCCATATTTACCGGCTGCTGAAATTCGGCAAGCTGCAAAGCGGCACGGCACGCAATGCGCTGTCCGCCCATTGCCATATGGAAGGCTCTCTGCGGGCATTTCAAGATGTCGTTTTTGAGGAAATGCGCAGCAAATTGGTGGCAATCGCTAACGATGTGGAAGAAGCCTGCGGCTGCGAGGTAACGCTTCATTTCAGCGAAGGCTATCCCGCGGTGATGAACGACGGCGCGCTTTACACCAAGCTGCGTTCTGTCATCAAATGGAACGAGCTGGATGCGCCCAGTATGACGGCAGAGGATTTCGGCTGGTATCTGCGCTATGTACCCGGTCTGTTCTTCTTCCTGGGACTGGGGGATGTGCCGGCGCTGCACAGCGACAATTTTGACTTTGACGATGCGGTTCTGCCCGTGGGCGCAGAGCTGTTCGAGCAGCTGGCGGAGGTGGAAGTATGATCCCTCTGAATCAAAATTTGAATACGTTGAAGCGCAGCGGTATTCGCCTGTATACCAATATGGCGAAGACGGTGGACGACTGTGTTATGCTAACCTTAGGCGAGCCGGATTTCGACACGCCGGAGGAGGTCAAGGCTGCGGCGCTGACGGCGCTGTTTCAGAATCGCACCCACTACGCCCCCAATCAGGGCGTGGAGGATCTGCGCCACGAGGTGGCGGCGTTTGAGACGCTGCGGGGCTTTGACTGTACCGCTGAACAGGTGCTGATCACGGTAGGCGCCACCGGCGCGCTGTTTACGGCGCTGCTGGGCGTTTTGAATCCCGGTGAGGAGGTCATTATCCCCACCCCGGCGTTTCCGCTGTATGCGTCCATCGTTACCATCGCCGGCGGCAAGCCGGTGCTGCTGGATACAAAACCCGACGGTTTTCAGTTGACAGCGCAGGCTCTTGCAAAGGCGATCACGCCGAAAACCAAGGCCATCGTTCTCAATTCTCCCAACAATCCCACCGGCGCGGTGCTTAGCGAGGAATCCCTGGCCGCAGTGAAGAATGCGGTGCTGGGCAAGGATATTTTCGTCATCTGCGACAATGTGTATCAGGGCTTGAGCCAGGAAAAACTGCCCGACCTGAGCTTGGATGTGGAGCTGAAGCCCCAGATCCTGCTGTGCCAGAGCTTTTCCAAGCCCTGGGCGATGACCGGCTGGCGTGTTGGCTATCTCGTCGGCGACGGGGAGGTTATGCAGAAGCTGCTGCTTTTGCACGCTGCCGAGGTTGCGGCGGTGCCTACATTCCTGCAGGACGCATGTGTAACAGCGCTGAGCACCGACAACAAGGAAATGGCGCGGGTCTACCAGCGGCGCAGAGAATTTGTCTGCGGACGGCTGAAGGAAATGGGACTTCATTTCCCCGAGCCCAAGGGCGCGTTTTACGTGTTCGCGGATATTTCCGGATTTGGAATCAGCGACGAGGAATTTTGCACCCGCCTGATCAAGGAAGCGGCGGTGGCAACGGTACCCGGCTCCTGCTTCGATTGCCCGGGCTATCTGCGGATCTCCTACTGCTGCAGTGATACCGACCTGCAAAAGGGTATGGACAGACTGGAAGGTTTCTTGAAGAAAATAAAGTAACACAAAGGGGCAATCCGAAAGGGTTGCCCCTTTAAAAGGCTTCCCCTGGGGGAAGCTGGAAAAAATCTTTGATTTTTGACTGATGAGGGTGGCGTGGCGCAAGCCGTGTCGGGAGAGGAATAGCGTGCACCAAAGGTTTATCGTAGGGGCGGATGCCCACATCCGCCCGTTATTTGTTGTGCGGTTTCGGGTCGATGTAGGCATCGACCCCTACAGACACGACTTTCGATTGCTGCTGCAGGGAAGACCACCGGACGTCTGTACTGCGGCATATTCCTGATTTCTTCTACATACACTTTCCCGAGGAGGGGATTGGTATGGCTGAAGGCAAACTGCAGATGCCCCATAAGGTGATTCTCAATGAGCGGCGGCAGCTGACGATGTCCGGTGTGACAGAGGTGGTCAGCTTTGATGAAAATGCGGTGGTGCTTTGCACCGAGCTGGGACGAATGACGGTCCACGGGCAGGAATTGCAGCTGCGGCAGCTGGCGCTGGACGGCGGGCAGGTAGCGGTGGACGGGCAGGTGTGTGCCATCGTCTACGAGGACAACCGGCAGCCCGGCGGCTGGCTTCGCCGCTTTCGCACATGAGCGCACCGGCTTTGGCGGCAGACCGCTTTCTGGCGGCCTGCCTGATCGGTATGCAGCTTGCGTTTGTCTACGATTTCCTCAGACCCCTGCGCCCGAAGTTTACCAACCTGGCGGACGCGCTGTTTTTGGTGGCACTGGGGGCGGGCTGGCTCTATCTTGGCTTCGGCGTATGCCGCGCAGATCTGCGATTTGGCTACACTTTGGGGCTTGGCGTGGGATTCGCGTTCTGGGAACTCACTGCCACCCGGCTGCTGCGGCGGGTGTTTGACAAAATTTGGCTTCCTTTGCGGAAAATTTTCGCTTTTTTCTTAAAAAATATGAAAAAACTATTTGCAACCGCAGGAAAAAAGGTTACAATAAAATGTACCCGCAAAAAACAAAAGGGGAGACGGCCGTATGAAAAAGCTGATAAGACTGCTTCGCCGCGTGCGCGTGAAATTTGTCCGCAGCAGCCGGCGCACCAAGACGGCGGTGATCTGTATGATCGCGGCGTCCATGGTGGCGCTGCTGGCGCTGAATATCGCCATCGACGGAATTATCGACTACACAGAAGCCAAAAGAAAACAGGCCGCCCAGCTGGAATATGAAAACCAGCAAAAGCAGGAAGATATCGACAATTTGGGTTCTGCCGGCAGCGTAGAGGACATTGCGCAGGGCGAACTGGATATGGTTCCGGGGGACGCAATTGTGATCCAACCGGGACAGTAAAAAATTTGGAGGAAAGCAAAAACCTATGGAGTTAACCGTCGGCGCAATCTTAGAAGGCAAGATCAAGACAATCACCAATTTCGGCGCATTCGTAGCCCTGCCGGAAAATAAGACCGGTATGGTACATATTTCCGAGGTGGCCAACGCCTATGTCAGCGACATTCGTCAGCACTTAAGCGAGGGGCAGGATGTAAAGGTCGTGGTCATCGGCAACGACAGCGGCAAGATCAATCTGTCCATCAAGCGCCTGGAGGCGAAACCCCAGCGGGAAGCTGCGCCCAGACCGGCTGCAAGACCTGCCCGTCGGGAGACTGTGCCTACGCCGCCGCCTGCACCCAAGACGGCGGATCAGCTGTTTGAGGAAAAGCTGAAGGCGTTTATGTCAGAATCGGACTCCAAGCTGTCCGGAATCCGTGCGGATCACCGCACAAAGAGCCGCAGGAGATAAAATTATGAAATCGTGTGTCATTCCGAGTGAAGCGAAGCGGAATCGAGGAATCTTCGCAGCAAATTGGTGCGAAGATCCTTCGACTTCGGGCTTCGCCCTACGCTCAGAATGACAACGTGAGGTGCAGTATGTCGAATGTTGTAATTACCGGCGGTAGCCGGGGAATCGGTGCGGCGGCGGTGGAGCTGTTTGCCGCCAAAGGACACCGGGTGTTCTTTTTATACGGGAAAAATCACGCTGCTGCGGAAGCTGTGGCGAAAAAAACCGGCGCGACCGCCATTTGCTGCGATGTTTCCGACGGACAAGCTGTGAAAGATGCGTTTGCCGCTATCGGCGATGTGGATGTGCTGATCTGCAACGCCGGCATTACCCATTATGGCTTGATGAGCCAGCTGGAGGAGGCACAATGGGATCGGCTGTTTGACGTAAACGTGAAAAGCATTTACCACTGCGTCAATGCCGCGATGCCTGCCTTTTTGCAAAAGAAAGCCGGCTGCATCATCACCGTCAGCTCTATGTGGGGTCAGGTGGGTGCGTCCTGCGAAGCCGCCTATTCTGCCACCAAGGGCGCAGTGATCGCCCTGACCAAGGCGTTGGCGAAGGAGCTGGGACCCAGCGGAATTCGGGTCAACTGCGTCGCCCCCGGCGTCATTTTAACGGATATGTGCGCCAATGTGGATCCGGAAATTTTGGCGGGAATGGCCGAAGAAACGCCTTTGGGCAGAAACGGCACGCCGGAGGATGTGGCGAAGGCCATGGAATATCTGGCGCAGGCGGATTTCGTTACCGGACAAATTCTCCCCGTCAACGGCGGGTATGTCATATAAAGGAGAAAAATTATGAAAATTGCAATCGGCTGTGATCACGGCGCGCTGGCGTTGAAGGAAGTTCTGATCCCCCATCTGCAGAAGGCGGGCTATGAGGTCAAGGATTTCGGCACCTATACTTTGGATTCCTGCGATTATCCCGATTTTGCCGGTGCGGCTGCCAAGGCAGTTGCCGCCGGCGAATGTGACCGGGGCATCGTGCTGTGCACCACCGGCATCGGCGTATCCATTGCCGCCAATAAGGTCAAGGGCATTCGCTGTGCGCTGCTCAGCGATGTGATGAGCGCCCGTATGACCCGGGAGCATAACGATACCAATATGATGGCCATCGGTGCTGCTGTGGTGGGACAGATGCTGGCGCTGGAGATCGTGGATACCTGGCTGGGTACGGAGTTCTCCCATAATGAGCGCCACCAGAGAAGAATCGATAAGGTTATGGCTCTGGAGGGCTAAGAGAAAATAAAAAAAGCTGCTGTTGAAAAACAGCCGCTTTTTTGCGCAAAAATTAGGCACACCCTCGGCCCCTTCTTTGAGGGGGCTGTCAGCCGAACAGGCTGACTGGGGGAGTTTTCTAAAACTGATAGCCGGCATTCAGCAGGCGGTCCAAGGCGTTGTTGGCCTCCTCGTCGGAAAACAGCGCGGTGAAGCGCTTGTCGATGACCAGCGCCTCCAAGCTCAGATCCAGTCGGTTTTTCTGGGCAAGCAGGGAAAATCCGTCGCTTTCCCGATTGCCGGACATCATACGGTGGGCATTTTTCATAGAATCGGCATCCACGGGACGCATACGCACCCCGATCCCGGCGGCCTTTTCCCGATTTTTCGCCCAGGCGGCGATGAATTTTTCTTCCATATTACTTTTCCAGAATGATGTTGCCGGAATTGGCGCTCAGCACGCTCTTGATATGCGCAGCAGCTTCTGCGGCGGTGCATTTGATCTGCTCGCCGGTGCGCATATTCTTGACAGAGCATTTGCCCTCGGCGATCTCATCCTCACCCAGCAGTACGGCAAAGGGCACGCCTAGCTTGTCGGCGTATGCCATCTTCTGCTTGAATTTCTTCTGCTCGGCGTACAGCTGCACCCGCAGACCTGCGCTGCGCAGATCCTCTGCCAGTGCGATGGCGGCGGTGCTGTCGCCCATCGGCAGCACCAAAGCATCTGCCGGTGCGCTGGGCAGTTCGGGGTTGATCAGACCCTGCTCGTCCAGCACATAGAACAGACGGGTCAGACCGATGGAAATGCCCACACCGGGCAGCTTCTTTTCGATGTAGAAGCCTGCCAGATCGTCGTAACGACCGCCGGAGCAGACAGAGCCGATCTCGGGATGGTCAAGCAGCGTGGTTTCGTAAACCGTACCGGTATAGTAGTCCAATCCGCGAGCGATGGTCAGGTCTACGGCGAAATTCTCCTCCGGCACGCCGAAGGCAGACAGATTTGCGGTAACCGCCTTCAGCTCCGCAAGACCCTGATCGAACATTTCGTTCTTGCCAGCATAATTTTCCAAAGCGGCGACTACCTGTGCATTGGTGCCGGCGATGGACATAAATGCCAAAATGGCATCTGCCTGCTCGCCGGTCAGACCGCAGTCGTCGGTCAGGCAAAGGCGCACCTTTTCCGCGCCGATCTTGTCCAGCTTGTCCACAGTGCGCATAATTTCGCCGCTTTTTTCGCTAAGATCCTGCATGGCGTAGAAGCCGTTGAGGATCTTGCGGTTGTTAACGCGGATCTGGAATCGGGTCAGACCGAAGCCGCGGAAGACCTTGTAGATGATGGCGGGAATTTCGGCTTCGTTGAGGATATCCAGCGCGCCGTCGCCGATGATGTCTATATCCGCCTGATAAAATTCGCGGAAGCGACCGCGCTGGGCACGTTCGCCGCGGTAGACCTTGCTGATCTGGAAGCGGCGGGAGGGGAATGCCAAGTCGTTGCAGTGCAGGGCAACATATTTTGCCAGCGGCACAGTCAGATCGAACCGCAGTGCCAGATCGGAATCGCCCTTCTGGAAGCGGTAGATCTGTTTTTCGGTTTCGCCGCCGCCTTTGGCAAGCAAAATCTGGGCGTCCTCGATGACGGGGGTGTCCAGAGCGGCAAAGCCGTAGGATGCATAGGTTTTCCGCAGAATATCCACCATCCGCTCAAACTGCGCCTGCTTACCGGGCAGCAGCTCCATAAAACCGGACAGTGTGCGGGGTTTCATAACGCTCATAATCGGTTCCTCCAAATAAACAGGGTTACACAAAAATGTGTCATTCCGACCGAGTGCAACGAGTGGAGGAATCTTCGCAGACAATTGGCGCGGTAGATCCCTCGGCTCCATTTCGTTTCGCTCGGGATGACATATGGTTGGTTTGTGTGATAGGCAAAAGTGGAGAGTAAAGCACTCTCCACCGAAATCGCATTTTAATGTTTGGACTTGGGGTGCAGCATTTCCCGCCAGTCCAGATCGCCCCGCTGCAGACCCATAATGGAAATTTCCGCAGAGGCGAGATTGGTGGCGATGGGAACATTGTGCTTGTCGCAATGGCGAATGGTTTCTACCATCAGACTGTCGTCCCAGGGATCGATGGCGTTGGGATCGTTAAACAGCAGCACCAGATCCAGTTCATTATAAGCGATGCGGGCATTGATCTGCTGATGGCCGCCCTGCTTATGGGACAGCAGCAGCGTAACATCAAGACCGGTGTTGTCTGCGATCAGACGGCCGGTGGTGGCGGTGGCGAAGAGGTTATGCTTGCTCAGAATGCTCTTGTAGGCGGTGCAGAACTGGACCATCAGTTCTTTTTTCTTGTCGTGTGCCAGAAAAGCTATATTCATGCTCCATCGCTCCTTTCATATATTACCGGAAGGGAATGGGCTCCGGGAACCCTTGGATTCTCTTTGCGATCCGCTTGCAGGCCTTGGCGGCGGCAGAGCGCTTGTTGTAGCACAGCAGGGGCTGCTCAAAGGCGGCGGCAAGGGAAACGCCGGTGTCGTCTTCCACAATGCCCAGCAGGGGAAGACCGGCCCGATCCATCACATCGTCCACGGTTACACGGACGACCTTATACAGTTTTTCGTTGACCCGGTTGACCACCACCCGGACAGAGGTTTTGCCCATCTTTTCCAGCAGCTCGCCGGCACGGGCGGCATCGCGCACAGAGGCAGGATCGGCGTTGGTGACCAAAATCACCTGATCCGCGTGTCGGGCGCACAGCTGGAATCCGGCTTCGATGCCGGCGGGGGCATCCAGCAGGATGTAGTCGAAGCGTTTTTTAGCGTCTTCTAAGAATGCGGCGAATTTTTCCGGATCAACATACTCGCAGCTGCAGTTTGCAGGGGCGGTAAGGAAGAAAAGCGTGGGGAAATTGGGGTGCTGCAGGGCCCGTTCCAAGGGATAGTTGCCGCTGTACACGTCCTCAAAGGAAAGGGCGCAGTAATCGGCAAGACCCAAAGAAATGTCTAAGTTCCGCAGACCGATATCGCAGTCGATACACAGCACCTGCTCGCCGGATTGCGCCAATGCAGAGGCGATACCGGCGCAAAGGGAGGTTTTACCCGTTCCGCCTTTGCCGGACAGCACGGCTATCAGTTTACCCATACGATGATCGCCTCCTTTGCCAATTTGACTACATTATAAAGGAAAAACGCACAAAACGCAAGAGGGAAATGCAAGTTTTTGGAAGTTTTTTCATCACTTTACACAAAAATCAGCACTTTGCGAAGAAATCTTCCACGGCGGTCCTGGTGCAGTTTACATTGCCCTGCTGGAAATTCGGCTTGCCGCCGCCGCGGCCGTTTAGCTGAGCTGTCATCGCTTTGCCCAGCTCCCGCAGGTCGCCGGTCTGGGTGGCAAGGCAGTAGGAAAAGCCGGTTTCCGTTTGGGAAAATACTGCGGCAAAGCCGGAAATCATCCGGCTGATCTGATCCGCCAGCTCCCGCACCTGCGCCGGCTCAAGGCTGTCGGCAAAATGAAGCACATTTTCCTTGCCTTCATAGGCTGTCGCGGTGTGTGCAAAGATCTGCTTTTGCAGCTGGGTTACGCGGGCTTTTTCGTTTGCCAGGGCATCCGCCATCTTTTTGGCGGCTTCGCCGGTTTGCAGAAGCTTTGCGGAGAAGGTTTGGGAAACGATGCGGTTCTGGTTGAAAATTTCCGTCATGTACCGGTACGCACGACCGCCGCAGACCATTTCCAGACGGATGCCGCCCCGCAAAGATGCGCAGGAGAGGATCTTGATCAAGCCCACCTCACCGGTGTGTGCTACGTGAATGCCGCAGCAGGCGCAGCTGTCCACGTCGCCCACCTGTACGATCCGCACCGGCCAGGGCAGCGCCCGCTTGGTGCGGTATTTTACGGTTTCCAGCTCCGCAGGAGAGGGGATCCAGCATTTGACGGGGGCGTTTTGCCAGATGGCCTCGTTGGCTTGGCGTTCCAAATCTGCCAAATCGTCAGGGGAGATGGGACCGTCAAAGTCCACCTCCATCACGTCAGCGCCTACGTGAAAGCCGGTATTATGATAGCCAAATCGGGCATTGATCAGTCCGGAGAGGATATGCTCGCCGGTGTGCTGCTGCATCAGGTCGAAACGGCGTGCCCAATCGATCTCACCCTCTACGGTATCGCCCTCTGTCAGGGGCGCATCACACAGATGGAGGATCTCTCCGTCCTTTTCCCGCACGTCCAACACATTTGCGCCGCCAAGGGCGCCAATATCGCAGGCCTGACCGCCGCCCTCGGGATAGAACGCGGTGGCGTCCAGGGTTACAAGATAGCCCTTTTCACCCTTTTCGCAGCCGGTAACTGTGGCGGAAAATCGGGATAAATGGCAGTCTTTATAAAATAGCTTTTCCATAAATTTCTCCTGGGGGGTTTTTTGTGATTATACCCCATTATGGGCAAATTTGCAATCTTTTGAAAGATGTGATATTCTATATCAGTATTCTGAAAAGAAAGAGGGCTTATATGAAAGAGAGATTTCGCTTAACATCCTTAGAACAAAGCTGGATTCTGTATGACATCGGTAATTCTGCATTTACTTTGCTGGTGGCAACGCTACTTCCCATTTATTTCAAAGCGCTGGCTGCCGGCGCCGGTGTGGATGAGAATATGTACCTATCCTACTGGGGCTATGCCGGCTCTATCGCTACCGCGCTGGTGGCGATCATCGGTCCGCTCTGCGGCACGATGGCAGACCAAAAAGGACACAAAAAGCCATTCTTTATCGGCAGCGTGATTTTGGGCGTGCTGGGCTGTGCGGCGCTGGGCATTACCCAAAACTGGCTGCTGTTTTTGGGCATATATATCATTGGCAAGGTGGGCTTCAACTCCAGTCTGGTATTTTATGATTCCATGCTGCCGGAGATCACCACGGAAAAACGAATGGACAACGTATCCACCAAGGGCTATGCCTACGGCTATATCGGCTCGGTGATCCCCTTTGTGGCGTGCCTGATCCCGGTGCTGCTGTACGAAAGCTTCGGCATCACCCAGACCACGGCGCTGATCATTGCCTTTGCGGTTACAGCGATCTGGTGGGCGGTATTTACCCTTCCGCTGCTGCGGCGGTATAAGCAGACCGCCTATGTTCCCAAGCGCAGCCACGTGGTGGCGGATACCTTCCGTCAGCTGTGGAACACCCTGAAGAAGGCCCGGAAGGAAAAGCATATTTTCCTGTATCTGCTGGCATTTTTCTTCTTTATCAACGGCGTGTACACCATTATTGATATGGCCACGGCTTACGGCGAATCTCTGGGGCTGGACTCCACCGGTCTGCTGCTGGCGCTGCTGCTGACACAGATCGTGGCATTTCCCTGCGCAATTATCTTCGGCAAGCTGGCGCAAAACCGCGATTCCGGCAAGCTGATGAAGGTCTGCATCCTTTGCTACACCGGCATTACGCTGTTCGCGGTATTCTTGGTGGCGCAGTGGCAGTTCTGGCTGCTGGCGACATTGGTGGGTATGTTCCAGGGCGCGATCCAGGCACTGAGCCGATCCTATCTTGGCAAGATCATTCCTGCCGATCAGAGCGGCGAATATTACGGACTGATGGATATTTGCGGCAAGGGCGCGTCTGTCCTGGGTATGGGTCTGGTGGCGCTGATCAATCAGCTGACCGCCGGCTGGACGGGCAATGTCTTCGGGCTGCAGCTGCAAAATGAAAATCTGGCGGTGGGCGCGCTGGTGATCTTGTTCATCATCGGCTTCCTGCTGTTCTGCAAAGCGGATAAGCTCAGAAGAGAAAGAATGGGCGCATAACCATCGCAAACGCAACCCGGTCCCTTCTATGAGGGGGCAAGGGTTCGTCCTAAAATATAAAAAGGCGTGAGGAATTTCCTCACGCCTTTTATATTGATGCTTAGTACATACCACCCTGGGCGGCGGCTGCGGCTGCAGCGGCATCGCCGGCAGGATCGGGCTTGTCGGCCACCAGAGATTCGGTGGTCAGCACGCAGCCTGCGATGGATGCGGCGTTCTCCAGGCTGGAACGGGTAACCTTGGTGGGGTCAACGATGCCGGAGGCGATCATATCTACATACTCCTCGGAGTAGGCGTTGTAGCCGAAGCCCACCTTACCGCAGGTGCGGATCTTCTCGTAAACCACGCTGCCGTCCACGCCGGCATTCTCGGCGATCTGGCGGATGGGAGCCTGCAGGGCATTGGCAATGATCTTTGCGCCGGTCTTCTCGGCGCCGGACAGAGTTTCGATCAGCGCTTCAACAGCGGCTACGGCATTGACTTGTGCAGTGCCGCCGCCGGCTACGATGCCCTCTTCCACAGCTGCGCGGGTTGCGTTCAGAGCGTCCTCAACACGCAGCTTCTGCTCCTTCATAGCCACCTCGGTCTGCGCGCCCACCTTGATGACGGCAACGCCGCCACTCAGCTTTGCCAGCCGCTCCTGCAGCTTCTCGCGGTCGTAATCGGAATTGGTGGTGGCGATAGAAGCGCGGATCTGGTTGGCGCGGGCCTTGATGTCCTCGACATTGCCGGCGCCGTCAACGATGGTAGTGGTGTCCTTGGTGATGACAACCTGACGGGCACGACCCAGATCGGTCAGCTGCGCCTCGGTCAGCTCCATATTCAGCTGGCTGGAGATCACAGTGCCGCCGGTGAGAGTTGCGATATCCTGCAGCATTTCCTTGCGGCGGTCGCCAAAGCCGGGTGCCTTGACGCAGACGCAGTTGAAGTTGCCCCGCAGGCGGTTGACCAGCAGAGTTGCCAGTGCGTCGCCTTCCACGTCTTCGGCAATGATCATCATCTTCTTGCCGGTCTTGACAACGGGCTCCAGGATGGGCAGGATCTCCTGAATGGAGGAGATCTTCTTATCGGTGATCAGGATGAGGGCGTCGTCCAGGACAGCCTCCATCTTGTCGGTGTCGGTAACCATATAGGGGGAGATGTAGCCACGGTCGAACTGCATACCCTCAACAACCTCCAGACCGGTCTCTGCGGTCTTGGATTCTTCGATGGTGATGACGCCTTCGGTGCCTACCTTTTCCATCGCCTCGGCGATCAGTGCGCCGATGTCCTCGCTGCCGGAGGAAACGGCACCGACACGGGCGATACCGGCAGAGCCGGAAACGGGAACAGAGTTTGCCTTGATGGCTTCCACAGCGGCGGCAACGGCCTTGTCGATGCCCTTGCGCATCACCATGGGATTTGCGCCGGCAGACAGATTCTTCAGACCCTCGCGGGTGATTGCCTGCGCCAGAACGGTGGCGGTGGTGGTGCCGTCGCCGGCAACATCGTTGGTCTTGGTAGCGACCTCGCGGACCAGCTGCGCGCCCATATTCTCAAAGGGGTCTTCCAGCTCCACTTCCTTGGCGATAGTAACGCCGTCGTTGGTGATCAGGGGTGCGCCGTACTTCTTGCCCAGCACCACGTTGCGACCCTTGGGACCCAAGGTAACCTTAACGGTATCCGCCAGCTGGTCGATACCGGACTGCAGCTTTTTGCGGGCGTCTTCGCCGTAAACGATCAATTTTGCCATAGTCATTTCCTCCTATCAGTCCAGCACGACGGCTAAGATGTCGTCCTGCTTTACAAACTTATACTCCACGCCGTCCAGCTTGATCTCGCTGCCGACGTACTGACCGACGACCACCTTGTCGCCTGCCTTGACGGTCATAGTTACATCCTTGGTGCCCTCGCCGGCGGCGACGACCTCGTAGATGGCGGGCTTTTCCTTGTTGGAAGTTGCCAAAATGATGCCAAAGGAGGTGGTCTCCTCCGCTTCGTGTTGCTTCAGCAGAACGTTGTCTGCCATGGGTTTCAGTTTCATTTGAATTTCCTCCATACAAATTATTTAGACTGCAGGAAACCTGCCTTTATCTATCTGTTTAGCACTCTGTAATCTTGAGTGCTAATACATCATACCCTACTTCTTATAAAAAAGCAAGCCCTAATTTGGAAAAATGCGTAAATATTTTGTGTCGAAAAAAGGGGCTTGTGCGCTTTAACCATAAGTTCTGACGAAAAATCGCATTTTTTTACAATTCCACCTCTTTACAATGGACGGTTTGTATTGTATAATGATGCCGTATGGGGTTAGCCCAAATATTGTATACCATACTGCAAAAGCAGTAATTTGAAATGGAGGAAATTTACCATGTCTGTTAAAGTTGCTATCAACGGTTTTGGCCGTATCGGTCGTCTGGCTTTCCGTCAGATGTTCGGCGCTGAGGGTTTTGAGGTTGTCGCTATCAACGACCTGACTTCCCCCAAGATGCTGGCTCACCTGCTGAAGTATGACTCCACTCAGGGCGCTTACGCTGCTCC
>JAZNNE010000047.1:0-25021 GCA_045580125.1 Faecousia sp. | reverse complement strand
AAAATGCTCGCAGAACAGAGTTTCGGAAGTAGGACGGATGGCATAGCGCTCTTCTAAGTTCTCACCGCCGCCCATGGTGACCCAGGCGCACTCCGGTGCGAAGCCTTCCACGTGATCCTTTTCCTTCTGCAGCAGACTTTCAGGAATCAGCAGGGGCATATAGACATTTTCAACGCCGTTTTTCTTAAATTCCACATCCATGATCCGCTGAATGTTCTCCCAAATTGCATAACCGTAAGGACGGTAAATAAACACGCCCTTAATGGAAGAATAATCGATCAGCTGTGCCTTTTTGCACACGTCGGTAAACCATTGGGCAAAGTCTACCTCCATATCGGTGATCTGTTCAACCTTTTTGTCTTTTGCCATGATGAATGCATCCTCTCTTTGGCATAATTCGTTACTATATATTATAGCACCAATGTCAAGGGTCTGCATAGGATGAAATAGTATTTTTCACCCCGGGAGGCTGCCCCTATGAAAAAGATCACATTGACCCTAGAGCCATCCGTGGCTCTTTTTTATACCCGCATTGCCCTTTCCGCCGGCAAATCGCTGGAGCAGGTGCTGAGCGACGCCCTATTCAAGCTGGCAGGTGAGCTGAGCTTGGAAGCCCTGCAGGAAAGTGCGAAATAACTGTTGCGATTGTGCTGAAAATTTGATATACTGACAATAAGAAACAAAAGAAACGGAGGCTTTTCCTATGAAATCCATCCGCGATATTTACAAGATCGGCAAAGGTCCCTCCTCCTCCCACACGATGGGTCCGGAGCGGGCTGCCCGACTGTTTTTAGAGCAAAATCCCGATGCCGATAGTTTCCGGGTGATCCTATACGGATCCTTAAGCAAAACCGGCGTCGGACATGGCACCGATCGGGTGCTCAGAGAGGTATTCTCCCCCATTCCCACTCAAATCGTATTTTCTGGCGAGGAACTTCCCAAATCTCACCCCAATACTCTGGATTTTTACGCCGTTAAGGACGGGGTTGACACCGCTTACCTGCGGGTCGAATCCATCGGCGGCGGCGATATCCGCATCCCCGGACAGCCCCACTTGGATCCGCCGGAGGTCTACCCCGAAAATTCCTTTGCGGAAATCGCCGATTTCTGCAAATGGCGGTATATCCACAAGCTCAGCGACTATGTGGAGCTGAATGAGGGTGTGGAGATCTGGGATTTTCTGATGAATGTGTGGCAGGTTATGAAGCAGTCCATCGAAGACGGCTTAAACGCCACCGGCACACTCCCCGGCGGACTGAATGTTCAGCGCAAGGCAAAATACTTAAGCGAGCAGATTCCTGAAGAGCGGCACCCCGGTTTGGTAGAGTTCCAGCAGATCGCCGCCTATGCCTACGCCGTGGCAGAGCAAAATGCCGACAACGGCACCATCGTTACCGCCCCCACCTGCGGCGCTTGCGGCGTTGTTCCGTCCGTGCTGAAATACGCGCAGGATACCCGCGGCTTTACCGATGAGCAGATCATCCGCGGTCTTGCCGCCGCTGGCATTATCGGCAGCCTGACCAAGCGCAACGCCTCCATTTCCGGTGCAGAATGTGGCTGCCAGGCAGAGATCGGCACCGCCTGCTCCATGGCCGCCGCCGCATTGGCAGAGCTGTACGGGCAGGACTTGGATCAGGTAGAATACGCCGCCGAAGTGGCGATGGAACACCATCTGGGTCTGACCTGCGACCCCATCTGCGGTTTGGTGCAGATCCCCTGCATCGAGCGCAATGCGGTAGCCGCTATGCGGGCGATGAACGCCTGCAACCTCAGCTATTTCCTCACCGGCTCCCGTAATATCAGCTACGATATGGTCTGCCGCGCTATGCACGACACCGGCATCCATTTGCATCACCAATTCCGGGAAACCAGCGAAGGTGGCTTAGCCCGGATCTATAACCGGAAGAAATGAGAAAGCAAAAACCGCAAGTCCCAAAAGGACTTGCGGTTTCTTTTTATGCAGCCAGGGAGAAGATCAGGTACAGCAGACCGTAGAGCACCACCAGAGCGCCGATGACTGCCAGCATAGGCAAAAACATCATCTTCACAGCATTCCAGTAGGTCGCCCAAATGGCTTTTCCCCGACCCGGCGTTCTGACGGTGCTGCGTGTCAGCCGATGTCCGGAAACACCCGACATATCCGCCAGTGTTCTGCCGTCGTCGATATAGGTGATCTTTTCTTTTTTCTTACCCATACTCATTCTCAGTCCAACAGGTGGCAGGCAGCAAAGTGGCCTTCCTCGTGCTCCCTGTATTCAGGTGCGACATGCTTGCAGATCTCCTTGGCATAGGGGCAGCGGGTGTGGAACCGGCAGCCCTTAGGCGGATTGGCAGGGCTGGGAATATCTCCCTCCAGCTTGATCCGCTCGGTTTTCGCTGTGGGATCCGGATTGGGAACAGCAGAAAACAGCGCCTTGGTGTAGGGGTGCAGAGGATTGCGGAAGATGTCTTCCTTTGTGCCGAACTCCATCATCGCACCCAAATACATAACACCGATCTTGTCGGAAATGAACTTGACCACACTCAAATCGTGAGAAATGAAGATGTATGCCAAATTCCGCTCCCGCTGCAGCTTCTTCAGCAGGTTGATGATCTGCGCCTGAATGGAAACATCCAATGCAGACACCGGCTCATCGCAGATGACCAGCTTGGGATTGACAGACAAGGCTCTTGCGATGCAGATTCTCTGGCGCTGACCGCCGGAGAACTCGTGGGGATACCGTTCATAGTAGTAATCCCGCAGACCGCACTTATCCATCAGCTCCAGAACATAGTTCTTGATCTGATCCTTGGGCACGATCTTGTGGACCTGAACAGGTTCGCTGAGGATGCCACCGACGGTGCTTCTGGGAGGCAGAGAAGAATAGGGATCCTGGAAAATGATCTGCATTTCCTTGCGGATAGACCGCATTTGCGCCGAATTGTAGTGGGTGATGTCCTTGCCGTCGAAGATGATCTGACCGGCAGTAGGCTCGTGGAGCTTCAGAATGGCTCTGCCGGCGGTGGTCTTGCCGCAGCCGGATTCGCCAACGATACCCAAAGTCTCACCGGCCTTCAGCTTAAAGGAAATATCATCCACAGCCACCAATTCCTTGATGACCTTACCGGTAATTGTCTTCTTCATGGGGAAGCACTTGCGCAGGTGGCGCACTTCCAGAACAACATCCGGGTCAAAAGGCTGGGGAGTATTCAAAATTTCTTCAGCCATTGCTTGAACCCTCCTCGCTGTAGAGATGGCACGCCACATAGTGGGTGGGGCTTACCTGGATCATACCGGGATATTCGCCGGAGCACTTTGCGGTGCACTTGCTGCAGCGCTCCTTGAAATAGCAGTGATCCGGCATATTAACAGGATTGGGAACGTTGCCGGGAATGTTATACAGCTCCGCGCCGTCGTCCAAAGTCAGTGTGGGCTTAGACTTTTGCAGACCGATGGTATAAGGATGCAGCGGATTCTGGAAGATCTCGTAGACAGTTCCCTGCTCGATAACCTTGCCGGCATACATAACCACAACGTAGTCCGCCATTTCCGCAATCACGCCCAAGTCGTGGGTGATCAGCAGAATGGACCCGTCGATTTTATTCTTGATATCCTGCAGCAGATCCAGAATCTGCGCCTGAATGGTAACATCCAGCGCGGTGGTAGGCTCATCGGCGATGATCAGACGGGGCTCTGCAGCCAGCGCCATAGCAATCATCACTCTCTGCCGCATACCGCCGGACAGCTCGTGAGGGAAGCGGTCGTAGACATTCTCGGGAATGATACCCACCAGGCGGAGCATCTCATAGGACTTGTTCTTCGCCAGCTCCTTGGTGGCGCCGGGGGTATGGATAAAGGTAACCTCATCCAGCTGCTCACCGATGGTAAACACCGGATTCAGGGAGGTCATCGGCTCCTGGAAGATCATTGCCACCTGCTTGCCACGGATCCGGTGGATCTCAGAAATGGGCATCTTAGCGATGTCATAGATCTTGTCTTCCATATAGAAGTTGCCGTCTTCGTCCTTCATCAGCTCGCCCTTTTCGTTGCGCTTGTACTCGTGGGACTTAAAGCGGATAGAGCCTTCCGCGATCTGGCCCGCAGGACCCTGAATCAGACGCATAACGGACATAGAGGTAACACTCTTGCCACAGCCGGATTCGCCGACGACACCAACGACAGAATTCTTGGGAACACTGTAAGATACGCCGTTGACAGCCTTTACCACGCCCTGCTCCGTGAAGAAGTAGGTGTGCAGATTGTCGATCTCCAAGATGTTGGCATCGTCCTGCATTTCGCTGAGAAATTCCGATTCCTCTGCCCTGCGGTTTTTATATGCCTCCAGGCGCTTAACGATCTTGGCGTTTTCTCTTGCGATAGCGCGAATTTCCCGACCGGTCAGATAACCTTTTTTCTTTTCACTCATAAGTTATCTCCTTCCCTTGGGATCCAGCGCATCACGCAGACCGTCGCCTACGAAGTTGAAGCCTAGAACGGCGATGACAATGCAAGCACCGGCAGGCACCCAGACATTGAGATAGTTCTGCAGAATGTTGGGGTCAGTGGTGATGATGTTGATCATCGAGCCCCAAGCGGTATAAGGTGCCTTGATGCCCATATTCAGGTAGGACAGAGTTGCCTCATACAGGATCATACTGCCCAAAGACAGGCTCATCTGCACGATCAGCTGAGGCATAACATTGGGCACCAGATGCTTGAAGATCTTTCTGCCGGTGGAGAAGCCCATAGCCTCTGCCGCCACCATATATTCCTGCTCACGCAGGCTCAGGATCTGACCTCTGACCAAGCGGGCAGTGCCGGGCCAGGAGATCATAGTCAAAAACAGCATCAGGATATAGATACGCATACCCTCTTCTACCCAACCCAGGGAGACCCAGCCGTCCATAGCGGAGCTGATGATCAGCAAAATGGGAATACCGGGCAGGCACATCAGAATATCGCAGATACGCATAATCACGTTATCCACCGCACCGCCGAAATAACCGGCAATGCCGCCGATGATAACGCCCAGCACGGTCAGCAGAATAACCGTCATAAAGCTGACGATCAGAGAAACTCTGCCGCCGTACATCAGCCGTGCCAGCACATCGTAGCCCTGATTATCGGTGCCCAAAGGATGCTCGGCAGAAGGCGCAGCAAGGAAATTATCCTTCATTGTCTTCTCAACGGTCTGATTCAGGGTATACTCCACGCCGTTTACCGTATAGGTGGTGGTGGCGGTGGTATACTCCAGCTTGCCGCTTTCGTCTAAGTCCGTTTCGCCCCACTGGGTATACACCAGCGGACCGAGGAAGCTGAATACAAACAGACCGATGACCATAATCAGGCCGATGATGCTGAGCTTACTGCGGAAGAAACGCCGCAGCAGCATCTGGGTCGGCGACATCAGTCGCACATTTTTGTCAAGAGGCAGTTCCGTGTCCACAGTTTCCTGGGAGACAGTTTCTTCGTTTTTCAGTTCTTCCACGGTACCCCTCCTCACTCCAGTTTAACTCTGGGGTCAACCAAGCCGTACATCAGGTCGGCAAGGAGCACACCCAGCACGCTCAGCAGCGCCAGGAACATATTGTAGCCCATAATAAAGGGAATATCGCCGGCATTCATTGCCTGCAGCGCGATATTACCGATACCGGGAAGGTCAAAAACCTGCTCGGTAATGATCGCACCGGAGAACAAACTGGGCAGCAGACCTGCCAGACTGGTAACCAGGGGGATCATGGTATTACGGAATGCGTGCTTGTTGATAACCTTCTTTTCCTTCAGACCCTTGGCGCGGGCAGTCCGGATATAGTCAGAATTCAGCACTTCCAGCATATTGGTACGGGTCATACGCATTCTTGCGCCGATAGACAGAATCACAACCGTCAAAACCGGCAGGAACACGTGGTGGGCATAGTCCAGAAGCAGGTCGATGCCGCTTAGCGAAGCACCGGCCGACTGTAGTCCCAGGGACGGGAACCAGCCCAGTCCTCCCTCGCCCAAAATACCGCGCAGGATATTGCCAAAGAAGAAGGCAGGCAGGCTGATGCCCACCATAACCAAAATGGTAACTACATAATCCCGGAGGCTGTATTGGTGGGTCGCCGCCGTAATGCCCAGAGGAATGGCGATCATAAACTCAAAAATGGTTGCGATCAAGGCGATGGCAAAGGATGTGCCCATATGCATCGCGATCTTCTCGGCAACCGGGATACCATACTTAAAACTGGTGCCAAGATCAAACTTGACCAGATCGCCCAACCAGTTGAAATAGCCCTTCATAATATCAGCAAAACCGGCATCGGCGCTGAGACCGTAGGACTTGTACATGGCGTCCACCATCTCCGTAGAGACGGTGGCGCCGGAGGTTTGAATCGAGTTGACCTTGTCGCGGACAAAGTCAATAGGCATCAATCTGGTCAGAAAATAGATGATCAGAGAAACACCTATCAAAACCAGGATCGAATATCCTAATCTCTTTAAAATGTACTTTAACATAGTTTACACAACCTTTATCAGCCGGCAAATTCCAGCTCCCAAATACGGTCCAGAGGCGTAGAGTAGGGGTTGATCTCAGTGGAAATGGTATCGGAATTGATAACATTGGTGTTGTATGCGTACAGAACTTTACGCTGATAGACAGGCAGTTCCACAGCCAGATCCAGAACATAGCCCATTGCCTGCTCATACAGGTCTGCGCGGGTAGCCTGGTCATTGGTCTCACGGGCCTGATCGATCAGATCGGACAGCTCGTTGAGGATATAGGTCTCCTCAGCAGAGCCGCTGTTGCGCAGGTGGTTGTAGCCCCATGCCAGCGTGGAGGTTGCGGAGGAATCCTTGTGGTAGACCTGGTACATATCAGGATCCAGAGCGGAGGACCATGCAGCAGCCCAAACAGCCAGAGAGCCGGTGCTGATCTTGGTCAGAGCCTGGGTATCACAGACAACGCTGATCTCCCAGCCCATATCGTTAAGCAGAGTTGCTGCGTCACGGAAGACCTTGTAGGTGGGGTGATCCTGCAGAGTAGAGCCTGCGATGGTGAAGGTGATCCGCAGATCGCCATCGCCTGCGCTGACGCCGGCAGCTTCCATATACTTCTTGATGTTGTCGCGGGCAACATCTTCATTCCAAGTGCCCATCTGGGGATAATCCTTGCCGTTATCGGTAGCGGCAGCGCCATCGGGGTAAGCCCAGGAAACCTTGGACATATTCCAGTAGATCTGCTCAGCAGTACCGGCGCGGTAGTAGTCCAGTGCCAGTGCAGTGTTCATTGCGCACATAATGGCCTTACGCAGGTTGATATCATTGATCTTAGCTGCGTTGACACCGATGTAGCCGTAGCCCAGCTGATCGGTGGACAGCATCTTATAGCCCTTGCTTTCCATGCTCTGCAGCTTTTCATAGTTGGCATTGGTCAGTGCGGGGGAAATGTAGTGAACGGTGCCGCTTTCCAGCGCGGTGATGGCATTGTTGGAGCTGACCACCTGATAGCGGACCTTCTCGATCTTGGCATTGTTGATGCCAGTGCCGGTGGTGGAGAAGTTGGTGTTGGCCTTGAAATAGACCACATTGTCCTTGTAGAAATCGTTTTCGTTGGGGTTGTCGCTGTTGCTGCTGTCGGTAACCTTGTAGGAACCGGCACCCATAGGCAGCTTTACGTTACGGGGAGACTGAATGATATCGGACATAAAGTCGAAGCTTGCGAATTCAACGCCGAACTTGTTGTTGGCGATATCCATACCGACAGAGCTGCCCTCGCCGTAGTAGTGCTGGGGAGCAATGGTAACTGCAAAGTTCCAGATCGCCTTGGGGTCGATGCCGTCGATGGTGATCTGCAGAACATCGTACTCGCTGTCGTTGGTAACGGTGCCGTCGGCATTATGACCGGAGGCAACAGTATAGTCAGTGCCGTTGACATTGATAGTGGTGCCGGCCTTGTCGGTGTGACCCAGAGAAACGATACCGGAAATGTTCTGAACAGCCAAAGTGCCGTCGGTGCCGACGTTCTCGTACAGAACGACTTCCTTAGCCTTTGCGGTGTACTCAGTGGTCAGGGTGGTGCCGGTTGCCCAGTACAGCAGGATCTGATCCAGAGCGGTGCTGACCTTGTCGTTGTAGACATAGTCGATGGCAGCATCCTTGCTGGTAATGGACTCGGGATAATTCTTGGTCAGAGATTCGATCTGGGTGCGGTCCTTCTTGCCGTCTGCGCCCTCAGCATACTCAACCGTTACGTAGCCCTCGGTGAACAGGAAGCAGAAAACCTCATCGGTAAACTGGCTGTGGGCATTGTAGGGTGCATCGGTGTAGGATTCCTGGGCGCTGAGGTAATCGCGACCCAGCTCTTCCTTGAACAGCTCCAGGGCCCGCTCATAATCCTTCAGCAGGTCGGCATTGGACACGGAAGAAGCGTCGTTGGAGATCGCAGCCTTGTAGCCGGAGGACAGGGAGTGAGAAGTGATGGCGTCCTTCATCTCAGCAATGGAAACCTCGCTGGTGGCGGAAGCCTTCCGCTTTGCCTGATACAGAGATACCAGCTCCATCAGACGGGCACGGGCACGGGCAGAAGCTTGATTGGAGATCAGGTCGTCGCTGTCGCCGGAGGAAGATCCTACCGTCTGGGTGCGGTACTCATCCAAACCGATGATATCGGTGGAGTACAGGGTGTTGGAGCCGGTGTAAACGGGGTCCAGGTAAACATAGTAGTTGAACAGAACGTCCTCCATGGTCAGGGGATGACCGTCAGAGAACTTGATGCCGTTCTTCAGCACGAAGGTATAAGTAACGGTGCCGTCGGCATTCTCGGTGATGTCGTAATCCTTGGTAACAACGGCTTCGTTATCGCCGTATGCAACCTGCACATCGCCATTGACATACTTGGAGGACAGCATGCCGATCTGGGTCATACCCACGATGGTGCCGTCCGGTGCGGAGGTAGAGAAGAAGGGGTTAAACAGACCGTCCAGCTGCTCAGACATAATGACCAGCGCGTCGGTCTTCTTGGACTTACAGCCCGTCAGTCCCGCTGCCATACTCAGGCAGAGGGCGGCACACAGTACCAAAGCAAGAATTTTCTTCATAGTTGTTGTTCTCCTTATATAAACTTTAAATAGCTTACAAAATTATTCCTGGGTATTCAAAATGACCTTGCCGTTTTCTACGGTTACGGTAATACCCTGGGTGTTCTCCCCTACGATCTCGCAGGTAATGCCGCCATCATCGATGGCAGGCTCACCGGTGCCGCAGAGCAGGCCGATTACATAATCATCGGTGCCGAAATAAGCCTCGGCAGAGATCTGCACCTTGCCGGAAATCGCAACATTGTGCAGCTGTGCTTCATCGGATGCCGTGCCCGCCAGCAAGCCAAAGCTTGCGCCGGTAACACGGGTGCCGCCGTTAATGGTGAGGGTGGCATTTTCAAAGGTTACATCACTGATGCTCGCTTCCTTTGTCAGCTGACCGAACAAGCCGGTATTGACCTTGGAATTGTTCGTCTGGGTAACGGAAATATTGCGAATGGTATGACCGTTGCCGATAATCGTACCGGTAAAATTACCGTGCATCAAAGCTGTCGGCCAGATCCGGTCCGTAAAGTCCAGATCTGCGTCCAGAATATAGTTTCCGCTGACGCTGGCATTGTCGACCAGCTGCTTCGCCGACGTGATATGGAACCATTCGCCTTCCATATAGTCAACGTACAGCTTCAGCGTTTCGTTTTCTATCGTTGCATTTTCTTCGTTGATCTTGACAGGATGGGTAATCTGTGTTCCTTCAACCTTTTGGGTTCCTTCAGCATCCAGATAAACTTCGCCCCAGGTGTAGCCCTCGCGCTTGGGGAACTTGCCCATCAAAACAGATCCGGTGGTCTCATCCCAACCGGGAAGCTGGATATTTCCCGCATCCGGGCTTACGGTAGCGATGTCGACCATCTCTCCGGAATCCAGATCGTATATCTCAATTTGTGCCATCGGGACCCAGGCTGCATACAGCGTCAATACCGGCTCAGAGGCAGAGTAACTGCCGTCAGCCTTTACGCTGAACGTATCGTTTTCAAAATCCCATTTATTTGCATAAGTTGCATTTTCGCCTTCCCAACTGCACTGGGTGTACCAGCCGGCAAGGAAGTAGCCGTTCTTCACGGCGGTAAACGCCTCATTGCCCCGCCGGGGATCATCAGGCGGCAGCAGAACGATCTGTGCATCTGCATTGCTGTCTTTGGGTAGATCCGCCAAATTGTAGGAATCTACAATGACAGCAGTATTGGTGGTAAAAAATCCGCCGTTGGCATCATATTTGATGCTTATATTATAGCCTTCGGCATCATTGGTGCGGTACGGATTCTGTGTGGCGGCGCAACCGACTGCCACAATCAGTACCGTTACGATCAGAAGGACCACCATAATTGCTTTTTTATTCAGCTTCATTTTGTGCATCTTCCTTCACGGTGGGCAAAGCCGCAGTCGCGGCTTTGCCCAATTATTTATTCTTCAGAGGTTTCTTCCTCGTTCTCGACAGGGGCTTTCTTTGCTTTCTTTTTCAGCTTCTTTACAAAGGCGCACACCTTGTCCCAAACTTTTTTCGCAAATTTCTTCAGGCTTTTCCAGTATGCCTTCAGCTTTGTCAGAACCTTAGCGCGCAGGGCGGGTTTACGCCACAGCACCACTGCTGCCGCGCCGGCAGCCAGCGCAATGACCGCGCCCACAATAATTCCAACCACAGGGCTCTTTTTCTGCGTCTTCTCCTCCGTATCCTCGGTTACCGGAGTTTCCTCGGGAGTCAGTGCCAGCACTCTCTGCTCAGCCTGCAGAAGCTTGTCGTAATTGCTTACCAGCGCCTGCTGACCCAGGGTTGCGATCTTGCTGTAAGCAGCACGGGCTGCTTCCACAATCTCCTTGTGCTCATAGACAACGCGCTCGGGGATATCATTAATCGCTTGGATCGCTGCCAAGGTTACATCATCTGCCGCCGCAGCGCCTTCCAGCGAAAGGTCAAAATACTGACCCATAATGAAGCTGTCGTAATGCTGGCCGTTGACGGGGTGAACCAGCGTCAGCTTATTGTCCACATAGCCGACATAGTCAACAAAGTTCGCGCCGTAGTAGACATTGGAGTACATACCGCCGGTTGCGTTCCACATAAAGTAGGGCAGCATTCCCATCGATTCGATCTGCACTTCGTTGCCGTCGTAATCGGTATAGGTGCCGTAGTCGCCGGAACCGGGCAGATGCTCAAGGCTCTCGTAATAAGCAGGATCAAATTCCTCTTCCAGGATGGGAGCATCGTAGCTTTGGAAAATGACCATCTCCAGCTTGTCGCAGCCGAAGAACGCCTTATGTCCGATAGCTGCAACGGTGTAAGGCAGGGTAACCATCTTCACATCGCAGCCGGCGAACGCCATAGATGTAATGCGCACAGTGCCGTCGGCAATCTGCACATTTTCGCCGCTTACGCCTGCGTAGGTGATCAGCTCCAGACCGGTCTGGATCTTGCAGTACAGAGAGCCGTCGATCACCTTTACGGTTTCGCTGATATCATAGGTGTAAACGGGAACCTCGTGGACAGTGCCGTTAAACTCTGTTGTCTCCACCTTGTGGAAGCTCTTGACGGCGCACATTGCGAAGGGATTGTCGCCCAGCGTTACCAGCTTTTCGCCCAGAATGACCTTAAAGGGAGTCAGTTCTTCCTTGATGAACGCCTGCGTGCCGATGTGGGAGGCATTGCTCAGATCAGCCTCCGTTACGCCGGTATAGGCAAAGGCATGGTCGAACAGGAAGTCTACGGATGCCATATTCTTCACATCTGTCAGCGCACCGCAGTAGGCAAATGCGCCCTCCTCCACAGAAACGGTATCGGGATCTTCCTCGGTGATGGGCTTCAGTGTGACGGAAACGAGCTTGCTGTTAACAAAGGCATACTTGCCGATGTAGGTGGCAGAAGAAAGATCCGCAGCGGTCATTCCTTCGTTTTCCATAAAGCAGTAGTCGCCGATGAAGCCAACCTTATCCAGGTTGATGTTTGCCAGACTGGTACAGCCTGCAAAGGTGTACTGCTCCAGCATCTCAACGCCGTCGCCCAGCTTAACGTTTGTCAGGCTGCGGCACAGCGCGAAGGCATATTCGCCCACGCTGGTAGCGGCGGACAGATCCGCCTCGATCAGCGCGCTGGCGTGCTCGGTGGTCATATACTGGCCTTCCTTGGATACCGCCGCCACCTGCATATTCTCATCCAGGCAGATGTAGTACTCATCGCCGGAGAAAGCGTAGTCGCCGATCACGGTAGCCTTGCTCAGATCAATGTAAGCAAGATCTGTACAGTTGTAGAAGGCCTGCTTACCGATCTGTGCGCCCTTGCCCAAAGTAACGCTGGTCAGGTTTGCTGCGTTGGCAAAGGCATTGTCACCGATGGTAACATTCTTGCCGATAATCAGCTCTACCAGAGGCGCATTGAAATCGTAGTAGAAATATTTTTCGCCGCCCTCGTCATAGTTCAGCACCCGGAACACATTGTCCACGCTGACCTGGAAGGCAAATTTGCCCAGGATTACATCGTCGCCAACGGTTACAGAGGTCAGATCCATACATTCGCTGAACACGCCCTCTGCGATCTCCATACCGCTGGGAACGGTAACGGAGGTCAGCTTGGTGTGGGAGAATGCGTATCTGCCGATCTTGGTCTCGGCGGTAAAGTTGGGCATCTGGGTAATAGCGGTCTCAAAGAAAGCGTACTCGCCGATCTCTGTCAGCTGACCCAGGGTGATTGCTGCAATGGCATCGGAAGAGCCGAAGCCGTACTCCCCTACCCAAGTAACGCTGGGCAGGTTGACGGAGGTCAGCTTTCTGTTGTGGGAGAAAGCGCCCTTGGCAATGCCGGTGATTTCCTTTCCGCCAACATTTTCAGCAGTGAAGTCGCCGCTGAAAGTTGCTGCCACAGCAACCAGCGTCTTTTCGTCTGCAGAAAGGATGTGGTCTGCAGTCTGTACCTTATAGGTCTTGTTTCCATCTGCGACGGTAAAGCTGCTGACGTTGGTATCGCGGAATGCAAATGCGCCGATGTCGTTGACCTCGGGACCGACGGTAACGCTCGCCAGGCTCTTGCATTCATAGAACATACCCTCAGGCAGCACTGCGGCATTGACATAGAAGTCGGTCAATGCTTCACAGTCTGTAAAGGCATAGATGCCGTACTTGACGACCGGTGCGGTGATGTCCACCTTGCTCATAGCCTTACATCCGGCAAAGGCATACTGTCCAATGGACTGCAGGGCATCGGAAGTAACAACTTCCTTCAGCTTCTGGTTGCCTGCAAAGGCATAGTCAGAAATGACGCAGATGGAGGGCAGCGACAGTGTGCCTCGCAGATCGCATTTTTCAAAGGCGTTCTGGCTGATGATCTTCAGGTTATTCTCACCGCTGAAGGTGATCTTTTCCAAAGAGGTACAGCCGTAAAATGCGCCGTATTCGATGGATTCCAGTGTAGACGGAAGTACGATCTCTTCCAGTGCAGTCAGATTGGCAAATGCATACGCGCCGATCTTCTCCACACCCTCGGGAATGACCACCTTGGTAACTGTGGCATTACCGATGAACCACTGCTTGACCGCCTCTGCATCGTCAAACTCCAGCTCCTCTGCCGTCTTTTCAATGTACTCAAAGTTTGCAAAGGCAAAGTTGCCGATTTCCGTAATGGAAAGGTCTTCCGGGAAGGTAACCACGCCGCCGTTACCGTAGTAATGGCTCAGGCTTGCGCCGGTGGTCAGGAAGGGATCCTTGACTTCAACGGAAATCGTCTCAGAGTAGTAGGTGTTCTTGCCGTCCTGCATTACCTTGACGGTAACAGAACCGAAGCCCTCTGCCACAGCCGTGATCGCACCATTTTCGTCCACCGTTACGATACTGTCGTTGCTGGTTTCAAAGGCAACTGTGGTATCCTTGGGGAAGTATGCGTTCAGCGTGTAATTCAGCTGCACCGTTTCAGAAGGATACATACTCAGGTTGAAGTTTCCTTCGAAGAAACGCAGATCACCGGTGTCGCCGATATCCTTTTCTTCGTTATCCACCACGTAGTAGGCATTGATTGTCTTGTAGCCGTCCACGCGGAAGATATCGACTACCGGCTTATCAAACCTCTGGAAGCCCTCGTCCCCTTCTTTCAGGACGGTTACATTAAATGTCAGGCTCTTGTTGGTTTCCGGATCGCGTACCTTGATTGTGGCTTTACCGGACTTGACCGCCACCAGCTTGTTGTTCACAACGCGGACCACATTGGTCTTGGAGGAGCTGAACTCCAGCAGCTCGCCCCAGGAGGTGCCGGGGTAAACCAGCGGCTCCAGGGAGTACACTTCATTGGGGCTGAGGGTCAGACCTTCTTCCAAACCGTCAAAATAGAAGTCTACATATTCATCCGGCAAGCCGATTTCATAAGTGGCATAGTTCAGTGCGTAGTCATAGCAGGTAACTGCGAATGTGTTCTTATTGGTAGCATTTTCCTTGATCTGATAGATGTAATCCGTCAGCTCATAGGTAACATAGGTGGTGCTGTTGCGCTGGGAGTATACCGGCGTCATATACTGCTCAAAGTTTTTCAGCTCCGGCGTATAGTTTCCATCCTCATCGGTGGAATCTACCACGCAGCCAACCTGTGCCGCCATAGCAAAGTGGTTGTCATAGATAGCCATCTTTGCGTACAGACGATTCTTCTTTAACGTCTTGTCATACTCGTAGTAGAATTCGACATCCGTCAGGGTAGGCGCTTCAAAGTCCACCACCAGCGGGAATTCGAAGGTGTTCTTCGTGTTGGTATCCAGCGCACCTTCGTCATAGTCCATATAGCCCACCAATTTGACCGTATACTCGGTGTTGTTGGCAAGGTTATAGTCCTGAGTATCAAATTCGATCTCGATGTTGGCGGGATAGATGGAACCGCCGTCGCCGTAGGACTTGCGAACATCTTCGTCTACCGTTTCAAAGATCACCTCGCCGGTAACATCATCGGTGATGGAGATCTCGATCCGCGATGCGGCACGGAGCAGACCCGCCCACACAAATCGCAGGGAGTGGATCGTGCCCTCCTGATTGGACAGCGCGATATAATCCCGGCTGGCGGAGATCACGATATCCTCGGGATCCTGCAGGAAGTAGTAAGTGCCCAAATAGCTGACGTAGTCGCTTTCCACGCCGCCGATGGGACGGGTGGAGTAGGCGTCTGCCATAGTCTTGTCCTCGAAGGGCAGGGCATCGTCCAGCTCATCTGCGTTGGTATCGTAATAATCCAGGTCGAACATAGGAGCCTGGGTCCAGTCGCCATAGAACGCCAGATAAGGAACGTTCAGATCAACGCCGTTCTTATCGGAATCCTCCAGGGTAACAAAGCCTTCTACATACATACCGTTCTCGAAGGATTCGTCCAAATATGCCTTGTTCTCGTCTGTCAGGGTAATGGTTACGGTTACATCCACCGAACCGCCTGCCGCAACGGAGATCTTGTTCTTCTTGACCTCCTCACCGCCGACTGTAACCTTGACACCGGCACCCTCCAGAATGTGGGCGACCTCAGTAACGGTAGTCTTGCCGTGGGCTGTCTTGGTTTCGGAAACGCCCTCTGTCATTACGTAAGTGCCGACTGTGTAGGTGCGCTCCTTATCGCCAAAGTTGTTAACCGTAAAATTCAGGGTGTAGACGCCAGTCTTTTCCTTGTCATCACCCAATTCGATCTTGGTCTTGTCCATCACCGTACCGGTCTCGTCCTTGGTGGTGATGTAAGCGTTGGTATTCAGCGCATTCATCAGGTTTGCAAGACCTGCGCCCTGCTTGCGGACCGCATAAGGCTGACCGTTGGTGTTGAGAATAATATCGGCAGTGGACATCAGCAGCTGATTGACCATTGCGGATACCTTGACGTTGTCATTTGCGATCTCGGGGAAATTCTCCACCACATACTGACGCATCAGGATCACCACGCCTGCCAGGTTGGGGCAAGCCATACTGGTACCGGACAGACGGTCATAACCACCGCCGGTGATGGAGGAAAGGATGTTGCCGCCATGGGCGGTCAGCTCCGGCTTGATCTTCAGATCCGGAGTCGGACCCCAGGAGGAGAAGTCGGTGATAAACGGACCGGAAGCCTGATCCCGGCTGATCTTCAGTTTGCCGGACTGAGCTGCCAGCAGCTCGCCGTCATCCTGAGAAATGGAGCAGACAGCCAGCTGCGCCTTGCCCACATTCATCTTGATCTCACCGGAGACATTGTTGTAGATAATAATACCGGCTGCGCCTTGATTCTCGGCGATCATTGCCTTCTCTTCAAAGGTGTTGTCGCCGCGGCGGACCAGAACGATCTTGCCCTTGACATCCAGGCCGGTATAGTCGGCGCTTCTGCCGATGCCGGGGATGACTACGTATTCATATTCCTTGGAATCGGCGTCGCCCAAGAGTCTGTCAAAGAAACTCAGCTCCTCAGCCGCGCCGTTATTGGCTTCTTCAAAGTAAATGATGGTATCGCCGTACAGCAGGTACGGAGTGGGCGTGCCGTCAATGGAAGCAACGGACATCGCGCCCTCATAAGTAGAGGGAGAACCGACCGTACCGGTATCGGGGTTGGAGGTCAGAGGCAGGTTGCCGTTGGCCTCGGAGCCGTATGCAGAGGAGTAGCTGTTGGAGGCAGCTACCACAATGCTGATGCCGGCTTCCCGGATCTTGTCGTACACACCGTTGATAACCTCTTCGTCAGATTCCCGGCTGAAGCCGCAGGCAGTACCCAAGCTCATATTGATCACGTCAACGCCCAGAACGACGCAGTCTTCCAGAGCTGCCAGGATCCAGGCACTTCTTGCGGTATCCATTACATCGGAGAATATCTTCATAGAAACCAGCTGGGCATTGGGCGCAACACCGGTAATGGTGTCGTCCTTGCCCACGATCACGCCGGAAACGTGGGTGCCGTGGTTGTTGTGGGTAGAGTAGGGATCGGGGTCCTTGTCGGCATAGTCATAGCCAAAAGGAACTTTATCATTGATAAACACATCGTCTACGGTTAAACCCTCGGTCAAAGTAGCAGCTGTGGTGTTGCCGATGACCTTGGAAACATCATCATACGTCAGACCCAGTTTTGTAGACGTAAAGTTATTGACAGAGAAGGCAGAGTGCTTGGCGTCCAGGCCGGTATCCAGAACAGCAACCACCATGCCGCTGCCGTCATAGCCGGAGCCTTCGCTCTTAAAAATACCGGTATCATAAACATTGACCTTGTTTTCCACCAGCTTGGTTTCGGCAACCTTATATTCTTCGCCAACAATAATGCCGGCACCGTCGCCCAAAGACTTGCAGGTAGTATCGAAGTCCTTTGCGGTGATAATCAGCTCAAAGCCATTCAGCGCAGCGCTGTATTCTTCACCCGTGGTGTAAGCGATGCCAGCTTCGTCCAGATCTGCCAGGATCTGTGCCTTGCGGCTGCTGCGCTTGCTTAGAATTTCGGCAGCCTCTTCGCTTTCCAGTGCAAACTGGGCAAAGCTCACAGTCTTATCCGTAGCTTCGTAAGCGTCCAGCAGATTCTGCTCATCCAACGCGATGATCACGGAGATTTCCTGATCCGCCTTGATGGTTTCCGGCAGCTTCTGCATTACCGAAGTATCCAGGAAATCCTGATAGTTCACCTTCAGGTCGCCGGTATACTCTCTGATAAAGGATGCGTCATAGCTGACCGCCTGTGCGGCAGGCTGCACCAATACTGCAACCAAGAGAATGACTGCCACCGCAGCGATGGAAATCGACCGTCCTTTTTTCTCGAAAAGTCTCTTCATCATTTGTGTTTTCGCCTTTCTGTCCGTAGTCCGTGTGCATATATGCATACCTTGTTATATAATACATTATTTTTTCGCAAAAAGCAACCGATTTTCGGCGTTCCTGACCAAAAAAACCGAAACTTTTCTCTATGTTTTTTCAGCAAAAGCCTGCTTATTTTTTGTAACCCGTCGTTTACTTTTCCAAAAATCCGTGATATACTGATTTCGACACAAAATCTTCCTCTGGAGGACAGCCTATGAACAACAAGGTCAACAAGCTGATCCGCTTGATTTACGGCATTATTGTCAGCATAATGATCGCCATCTCCGGACTGCTGCTGATGGCAGCCTGCCTGCAGATCTACCAATCCGACGGCGAGCAGATCTATACGCCTGACAAGGTTGCGGCGGCTTTCGCCCCCATTGGCCTGCCCGTTTACATCACGCTGGCGCTGATCGTCGGAAGCTTTCTGCTGGATTTTCTTCTTCCGGTGGAAAAAAAGCGCAAGGCAATGCAAAAACAGTATCCGCTTTTGCTGCGTATCGCATATAAAAGGGCGGATATGTCGCTTTGCAATCCGGAATTGGTTCAGCTGCTGGAAAAGCAGCAAAAAAAGCGCCGTCTGGTGCTGATTCTCACCCTTGCGATCTGGGCGCTTGGCGGCATTGTATTTCTGCCCTACGCCTGCAACATCGATCATTACTACTACGGCGAACAGTTATCCCGTGCCACCGAATCTGTCGTAGCAATGGTATGGCTGCTACTCCCCTGCTGTCTGATCCCCACCGGCTTCAGCATTTTTGCCGCTTATTATTCCCGGGCAAACATTCGCCGGGAACTGGAACTGGTAAAGCTGGCGCCCAAAGCAGTGAACAAACCTGCACCTGAGGCAGCAACAGACAAGCTTCCGGCTGTGAGAATTGCGGTTTTATCCATTGCGCTTAGTGCCATCATCGCCGGTTTCATTGCCGGCGGTACAGCAGATGTGCTGGCAAAAGCCGTTGCCATCTGCACTGAATGTGTAGGATTGGGGTGATTGCGATGAAAGAGAAATTAAAAAAGCTGATCCCCACCAGACGTAAAATTATGCAGCTGTATTTCGCGCTGCTGTTTAACGTCAATTTCAAAGGCTTTGTATCCGGCAACATCTACCAGGGCAGCACCAAACAATTCTGCGCACCCGGTATCAACTGCTACTCCTGCCCCGGTGCTGTGGGCGCGTGTCCGCTGGGCTCATTCCAAGGCTCGTTTAGTGCTGACCGCAGCACTCTGATCTACGTAGGCGGCATTCTGCTGCTGTACTGCATTCTGTTCGGCAGAATGATCTGCGGCTGGCTTTGTCCATTCGGTCTTGTGCAGGAAGTTCTTCACAAGATCCCCACCCCCAAGGTCAAAAAGAGCCCGCTTACCCGGGTGCTTTCCTACTTAAAGTATGTAATTTTGGTGTTCTTCGTACTGATCGTGCCCATCATGTACGCATTCCGCAACACGCCCCTGCCCGCTTTTTGCAAGTACATCTGTCCCGCAGGCACATTAGAAGGCGGCATTGGTCTGCTTTCCAATGCCGTAAACGAAAGCTACTTCTCTATGCTGGGTCCGCTGTTTACCTGGAAATTCCTGCTGATGGTGGGCATCTTGGTCGGCTCTGTCTTCATTTTCCGGCTGTTCTGCCGATTCATCTGTCCCCTTGGCGCGCTGTACGGACTGTTTAACAAGCTGTCGATTTTCGGCGTTAAGATCGAAAAAAGCAAATGCACCGATTGCGGTCTGTGCATCAACCACTGCAAAGTAGATATCAAGAAAGTTGGCGATCAGGAATGCATTAGCTGCGGCGAATGCATCGGCGTCTGTCCCACCAAGGCAATCAAATGGAAAGGTATCAAAGCCCGCGCTCCCCAGGACGAAGGCAAGCAAAGAAGCGGAAAGCTGGTTACCCGGATCATTTCCGCCGTCCTTTTGGTTGGCGTCCTGATCGGTGCCACGGTATACTACTGGCAGCTGCCGGAGCATACAAATACCATTCCGGACGGTCAGGTTGACCGCGGAAATCAAGTCGGCGAGCTGTGCTACGGCGAGGCGTTGAAGGTCATTACCCCGGAGGGCATTTTGGAAGAAACCTTTGACCCCACCACAACCGGCAAGGTTACAGTGATCAATTTCTGGGGCACTTGGTGCACACCCTGCTGCGCAGAGCTCCCCTTCTTCGATCAGATCGCTGACGGATACGGCGAGGATGTTGCCGTATTTGCCGTTCATTCCTACCTGCTGGCAGAAGATACCGCCGCGGCGTATGTTGCCGCGAACTACGCCGATTCCAACCTGAATTTCCTGGCAGACTATGCCATCGACGACGTCGGTACCAGCGGCTACTACACCACCTTAGGCGGCAGAGGCACTTACCCCTACACTGTCGTTCTGAATGCCGAAGGCGTGATTACAAAGATATTCGTTTCTTCTGTTACCTACGATATGCTGAAATCTGCGGTAGAAGATGCGGTGAGCAACTAACATACTGCCATAAAGAAATGCTGTCATCCCAAGCGAGCATTTGCGAGCCGAGGGATCTTCGCACTCCGTTCATTTCACAAAGTGCCAAGATTCCTCGATTCCGCTTCGCTCCACTCGGAATGACAGCGTTTTTTCATATTTTGATTATATATAGGCCTCCACGGCGCGGAGGAAGGCCGCCTCATCGCTGAATGCGCCCCGGTGGATCCTGCGGATCGTGCCAGTGCTGTCGATAAACACGGTGGTGGGATAGCTTGCTACTTGGAATCCGTCGGACAGACCCAGCGGATCCTGAAACACGGGGAAACGCAAGCCCAGCTCATCCCGAAGCTGGCGAATATCCGCCTTGGAGTAGAACGGGTCTATTGCCAGCAGAATGATATCATCACCATAGGCCTCCAAGGCCGCTTCAAAATACGGGAATTCCTTCTTGCAGGGATTGCAGCTGACATACCAAAAGTCCAAAATGATCAGCTTGTTTTCCTGCCGCAGCTGCGCCAGATTATAGGTTCTTCCGTCCACATCGGTAATGGTAAAATCCATCATTTCATCGCCTTCTTCATAGCGGGCTTTGGAATGGTCGTTAGGATCGGAGCGAACCGGCAGGGTCTTGAGATTGATGGTAACCTGCGCAGAACTGAAGCGGTAGCTGTCCTGCACAGCGTAGCCCTCCGGAACGTTGGACAGCATAACGGTGTATTGGCTGCTGCCGGTACTCAGTGCAACCGTGGTTTTTCCCGATTTGTCGGTGACAGCATTTTTTGTTTCCGTACCGGTAGAAACTGTGACGGTAATGCCGGAAATGGGCGTACCCTCATCAGAACGGATGGTAACAGCAAAGTTCACGCCGGCAGAATCCGGTACCGCATTCGGGTCTTTAACACCGCAGCGGATGCACAGATGGTTGTCGCCGTAGCTGTGACCCAATGCAGTGCCTTCGGTTTTTCCGCAACCGGTGCAGGTCTTTGGCTTCAGACAGTCCGCTGCGGCATAACTATGCGCCTTCACCGGAATCTCCTGGTACATAACTGCGCCGCACTTGCTGCACACAAATTTCTTGCTGCCCGCAGCGGTGCAGGTGGCCGCCTTGGTGTTTGTCTGCTGGTAGTTGTGCTGACAGCCGGTAGCTTCCGGTTGCTGGGTTGCCGGTGTTGTTTCCGGCATTTGCGTAGGCGCTACCGTACCGCCCTGTGTTGGCTCTGTTGAAGGCACCGTGCTGACAGACGGTTCCGACGGAATTGTTTCCGAAACCGTGGGTGTCTGCGTGGGCTCCTCGGTAGGCTGCGTTGCAGGCTGCGTCGGCTGGGTTGGCTCGGTAGGTTGTGTCGTTTGTGTAGGCTGGGTCGACTCGGTAGGCTGTGTCGCAGGCGCAGTTGTCGGCATTTGCGTGGGATCGATTGGCGTTGTAGGCGCAGCTGTGGGGCTATTCTCCGTCGGATCTGTGGTTGTTTCCGTCTGCGTAGGCGTGGTCTGCCCTACTGTTTCTATGGCAGGCGTACTGCCGCAACCTGCGCAGCTTATCAGCAGCAAAACCGCCAAAAGAAGCATCATTCTTTGTTTCATATGTGCACCACTTTCGTTTCTATTGCCTCAATTATACTCTATTTCCCTGCTGATGACAACAAAAATCTGTCCGCCGAAATTTCCGGCGGACAGTTTTCATATTTTTGTTAGGCAACAGCCTTCAGCGTGATGGTCAGTTCGGTTTCGCCCTCAGCAAAATAGAAGACCTCGGCATCCGCCTCATAGCCTTCCGGAACACCGGGCAGGAAGTTGGCGTGATATTCACCCTCAGCGGCGGGTGCGAAAGTAGCGACGCCAGCATCGTCGGTCTTGACCGGAATCAGGCAGCTCTCATCAGTGCAAACCTGCACCATGACACCAACAACGGGATTGCCGCCCTCATCAACGACCTTGACCTTCAGCTGAACCATTCCGTCCGGAATTTCAGGCTCGGTAGGTGCATCCGTAGGTGCCTCTGTGCCGGCAGGATCGGTGGTTGCAGTGGTAGGATCGGTAGGAGTCTCGGTCTGGGTGGACTGACCGCAGGCGCACAAGCTTAGTACCAGCATCAATGCCAGTGTCAAAGCCAATAAAGTCTTAAACTGTTTCATTATCTTTCCTCCAATTATGTATTACTTTATGATAGTATAGCACTTTCATCCGCTAATTGCAAGCGCATATTCTGCTGCATAAAAAAGGGCGCGTCCGAAGACGCGCCCTTGGGGTTATTTGCTCACAGAAGTCAGGAATGGATTAGTCTTCCTTCTTCTTCAGGACAACAGCAACGCCGCTCATTGCGGAAACGATCATCGCTGCAACAGCGCCCAGGACGCCGGCATCGCCGGTCTCGGGAACGTTGTCGTCGTCATCGCCGGTGGTGTCATCGCCGGTGGTGTCATCGCCGGTGGTGTCATCGCCGGTGGTGTCGTCGCCGATGGTATCGTCGCCGGTGTCACCGCTGTTCAGAACCAGACCTGCAACAGCAGCCTTCAGAGCTGCAGTAGCCTCGTCGATCATATCCTGATCAACATTGGGATCTGCCAAAACAGCATAGTATGCATCCAGTGCTGCATTCAGAGCTGCCAGGGATTCCTCGGTGTAGGCTTCCATATCCAAGGACTCAATAACTTCCAGAGTCTCATTCAGCTCCTCGGTATCCAAATCCTCCAGAGGATCATCGCTGGGAGTTTCGGAGGGCTCGGTGGGAGTCTCGGAAGGCTCATCAGGATCGGTAGGAACATCGGGCTCATCGGTCTCAGCGGTGCTGATAACACAGCTTGTCAGCCAAGCAGAATCTTCGTTGAAGTTGCCTTCAGCAATTGCAGCAAAGCAGGTGGTGTTGGGGTTGTACCAGCCCTGAGCAGTACCGTAAGCCTTCAGGAAGATCATCAGGTCCTTGTTCAGAGGATGATAATCGTTCTCCAGGCTGTAGTTGTAGTACAGACCGGTGATCATGCTCATAAAGTCGTAGTGATGGGGCTCGCCGTTCTCGTCGATGTAGGTGCCGCGCATAGTGATGGGAGCGCCTGCATCATACAAAACAGCCAGAGTGAACTGCTCGTTGTTCAGGTTGACATAGACGATGGGGCCGTCAGCGGTGCCCAGATGGTAGAAGCCGTCGTCACCCAGAACAACATTCTGCTCGGTGGTGATGTCGATAGCTTCCAGATCAGTGGGCTCCTCGAAATCAGACACGACAGTATTGGTGGGAACGTAGTCCTCGTAAACGGTCTGTGCAGGAGGCGTATAGTTGCCGGTCTTCTCGATGGTAACGTTAACGGAAGTCGTCTCTGCGGAAAGACCGATCAGGACAGTCTGCTCAGCAGCGGTAGCGGTGTGCTCGATCACGCCATTCTCAGCCTCTGCGATCAGGTACTGAGTGAAGGTGTAGGTAGCCATTGTTACGCCGTCGCCAACAGTGATGGTGTAGATACCGGGCTCGGCGGGAACGAACTCGAACAGAGTAACGATGGTGTTCTCCAGCAGATCTACGGTATTCTCGCCCAGCTCCAGAACGACATTGGAATTTGCGATGTCAACGATGGGCTGCTCAACTTCCTGAGCTGCAAAGGAGATATCATAGGTGATGGTTGCAGCAGCTTCACACCAGTTGTAGTAGCCGATGATGTAAACGCGGTACTCAACGCCTGCTTCCAGGTTGTAGGTGTAGGTGCCGGCAGTGCCGCTCTCGGGCAGAGTCAGGGACGCGTCGGTGGCATTGTTGTAGACCCAGAACTTGAAGCCGGGATCAGCGGTAATGTCAACGGTCAGAACGCCGTCAGCGGTGGGAGTGTACAGGACTTCGATTGCCCCGGTATCTTCGATATCCTCGGTGCTGCCCTGAACGGGAATGCTCTCGCCGGGCTCGACGTCTTCGCCGCCCTCGCCGCCTTCGCCAGCGGTCAGGGTAACGGTGCCTTCATAGTCGCTCCAAATGTTGATGACAACCAGATCGCCCTCAGCAACGGTAACAGGATCTGCGCTGTAGGTGCAATCGCCGTTGACGCTGATCCAGCAGTTGGTGGCTGTGAAGCCTTCCACAGTGGGGGTAACGGTAACAGTACCTGCAGTCTCTGCAGTGTATGCGTAGTTGATGTCGTCGTTGCCAACGAAGATGTTGACAGGGCTCTCCAGAGAACCGATGATGTAGTAGCCGTTGTCGGGATCACGATCGAAGTAATCAGCAGGATCTCTCTCGACAACGGGTTCGCCTGCCACGAAGCCGACATTCAGAACGGCGGGAACTGCTTCCATATCAATGGTGTCCAGAACAGCAACATTGACAGTATCGCCCTCGGCCATATAAACGGTGGCGGTATTGGTGTAAGCACCATCAGTTTCGCCAACCAGCAGGGTGTACTGACCCATACCGAAGGGCATACCCAGCATGGTGTTGCCGTTGATGGCGGAAACGGTAACGGTCAGGTAGCCGCCCTCAGTTGCGGTGTAGGTCCAGTAAGGAGCTGCCATAGGCATAGTTGCGTAGGTCAGAACAACATTGTTGTCGCCCAGAGCCAGTGCGCTGCCGCTGGGCAGGCCTTCGACCTGCTCGCCGCCGCCTTCGCCGCCGCCTTCGCCGCCTTCACCGTCACCCATAGTAACAGTGCCTTCGTAGCCGCTCCAGATGTTGATCAGAACAACATCACCGGCAGTAACGGTTACAGGAGCTGCACTGGTGTCGCAAACGCCGTTCAGGTAGATCCAGCAGTTGGTAGCAGTGTAGCCATCAACAGAGGGAGTGACGGTCACGACG
>JAZNNE010000046.1:0-3959 GCA_045580125.1 Faecousia sp. | reverse complement strand
TAGGTGAAGGAGTTGGTCTGGTCGCTGGACAGTTCCAGCGTGGGAACGATCATAACGGCATCCTTACCGGCAACGTTGATGTGCATATGGATGGTGGAACCCATGAGCTCAGTCACGTCGATGGTAGCATTCAGGACGCTGTCAGCCTGGCCTTCAGCCAGAGAGATGTGGTCGGGACGGATGCCCATGGTGATGGCCTGAGGAGCGGTCTGCTTGGCCTTCAGAGCAGCCTGCTTGTCTTCGGGCAGGGTGATCTTGACGCCGTCCAGCTCAACATAGTAGTCGCCGTCCAGCTTCAGCTCTGCATCGAAGAAGTTCATCTGGGGAGAGCCGATGAAGCCTGCAACGAACAGGTTGGAGGGATGGTTGAACACTTCCTGAGGAGTGCCGACCTGCTGGATGAAACCGTCACGCATGATAACGATACGATCGCCCAGAGTCATAGCTTCGACCTGGTCATGGGTAACGTAGATGAAGGTGGTGTCGATCTTCTTGCGCAGCTTGATGATCTCAGCACGCATCTGGTTACGCAGCTTGGCGTCCAGGTTACTAAGGGGCTCGTCCATCAGCATAACCTTGGGGTCACGAACGATGGCACGACCGATGGCAACACGCTGACGCTGACCGCCGGACAGAGCCTTAGGCTTGCGGTTCAGGTAATCGGTGATGTCCAGGATCTCAGCAGCCTGATGCACCTTCTCCTCAATCACTTTCTTGGGAGTGTGGCGCAGCTTCAGAGCGAAAGCCATATTATCATAAACAGTCATATGGGGGTACAGAGCGTAGTTCTGGAAGACCATCGCGGTATCGCGGTCCTTAGGTGCAACATCGTTGACCAGACGGTCGCCGATGTACAGCTCGCCCTCGGAGATTTCTTCCAGGCCAGCGATCATACGCAGAGTGGTAGACTTACCACAGCCGGAAGGACCGACAAGAACGATAAATTCCTTGTCTGCGATCTCGAGATTGAACTCCTGAACAGCCACGACGCCCTTGTCAGTGATCTGCAGGTTTGTCTTCTTCTCGGGTTCTGCGCCCTTCTTCTTTTTCTTCGGCTTCATATCGTCGCCGTTGAAGGGGTAGATCTTCTTGATGTTCTTCAGGGATACAGTTGCCATACTTTCTGACTCTAAATACACCGGGTATTCCGCGTGCATTCTCGCATTCCGGACAGTAAAATTCCGGAAGCATTACGACAGGTCTCCACACTGCCGCACCGTGAGTCTAACGGTTATTTCCTCCTTTTTTATGATGAACGATGCCTATTTTTGTGGAGTAGGCATAATCCACCTGGATACACAAATCATACCATATTTTGCAACTTCTTGCAATCGTCGTTTCGCACAGTTTTGGCACTGTGTTTTTGGCTATTTTGCCAATCAATACAGGGAGTAGCCCTCCCCTGCCATTCCCAGCGTTGTGCTGTAAAACCGGGTCATCGCCTTCTCCAGATCCAGAACATCCTGCACGCCGGTCGTTTCATAGCAAGAATGCATCGCCAGCTGCGGCAGCCCGATATCCACCGTAGGCACACTGACCTGCGACAGAGAAATGTTGCCCAGTGTAGAGCCGCCGGGAATATCCGCCCGGTTGCAGTAGGTTTGTACCGCAAGTCCTGCGCTCTGGCAGATCTTGCGGAAAACCGCAGCGGAAATGCCGTCAGTGGCATAACGCTGGTTGGCATTAAATTTCAGCACCACACCGCCGTTCAGCACCGGCGCATTGTTGGCATCGGCGTATTCCGGATGATTCGGGTGTACAGCATGACCGTTGTCAGCGCTGACCATAAAGGAATTGGCAAGCAGCACCTGCTCGTCCAGATTTCTTGCCGCGCAAATTCTCTGAATCGCAGACTCCAGCAGACGGGATGCCGCGCCCTGCCGGGACGCAGAGCCCACCTCTTCACTGTCAAACACGCACAGCATCGGGATGCTTTCGCTTTCCTGCGCATTCAGGAAGCCCTGGGTGCAGCACCAGGCGCAGGCCAGATCGTCCAGTGCGGCGGCAGAAATATATTCCTTGTCCACACCCCAATTTGTGGCTTTCTGGCGAATATACAGGTACAGATCGTGTCCTAAAATCTTACCGCCGGCAGCCTTCTTCAGCAGCTGTTCCAGCTTGCCCTTGGCATTCTTTCCGCCTGCCAGCGGCAAGGTGTCCACAGCGGGATTCCACTTATAGCCGTCGTTGGCGGTGCGGTTCATATGAATTGCCACGTTGGGGATCAGCAGCAGATCCCGATCGATATCCACCAGCTTACTCTGGACGCCATTTTCGGTCTCCACCACTACCCTTCCGGCAACGCTCAGCGGGCGATCCAACCAAGTAGAAATCAGCATTCCGCCGTACTTTTCTGTGGAAACACGGGTGTAGGTGCCGCAAAGCTCCGGATTTTCCTTAACCTTGAATGTAGGGCGATCGCTGTGGCTGGCGCTCATTGCAAAGCCCTTTACCTTTCCCTCGGGAATGCGAAATGCAACCAAGGCAGTACCGCCGCGGGTCAGATAGTACTTGCCGCCGGGTGCAAGACTCCACTCCTCCCCTTCGCAAAGCTGGGTGTAGCCCGCCTCATTCAGCAAATTCGTCAAATTCTGCACAGCGTGGTATGTGCTGTGGGATGCATCCAAAAAGGACATAAACGCCTTGGTTTTCTTATCCATTTTTGTTCCTCCTCTAGATTTCTGTCTATATTTATTTTACAACACTGTGCCCATTCCGTCAACCTGGGAAAAAGTTCGGCTCGCATTTTGTCGATTTTTGTCGAAAAGTTCGCAGTTATTGTCGTTTTGTCGCTTTTTGACCGTTTTTGTCGAGCGATTATTTCGTTTTTTCCTTGCAAAAACACTCCTATTATGCTAAATTATATTTGTCGCACCGCAGCAGATTTGTCGCGGTTTTCCGGGGAATATTTTGCAAATAACAGGAGAGGAAGTTATGGATCATTTGAAAACTGTATTTATTGCGGACAGTACAGAAGAATTCTGCGCCAGTCTTTGTGCAGCGCTGAAACAAGCAGGCGGATTCCAGGTCGTTGGCACTGCTGCCGACGGCGAACAGGCTATCCATATGATCGGGCAGTTGAAGCCGGACGTGCTGGTTCTGGACCTGATGCTGTCGAAAAAGGACGGGATCGGCGTTCTGAAGGCCGTCTCGGGCATGGACAAGCCGCCGGTTACCTTGGCCACATCCCGGTTTATCACAGATTATGTTGCCACATCGGCGGCAAACCTCGGTGCCAGATACCTGATGCTGAAGCCCTGCGATATGAACGCCCTTGTGGAGCGGTTGGAGGAAATTCGCGGTGGGGAGAACCTGCGGATGATGCCGACCCGGCAAAACGACAAGCGCAGCATCGAATCTATGGTTACGGGGATCATTCACGAAATCGGTGTACCCGCCCACATTAAGGGCTACCAGTATCTCCGCGAGGCCATCATCATCGCCGTGGGCGATATGGACGTGATCAACGCAATCACCAAGGTGCTGTATCCCCAAGTGGCAAAAACCTTCCAAACCACTCCCAGTCGGGTGGAACGGGCAATTCGGCATGCCATCGAGGTAGCCTGGGACAGAGGTGATCTGGATACCCTGCAGCGTTCCTCTGGCTACACAGTCTCAAACACCAAGGGCAAACCCACCAATTCCGAGTTTATTGCTCTCATTGCCGACAAGCTGCAGCTGCAACTAAAGTCTGCCGAAGCCGCACATTTTTGATTTCTCTCAGTAACACCCCTCTGCGATGCTTTCCGCAGAGGGGATTTCGTTCCCCTGCTGATTTCTGAATGTAATAAAATGCCGCGGAGTGCGTTTGCCCTCCTCGGCTTGATTTATTTAGGATTTGCAGCGATTACTCGCCCCATTCAGTATCACTTTCGGAGCTCCACTCGTCATCGCCGTCCATAGGGCTGGTGGTGATGATGTCTGCTACATCCAGAGCAATCAGCTCAGCAATGGGCATT
>JAZNNE010000045.1:0-6825 GCA_045580125.1 Faecousia sp. | reverse complement strand
CTAAGATTTGGTTTGTTCTGCAGTGGAAATCACCTAGGCTGTCGTAACTGGGCAAGCAGGGGATTACAGTACGGACTCAGTGGCAATCGGGTAGCCAAGATGGCGACACTTGGACATACGGATCAAACGGAAACGGCCTGTTCGGCAACGGCAGGTTCTGTATGGGGAAATCCAACCCGACCTATGCCGTAAGATTTATCCTGTTTGCTACCGTCATATCTTAACTTATTAAGGAGAAATTCCTGTGTCTAGATCCGACCCAAGTGCCGCTAAAAAACAAAGAAATAAGACTGTTCGGTGGGTCATCACCATTTTTCTGGTAACGATCGTCGTATCCGCACTGATCTCCCTGATCTCTGAGGAGGTCATGGCCAACAGCTCCATCTTCGTGGCATTTGTGATTTTGCTTCTCATTGTGCTGATCGGTATTCTTTTCGATATTATCGGTGTTGCTGTTACATCTGCCGTCGAAGCACCCTTCCATGCCATGGCAGCGAGAAAGGTACCCGGCGCTAAGGAATCGATCAATCTCCTGCGAAAGGCGGAGAAAGTCAGTTCCATTTGCAACGACGTGATCGGCGATATTTGCGGCGTTATTTCCGGTTCTGCAGCAGCCTCTATCGCCGCCCAGGTGCTGGCGAACTTTACATTTTCCTGGCCTCGCCTGATCATCCTGGTGCTATCGTCGCTTGTTGCAGGTCTTACCGTTGGCGGAAAGGCCATTGGTAAGGGCTTTGCGGTCAATTCTTCCACCAAAATTGTACATTTGGTAGGCAAATTTCTCCATTGGTGGAATCATTTGTTCCGTTTTCACAAAAAAAGAAAACATGACAGGTAGTGTTACATTTGAACATTTTAGAGAAAATTCACGGACACAGCGATCTTATTGCTCTGAGTGAGAAAGAACGCCGCGAACTGTGTGTACAGATTCGGCAGTTTCTTATCAGCAACATTTCCAAAACCGGCGGTCATTTGGCCTCCAATTTGGGTGTTGTGGAGCTGAGCGTTGCGCTGGAAACCGTATTTAATACCGAAAAAGACCGTCTGGTATTCGATGTTGGTCATCAGTCTTATATTCACAAACTGCTGACCGGCCGCCAGGCGGATTTTGCGCAGCTTCGGCAGCTTGGTGGCATCGCCGGTTTTCCCAAACCCAGCGAAAGCGTCACGGACGCTTTTGTGGCAGGTCATGCCTCCAATTCCGTGTCCATCGCCTTGGGAATGGCTCGCGCCAGAACACTGATGGGTGAGGATTATGATGTAGTTACTGTGATCGGCGACGGCGCCGCCACCGGCGGTATGGCATACGAAGGTCTCAACGACGCTGCCGACAGCGGTGAGCCGATGGTCGTGATCCTGAACGACAACGAAATGTCCATCGACCGCAACGTTGGCGGTCTGGCGCAGCATCTGTCCCGTATGCGTACAAAGGGCAGATACTTGGGAATGAAGGATCGCTATCGCGGCTTTATTGTCAAGCTTCCGGGCGGCAAGTTTATCTATCGCACGACCCGCTGGATCAAAGAGCGCATCAAGCGCACACTCCTTCCCACCACCATTTTTGAAAATATGGGCTTTACTTACCTCGGCCCCGTTGACGGACACGATTTGGACAGCCTGATGTCGCTGCTGCAATATGCAAAGGATCTGCGCAGGCCGGTGCTTGTCCACGTTCTGACCCAAAAGGGCAGAGGATACAAGTACGCCGAGAGCAGCCCTTCCCAGTTTCACGGTATTGGTAAATTTGATCCGGAATCCGGTTTGATCCCCGAGTCCGGAAAAACCACTTTTTCCAACGCATTTGGCGAAAAACTGACAGAACTTGCTGCAGAAAACTCCAAAATCTGCGCCATTACCGCCGCAATGCCCAGCGGCACCGGTTTGCTGAAATTCCGGGATGAATTTCCTGATCGCTTGTTTGATGTAGGCATCGCCGAGGAACACGCTGTTTCTATGGCAGGCGGTCTTGCAAAGCAGGGTATGATCCCCGTGGTCGCCATATATTCTACGTTTTTACAGCGCGCATACGATCAGCTTCTGCAGGATATCTCCATTCTGAAGCTGCATGTGGTATTCGCTGTTGACCGTGCCGGTCTTGTTGGTGAAGACGGAGAGACCCACCACGGCGTTTTTGATGTTGGCTTCCTGCGACAGGCTCCGGGTATGACCGTTCTGGCGCCGGCAAGCTGCGCTGAATTACAGCAAATGCTGGAATCTGCCGTAAACGATTATACCGGTCCTGTGGCGATCCGTTACCCACGGGGCGGCGACGGTGATTACTCTGCAGCTGCATTTGACGCTTCCGGTATTGTTACGCACCGTCACGGCAGTTCCTGCGCCATCATCACCTACGGCACACTGATCAATCATGCTTTGGACGCCGCAGCGATCCTGTCCCAGCAGGGGATAGAAGCTAAGGTGATTCGTCTGACGACCCTGAATCCGTTGCCCATTGATAGTCTTAGAGCGGCGCTTGAAGGCATCAACAATGTATTTGTTATTGAGGAAACTTGTAACGGCTCCGGCATTTGTGCTGAGATCAGCCATCAGGTTTGCAAATGCATCGGTTTGGATCTGGGGAGCGAATATGTTACCCACGGAAGCACAAAACAGCTGTATCAAAAGCACGGTTTGGATGCAAATGCCATTGTACGTAAAATTCAGGAGGTCCTGATCTGTGAAAATTAAGAAGAGATTGGATGTCCTTCTGGTGGAAAAGGGTTTCTGCGAAAGCCGCGCCAAGGCGCAGGCGATCATTATGGCCGGTCAAGTCTATGTTACCGGACAGAAAGCCGATAAACCCGGCATTTCTTACGAGGAGACCGTTGATATCGAGGTGCGCGGAGAAAGCTGCCCCTACGTCAGTAGAGGCGGTCTGAAGCTGGAAAAAGCACTGCGGGACTTCGGCGTTGATCCCACCGGATTTGTCTGCAGTGATTCCGGAGCGTCCACCGGCGGCTTTACTGACTGCCTGCTACAGCAGGGCGCCAAAAAGGTATTTGCCATTGACGTTGGCTACGGTCAGCTGGATTGGAAGATCCGCAGCGATCCCCGCGTCGTGGTTATGGAACGCACCAACATCCGCTATGTTACACCGGATATTCTGGGGGAAGCGCTGGATCTTTCGGTCATTGATGTCAGCTTCATTTCCTTAAAGATCGTATTGCCGGCAATAAAGGAGCTTTTAAAACCCGACGGTCAGGTGCTTTGCCTGATCAAGCCTCAGTTTGAAGCCGGTCGGGAAAAAGTAGGGAAGAAGGGCGTGGTTCGCGACCCCGAAACCCATAAACAAGTACTGGACGATTTTGTTTCGCTGGCAAACTCCCTGGATTTTACCATCCTCGGTCTTACATTCTCTCCCGTGAAAGGTCCGGAGGGAAATATTGAATTTTTAGGTCATCTGACCTTGGCAGAGCGCGACGGCATTGTGCCGGACACTGCACAAGTGGTCAACGATGCCCATACTACTCTGAAGGGGTGAATTGTATGAAAAATATCATATTAACGCCCAATCCTTATCGGGACAAAGGCTTCCAGACTGTCCGTGAGGCAAAGCGGATTTTGGAAGAAGCCGGTATGTCCTGCAAGATCTGTCTGCCCTTTGACGTGGATCAGACTTTTACCTTGCCAAGCGATCTGCCGTTTTCCCGGTTGGATCGGGAAATTCCTCACAGTGATCTTGTTATTTGCTTTGGCGGCGACGGTACGATCCTGCATATGGCAAAGACTGCTACCAAGGCAGGTGTACCGATCCTCGGTGTCAATATCGGCACAATGGGCTTTATGGCAGAACTTGAGTCCACGGAGCTGAATCTGCTTGCGCGCCTGGCAGATGATAATTATCAAATCGACAGTCGCCTGATGCTGGACGTGATCGTTCAGCGACAGCAGGATATCATTTACCACGACATCTGTCTGAACGATGTGGTGATCACGAAGGGTGCTGTCGCCCGCATCGTGCATCTTAGCGTCGAATGCGACGGTGTCGAAGCCATTTCCTGCGGCGGCGACGGAATGATCGTCTCCACACCAACCGGTTCCACAGCCTACAGCCTGTCTGCCGGCGGTCCGATCATCGAGCCGGAGACGGACAGCATTCTCATTACGCCCATCTGCGCCCACGATATCATGAGCCGCTGCATCGTCGCATCCGGTAAGCGGGTCATTACTGTCAATATGCGCAACAACACAAAGCGAAATGCCTTCCTGAGTGTAGACGGCGGCAAAGCACTTCGCCTGAATCCCGAGGACAAGGTTACCATTCGAAAGTCCAAACTGGAAACCAAACTGCTCCGCCTGAAGGATCGCAGTTTTTACGACGTTGTCAATATGAAGTTCAGAAATTGAGGTAGAAAATATGAAGAGCCAAAGACAAGCCAAAATTATGGAGATCATCTCCAATCGGGACATTGAAACTCAGGAGCATCTGCTCCTTGAACTGAACAAGGCCGGTTTCCGCAGCACCCAGGCAACCATTTCCCGGGACATTAAGGAGCTGCGGATCGTAAAAGAGCTGACCAACTTCGGTACTTACCGCTACACAGCTGCCTCCAACGAGGTTACCGGTACATTTTCCAATAAGCTCAACACCATTTTCCGTCAGTGCATCACCCGCTACGACTATGCAATGAATATGGTGGTTATCCACACACTGCCGGGCTTGGCATCTGCTGCCGCGTCTGCTGTGGACGCAATGAATATGAGCGTTGTCGTGGGCACCTTGGCAGGCGACGATACCGTCTTTATCGTTATGCGGGATATGAATGCCGCTGCCGCTTTCTGCGGCGAAATTCAGCATTTGCTGGACTAAATTCTTTCGGAGGAGCACGCCATGCTGAGTCTTCTGCATATCAAGAATATTGCGGTCATTGAGCGGGCGGAGATCTCCTTTGACCGTGGCTTTGCTGTGCTCACCGGCGAGACCGGTGCCGGTAAATCCATACTGATCGACGCCATTTCCGCCATTTTGGGTGAGCGCTCCTATCGGGATATGATCCGTACCGGTGCGGACAAGGCCTCTGTGCGGGCTGTTTTTACTAATGTGCCGGAATATCCCTGGTTTGAAGAAAACGGCGTAGAGTACGACAGTGAGGTCATTATCCAGCGGGATATCTACTTAGACGGCAGAAACACCTGCCGTGTCAACGGCGCGTTGGTCAATGTGTCCATTTTGCGCAAGCTGGGCATTCAGCTGATCAACATTCACGGTCAGCACGATTCCCAGTCACTGTTCGACGAGAACAATCATCTGCGTTTTTTGGACGATTTTGCCGAAAACGGCGATCTTCGGGAAATTTATGCAGAAAAATATGCTACTGTGGATACGTTGCGGCGTGAAATAGAGCGATTTTCTATGGACGAGAGCAAGAAGCTGCGCAAGCTGGAAATGCTGAAATATCAGATCGCTGAGATCGAAAAAGCAGAGCTTGAGGTAGGGGAGGACGAAGCCCTGGAGCAGCGGCGTAAGATCCTGCAGAACGCAGAGAAGCTTTCCGACGGTCTTAACAGCGCCGTGGAGAGCCTCTACGGCGGCGATGACACCGACGGTGCACTTTCCCTGATCAGCATTTCTCAGCGGGAGCTCGCCCGTCTGTCGCGCTACACGGAGTCTTATAGCCAACTGCAGGAAAAGCTGACAGATCTGCTGTACAGTCTGCAGGATGTGGCTGATGAGCTGCGCGCCGAAAGAGACGATCTGAGCTATTCCGGCGATGAATTGGAGCAGATCGAAGCCAGATTGGACGTAATTCACCGTCTGCGCCGGAAATACGGCGCAAACTGCGAGGAAATCCTTGCCTATTTAGAAAATGCCAGAAATGAATTGGACGAAATTGAATTCTCAGACGACCATCTGGAAAAGCTGAAAGCCAAGCTGCTAAAAGCGGAAAAAGAAGCCTGGGACGCGGCGTATGCCCTGCGGGACAGCCGAAATGATGCGGCACACAAGCTGTCGATGCGCATTTTGGACGAGCTTTCCCAGCTGGATATGCCAAAAGTGCGGTTCAGCTGTGAATTTACGGAGCTGGAGCTGACAGCCAACGGTGCTGACAGCGTGGCATTTTATATGTCCGCCAATGCCGGTGAGGCATTAAAGCCTATGAGCAAGGTTGCCTCCGGCGGTGAGCTGGCACGAATCATGCTGGCCATCAAGAATGTGCTTGCGGAGCAGGATCAGGTGCCTACGCTGATTTTTGACGAGGTGGATACCGGCGTTTCCGGTCGTGCTGCAGTCAAGGTTGCTGAAAAGCTGCATAGCATCGCCGCGAAGAAGCAGGTGCTTTGCGTTACCCACCTGCCGCAAATTGCAGCCCGTGGTGATAACCATATGCTGATCTCCAAATCTGAGCGGGACGGTCGAACCTACACCACTGTTACGCCTTTGGATCGGGAAGGGCGCAAGCAGGAGCTTGCCCGCATCATCGGCGGAGCAAACATCACCGAGATCACCCTCAAGAGTGCAGAGGAAATGCTGCAATAACTTGTTTTACTTGACAAACGTCAATCCATTTGTTAGGATATTTTCAACACGATGAAGGGAAGAAGTACGCGATTCCTTTTCCGCCAGAGAGCTGCCGGTTGGTGCAAGGCAGTGGGAAATGCCGCTGAAATACATCCCGGAGTGGCTTCCTCGAACTGCCAGTAGGGGAAGACGGGCGCGCCCGATACTGCGCAAAGCGTTATTTGACGCTGTGAGGTTTGCATCGTGAGGTGCAAATAAACCAGAGGTGGTACCACGTATTTTACGTCCTCTGCCCGTTAGGGCAGGGGACTTTTTATTTTGGAGGAATTGTTATGAAAATTTACGACGAACTGGTGGCCCGCGGT
>JAZNNE010000044.1:0-27072 GCA_045580125.1 Faecousia sp. | reverse complement strand
GGACGAACTCCTGCTGCAGCAGGCAGATGTCCTTGTAGAAAGCAGCGATCTTGCCCTGAGCGATCTTCTCCTTGACCTGAGCGGGCTTGGAGGCCATCTTGGGATCGTTGTCCATCAGAGCGACCTGAACAGCCAGCTCCTTTGCAACAGCCTCTGCGGGAACCAGGGACTTGTCCCAGTACTGAGCCTTCATAGCAGCGATCTGCATAGCGACGTTCTTACCGACCTCGGTAGCGTCGATGCCGCCTTCAACAGCCAGATTGACCAGAACGCCGTGGGTGCCGCCTGCGTGCACGTAAGCAACGGAGGTGTTCTCAGCGAAGCGGTCGAAACGGCGGATAACCATGTTCTCGCCGATGGACATAACCTTCTCCTGCATGATCTCGGTAACGGTCAGGTTGGAGTTGGGGTAAGTGCAAGCCTTCAGAGCCTCGACGTCAGCGGGGTTCTGCTCAGCAACGACGACAGCCAGGTTCTTGACCAGATCCATAAATGCATCGGTCTTGGCAGCGAAGTCGGTCTCGGGGTTCACTTCGATCACGACGCCGACACCGTTAACGACGGTAGCGTAAGCAACGCCTTCAGCAGCGATGCGGTCAGCCTTCTTGGCAGCCTTTGCCAGGCCCTTCTCACGCAGCCAGTCGACTGCCTTGTCCATATCGCCATCGGTAGCCTGGAGAGCCTTCTTGCAGTCCATCATACCGACGTTGGTCATCTCACGGAGTGTCTTAACGTCCTGTGCGGTAAAAGCCATTTTAGTATCCTCCTATTTGTAAATAGATTACTCTGCGTCGGTAGCCTCGACAGCCTCAACAGTCTCAGCGATCTCGGCGGTAGCATCCTCGCCCTGACGGCCTTCGATGGCAGCGTTGGCCATAGCAGCAGCGATCAGGCGGATAGCGCGGATAGCGTCGTCATTGCCGGGGATAACGTAATCGATCTCATCGGGATCACAGTTGGTGTCAACGATAGCCACGATGGGGATATTCAGCTTGCGAGCCTCAGCGATGGCGTTGCGCTCCTTGCGGGGGTCAACGATGAACAGAGCAGCGGGGATCTTCTTCATTTCCTTAACGCCGCCCAGGTACTTCTCCAGCTTCTCGATCTCGCCCTGATGCTTGATAACTTCCTTCTTGGGCAGCATAGCGAAGGTGCCGTCTGCCTCCATCTTGCGCAGCTGAGCAAGACGGTCGATACGGGTACGCATGGTGCGGAAGTTGGTCAGCATACCGCCCAGCCAACGGGCGTTGACGTAGTAACCGCCGCAACGGGCAGCCTCTTCCTTGATTGCGTCCTGAGCCTGCTTCTTGGTACCGACAAACAGAACATTGCCGCCATTGGCAGAGATCTCACGGATAAAGTTGTAGGCTTCCTCCAGCTTCTTAACGGTCTTCTGCAGGTCGATGATGTAGATGCCGTTACGCTCGGTGTAGATGTAGGTAGCCATTTTGGGATTCCAGCGACGGGTCTGGTGACCGAAGTGTACGCCGGCTTCCAGCAGGGATTTCATAGATACGACAGACATTTTTTCAATTTCTCCTTTTGTTTTTTCCTCCACCCCGCTCATCTCGGCGAGCCCGCTTTTTCAAGCACTGGAGCCTCCGATCACCGGGTGTGTGGCGTTAAAATATTGTCACGGGCATATCCGTGCCGATACATTATATCTTGCCTAAACGCATTTTGCAAGTATTTTTTCCATTATTTTTTAAAAATAATCCGAAATTTTTCACTTTTTAGAAGGGCAAATTGAATTTATGCCTCGGAATGCGGCATTCGTTGGGCTTGATGTCCACCAAAATAATATCCGGACCGATTTTACAGATCCTGCTCCACTCGATCACATAATCCTCCGTCCGTCCAAAGGCGCCAAAAACTCTGCAGGGTCCGGGGACCACAATGGCAAGTGCCTTGCCGCAAGTCAGGTCGATCTCCACATCGCAAACATAACCCAATCGCCGTCCGTCGCTGATGCAGATCACTTCTTTGCAGTTTAATTGTGTGATGCGGATTCCCATAAAAACACCCTCCCATAAAATTTGTACATTTTATGGGAGGGTTCTGTAAAATATACTTATTTTGCCCGCAGCTGCCAAAATGCCACCGCGCTGGCGGCTGCTACATTCAGGGAGTCCACGCCGTGATACATCGGGATCATCACAGTATAATCGCAGCTTGCAATGGTGCTTGCCGCTAAGCCGTCGCCTTCGCTGCCCAAAACCACCGCCAGTTTTTCCTCAGCAAGCAGTCTGGGGTCTTCGATGGAGATCGCCCGTTTGTCCAGTGCCATCGCCGCTGTTTTGAAGCCTAAGGAGCGCAGCTTTTGCGTCCAGTCTTCCGGCAGATACGTCCACGGAACTTGAAAAACCGTGCCCATACTGACCCGGCAGCTTCGACGGTACAGCGGATCGCTGCAGCCGGAGGTCAGCAGCACCGCCTCCATTCCCAGCGCCGCTGCGCTGCGGAAGATCGCGCCCACATTGGTGGGATTTTGGATCTCCTCCAGCACCGCCACACGCTTGACACCGGCGAGAATTTCCTCCAAATCCGGCATCGCCGGACGCTTCATAGCGCACAGCATTCCCCGGGTCAGCTGAAAGCCGGTCAGCTGGGTCAGTACCTCCAGGGTCGCAGTATACACCGGCACATCGCCGCAGGCATCGATGGCCTGCCGGGCTTCGTCGTTAATATGATTGCGCTCTACCAGCAGCGATACCGGTGTGCATCCGGCATCCAGCGCCCGCAGGATCACCTTGGGGCTCTCGGCAATGAACATCGCCTTTTTCGGCTCAAAGCGGTTTAATAGCTGCGCCTCCGTCAGCCGGGCATACACATCCAGCTCCGGCGCACTAAAATCCGTAATTTCAATGAGATTCATAATCTTTTTTCCTCTCTTGTTCTGCACCCATTATATCCGCCGCAGCACTTGCTGTCAAACGGATTGTCGAATGCCGACAAAGGCCCCCTTGTGCAAAGGGTTGATTTCCCCGTCAGCGGGGAAAATGTCCGCAAAGCGGACAAAAGGGGCGCGGGCTCGGCAGAGCTGGCAGAAATCTTTGATTTCTGTCTGGGGGATTGTTACAGCCCCTCCGACGCGGCTTACGCCGCGCCACCTCCCCTTGCACAGGGGAGGCTAAAATATCATCCCCCGGTTTCTACCGGGGGATCTTTTATTTCTTCGGCAGCAGCGACAAATAGGCGTGGGCGTAGGTTACATCCACCTTTGCCTTGCAGAAATAATACAGCACGAACTGCGCCACTGCCGCCAGCAAAAACGACAGGAAATAGCTGATCTCCTCCGACCAGGGCAGCACAACTCCCGCTGCCGGCAGCAAAACATCCAGCCAGCCCAGCACAGATACCAGCACCGTCAGCAGATAAAACCACCAAAAGCTCAGATCCAGCCGTACCATATACCACAAGTTGCCCCGCATCATTTTAAAGCTTTTGCGCAGCATAGCAAAGGCACCGATCTTTTCTCCGTCCAGCAGACAATACTCCGCAAACCGCAGGAAGTAGAATGCCGGCAGCATCAGCCCCAACGACAGCACCGCGCTGGCCAGCATCAGCGGCACAGCAACCGGCTGGATCATCGCGTACAGCTCTGCCTCTGTCATATTCAAAACATCGGTGGACATCGTTTCCATCATCGTATCCGTTATCGGCTCCGCCGCCGGCAGCATCAGCACGATGACCGATGCCGTATATGCCGCTGCAAATCCAAGGGCGATGAAAATCAGGCTTTTTACCAGCGTCAGCCGCAGCAGGGGCGCAAACCGCCGAAAACCTTCCTTCAGATCATCTTTGTCCGCTCTTTTCCCCCGGGCGATTTTGATTGCCGCAAACAGCCAACCCATTTGCCAGAACGGCAGCACAACGATCTGCACCAATCGCAGCAGCTTCTGAACGGTGGTCAGCACAGAGCGCAATCCCACACCGCTCAGACCGCTGGTATCTCCAATTTTCTCCTGCAGCAAAAAGTCCAGCAGCAGCGCCACCAGCGACACCACCAAAATCACCGCAGTATGAAACGCCACCAGCTTTCTGGGGTCGTATGCCGCATTTTTTACGGAAGTCGCCGCCGTATTTTTCAGCCGCCGGCTATCGGGCAAAATCATGCGAAACACTCCTTCGTCTGTCAATTATCTTTATAGTAAGGCAAAGGGAAGAAAATAGCAAATGAATTTTTTGTAACACTAGCATTTTACTTTTTCCTGTGCTATAATGAGGTAAATAGGAATTACCGGGAGGTGTGGATATGGAATTGGGCGCACTACTCAAGCAGGCGCGACTGGATGCCGGTCTTTCTCAGCGGCAGCTTTGCGGCGATCAGATCACCCGCAATATGCTCTCGCAAATCGAAAACGGTTCTGCCCGTCCTTCTATGGATACGTTGCGCTATCTTGCCGGTCGGCTGGGAAAGCCCATCAGCTTCTTTCTGGAGGAAAACACCGTTCCGCCCCCGATTTTACAGGCACGCAGCGCCTGGATCAACAAGGATCCCGCCGCCGCTTTGCAGGCATTGGAAGACAGCATCGATGACGCCGAGGCAAATCTGTTGCGCTCTTTGTGCTGCCTTTCTCTGGCACAGACCGCCATCAGCGACGGTCGGCTTCCCTATGCCAAAACGCTTTTGGAAAATGCTGCAGCCGCCGGCAGCGCAACTCCCTACTACACCCCGGAGCTGGAGCGGCAGCGCCTTCTGCTCCTTGCCAAAATCCAGCCCGACAGCCGCATTCTAAATAATCTTCCCGATGACGAGCTGCTGCTGCGCGCCAAAGATGCCTTCCAAGCCGGCGATCTGAACCGCTGCGCCGCACTTTTGGACAGCGCCACCGACCAAACCACCCCCATCTGGAATATTCTGCGAGGCGATGTCTGTTTTGCGCTGAAAGATTATGCCCAAGCCCGGAAATATTACCTAAATGCCGAAGATCAAGCCCTGCAGCAGCTGGAACAGTGCTGCGAAAAGCTGGGTGATTACAAAATGGCATATTACTACGCCTGCAAACAACGGTAAAAAAAGCCCACTGTACGCCGTACAGTGGGCTTCTCTTATAAATATGTCCGGCACTCCGCCGTACCCTCGCGAATCTGCCTGGTGCCATCCAGCTCTGTGATCCGTTTGCAGGATGTCCACCGGCAATTGACATAGATCTCTTCTCCGTTGGTTATGGTGAACACGCTTCCACTGGGATTTTGATCCTCGCCAAATCCGTTGCGGAAAAACTGCTCCAGCCGCACTTGCCAGGGCATCTGCTGCAGATCTGTGCCGCTTTCGTCCAGTATCTGCTGTGCCGTAAATTCCACCACACGGGATTGCTCCACCGCGCCGATCCGAAAAGGAAGATCCAGATATTTCCGCGCCGCCTTCTGCTTCGTTGCAACGCAGGTTACGCAGAACAGACCCGATCTTCCGTCGAAGGTTGCCGGACCGACAACGCTGCTGACTTCAATATCCTTCATCAGCTCCACCACCGTATAGGCGGCGTCCTCACAGGCTTCTGCTCCCAAATGCTGGGGACCCATCAGTTTGATCTCCACCACGGTTTTGTTTTCGTCGCTGTCCGTCTCGATCAGCTGTACCGCCGCCACGACCTCCGTAATCGTAGGCGCCGGCGTTCCCGGATATGCCCGTTGGGTCTTAAAGCCGCCATCCCTGAGTGTCGACACCACTTGATCAATCATTACCCATCCCAAGTGTTATCCCCGCCTTTCTGTACGCACAATCCCCACAGATAAATGGGCTCGTCCTTGAACATCACTTTTTCCACCTGCCGGATCTCATAATACACGCCGTCCCTCTGCTTCAGGGTATCGCCCACCTCTGCGCTGCAATCTACGGAGCAAATAAACAGGTATGTATCGCCAAGGATCTCTCCCAGGGGAGAGATCCTTTTGATCGCATTACGCTGACTTAAGGATTTTCTAGGTTGCAGAAATGCCCGCAGGCTAAAGGTCTGTCCGCTTTGCTTAAACAGCTGTGTTGCAGTACCGTAGGTTTTGAGGATCCGTTCGATCATTTCCTGCACGGTTATACCCCCACAAATGCAATTGGCGATTTCACATACGGCGCCATCAGCATATCCGCCTGCGTGCGCAGGCAGTTGGCTGCCAGCCCGCCGCCGCTCTTATGCAGAGTCAGATCACCGGCAGTAAACTGCTCCAGCTGACCCATATCGCTGATCTCTGACATTGCCGCCACCGCATACATACTGGCAGCCATCACAAAATCGCTGAGGCAATCCTGCGCCGTCATATTCCGCTTGAGCTTATCCTCCAGCGACACCACCGCTGCGCGGCATACCGCCTCCAGGATCGTCTGATTCTCCGAGCTCAGATCCGGCATCATCAGGCGCGCTTGTGTACATACCTGATCCGTCAGCATCATACATTCAGCACAGCAGCTGCGCCGTCGCAGATCTTGCCAAAGCCGCAGATAGAAGTGATGGCAGCACGCTCCAGCTGACGGTCGATCAGCTTGTCGTACTCTACCAGCACATCACCGGCTCTGACCTGCTCCAGAGCATAGCGGTTGTCCAGACCGATGATCACGGCGTCGGCAACCGCACCGGTACGGTGCAGCGCAGCGCCCAAAGGTGTGGTCAGCTTGCCGGTACCCTGGAAGTTCAGACCGGTCAGAGGATTCTGCAGTTCAGGGATCTTCAGCAGCTTGGTCATAGTGCCGGTGGAGCACAGAATGGTATTCATAGTATAAGGATCAAACTGACCCCAGAACTCTACCATCTGGTCGTAGCCCAAATTGCCGGCAGTACCGGAAATGGGGCTGCTGCCAACACTAAACTGGGTAGCAGCATTGTCGTTGCCGTCGCCATTCACGATCACGTTCACCGCATCAGCCAGCTGCATCTTCTGAATGTGGGCGCCGATCTGGCGCAGCATAACGCTGAACAGATCCAGCTTCTGGAAGCGGATCGCCTCATAAGAAGCCACCAGCATACGGCCGCGCTTGGTCAGGCTCACCAGATGCTCCTTGGTCTTGACCTCGGTGGTGGGGATCTCTGCGCCCTCGGCAACATCCTTCAGCTCCTTGTCATCATCCGTAGGATTGGAGTAGATGGAGCGATAGTCCAGAGAGTCGATCACCGTGGTAGTTGCGGTAATGGCAGGCAGAATGTCATTCTCCTCCATACCCTGACGGACAGTACGTGCAATGTACTCGGGGAACAGCACGGCGCTGTCCATAGTGCGGAAGAACTTCTCCACAGTAGAAGAACCTGCGCCCTTAGCCCGAATGCCGAATCGCTTCAGCTGACGCTGGAACGCATCGGTGCCCTCCAGAGCAGTGCCGCGATAATTTTCGCTGGGATCCAGAGATTCCAGCACCTGGGTAAAGTTCATGCCCTCCTGACGGTACATGCCCTTTTCCAGTTTCAGATTTTCGTAACCCATTTTCATTTCCTCCTAAATGTAAAATATATCGCCACCGGTTTTCCGGTAACTTAAATCATAAAGCCGCTTTCCACGGCCGACTGGCTTTCCTTCGCGCCGGGCAGCTGGCTTTTTCCGGGCATCAGCTCCCGGACACGCCCCTCCAGCGCCTCCTTCAGCTTCCCAAGATCCTCGGCAGAGGCCTTGTCCACCACGCCTCGAAGTACCGGCTCCGCCGCACCCAGATCCAGCGTCAGACACAGCCGCACCACATCGTCACGCAGCTGCTTTTCATAGAGCTTCCCCAGCTGCGCCTGCTTGTATAGCGCCCGATATTCCTGCTGGGCGCCGAATTCATCTGCCAGTTCCTTCAGGCATCTGCCGTTGCCCAAGCCCTTGATCACGCCGGCATCCCGCTGTGCAGGCACCGCCACAAAGGAAAATTCATAGGCGTCCATAGGCTCCTTCAAAATGCCGCAGCACAGCTGCCCATCGTAAAATTCACCCTTCTGATGCCCGCACTCACCGTATTCACCGCCGCAAATGGAGCAGATGCACCGACCCATCGCGCAGCCAACGCTAACCTCCTTTTTAATGCCCGCCTCAATGTCCGCGATGATCTCATCCGCATTGCCGCCCCGGCGGATATACGCCCAGGCCTTGATGTAGCTGACGCCATCTTCCTTCACCACTTCTGCGGCGAAAATGCGGGCTACCTGAGAATCGCTGCTCCACTTGTGATCGACGATGCCGGTCTTACCGATGAACAGCTTCGCCAATGCCGGCAGTGCCGTGGTGTCAAATTTTTCTCCGTCCCGATCCACCTGATCGTCGCAAAGCCTGACAGAGAATACATACACCTGCTCCGCGGTAAGCTCAGCTCTTGCCTGGGCATTGATGGCCTCCAGCTGCACCGCCGTAGGCACGCCGCTGGCGCTGACCTTGGTTTCCTTTTTGATGTCCATAATCTACCTCCTTAATTTTCCGCTTCTGCGCGGTATTTTTCCGCCTGCGCCAGATAAAGTGCCGCCTTGGCTTCCTCGGTGATGTCCTGCAAGCTGATGTCATTCCAGAGGATCTCCACCCGATCGTCCAAGCCCTCCAGAGCCAAAAACGTCTTGCAGATCTTCCGCACCACCGGCTCCACCGTTCTGCGCAGTGCCCACAGCTCGCTGGTCAGAATATCCGCCTGCTGGGTGCTCATTCGCTCCGTCGTGCTCCAGCTCAAGCCCAGCAGAAACGGCGGCAAGCCGGTCTTCGCCACCAGCTGCTCCAGGATCTGCCGCACCGGCACCTGAGAATCCAAAATGGGCGCTTCCCCGCCGATGACCTTGATCTGCACATCACCCACTGCTACGAAATCCCGCACTGTACCGTTTTTGCTGTCCTCCATAGCACGGGCCCATTCCTTGGCGATCTGACTTCCCTGCTCCTGCGCGGCAGCAGGATCCATATTCTCGCCGCCCTTGCAGATGACGCTGTAGCGCACATTACCGGCGCGCTCCCAGTTGGCACCGATGGCGGCATAAATTTTCATCAAAATTTCCGCCAGAAACGGCATTCCGCGGAAAATGCTGACACCGTAGGGATGCCCCGGCTCGGGATTTAAGGTGGTAAACAGCAGCAAATGCGGATAGGGCAGCGCCCGGAGCGTGCCGTGCTTATCCGGTCCGTACAGCACCACATCCAGAGGGCTATCCCCCTCCTGCACCTGCAGCTGGGTCACATCTCCCCAGTAAACCGCCTGCAGCTTGTCGCCGGCTATCACCATTTCGCCCACCGCACGACCCATCGTCAGCAGGCTGTCCACATAGCCGCCAAGGAAGCTGTCTATGCCCACCTGCCCGTGTCCGCAGGGCACATTTTTCAGAAAATGCTCCAGTTTTTTCTGCGCCTGGGGATTTTTGCACTTGACCTGAAAGCCGCCGCTAAGACGTACCAGCTTCCCCACCGCCGCGTCCAGCACTGGGATCGCCTCCCGTATTTCCCGGTAGATCCGCTCCTCACCGCTGCCCAAAGGCACAAAGCTCCGCAGCGCCCCAAAGGGGTGGCTGTTGGCGCCCCGCAGCTGACAAGCCTGCGCTGTCGCCGATGATTCCTTCCGTTTTCGTTTCAATATGATCGCTCCTTTCAAAATTGATCGTCATTCATAGTTTCTTTCTGTCCACCGCGCACACCGCGAAGCCCGATTCTCTCCGCTTCAGCACCGTGGCCACAAAATAGCGCATATCGTCCATGGCGTGATCATTTTCCTTTTTCACCCGATCGTGGACTTCGCTGCTAAGATCCCAAACGTAGCTGTCCATTTCCCGCAGACAGTCATCGCAGCCCTCGCAGATCACGATCTTGCCCTCTTTCAGGGCGTCTGAGGTCTGCCGAATTCCGGACAGCACATCATTTTTCGCCTTGATCACCCGCCAGCCTTTTCTGCGCAAGGTCTCAATAAAGCTGGCAGCCGACGGATCGGCGATCACCGCGGTAATGGGTCGCTCTCCCGCCAATTCCTGCAGCGCCGCGGCATACTCATCGTCGGTCATCTGCCGCATTTTCTCCCGGGAATTGTAGTAAAACTCCTTCACCCGATACCACACACCACGGCGCAATCCCCAAAGTCCCATGGACGTGGGGTTGACCGTGCCGTAATCGCAGGAAATGTACCATTTTTCACACTCTCCCACCGGCGCAGGCTTTACCATATCCGGACCGAAAAAGTCGTACACCCGACCCTCCGCCTGCACCCATTGTCCCAGCACAAACCGCCGGAAAAATACGCCGGTGTACAGATTTTGATACCGCTGCCGAATTTGCTCCGACAGCGACGGATTGTCCTCCATCAGAAAATGCAGCCGCAGGCAGTTTTTCTGCTCCGCTTCCAAAACCCACAATTTATAGAACCAATGCCCCGGACCCTCCGGATTGCAGTTAAACCACAGCCGGCTACCCGCCACCGAGCAGCGCGCACAGGCCTGCTCCACAAAGGATCGGGGCATCAGCGCCACCTCATCCAGCAGCACGCCGGCAAAGGTAATGCCCTGAATCAGCGCGGCAGAGCTTTCATCCCGACCGCCGAAAATATAGAACTGATTCCGATGCCCCTTAAAGGTCACCGTCACCAGATTTTCCGTCCGTTTTTCCTTCCACGTTGCCCCCAGCGCTTCCAGTCGGGGCAAGATCTCCGACAAAACATTTCTTCGCAGCGACGCAATGGTCTTTCCGCAAACGCCGAATCGCTGCCCCTCAAAGCAGGTCATCGCCCACAGAAAAAACGACAGCCCCATAGCCATGGTCTTGCCCGATCGCACCGCGCCGTCGCAGATGATCGCCTCTTTTTCGTGGTGGGGACTACCCGGCATCCACCAGGTCAGTACCGTTTTCTGTTTGGCAGAAAAGCTGGTATAACTCATTGCTGCCCATCTCCCTGCAGGGCTTTCAGGAAAGACTCCAAATCCTCTCCGCTTTCCTGTGCCAGCAGCGCCAGCTGCTCCAGCGCCTTTAAGCGATCCACCAGCTTGACCTCCACGGTGCCTTTGTCATTGCGCTTTACCTCACTGAGCAGGCTTAAATCCAGCTTGCTCAGCACCGCATCCTCTTCCAGCACCAGCCGCACACAGTCGTTGGCCTTTCCAAATGCCAGCTCCGCAAGTCTTCTTGCCACATCCCCACGGGTCAGCTTGCCGGTCTGAATCCGTTGCTTCAGACTTGCCGTATTGCCTCCCATATCGACCCCTCCTTCACCCAGTGCAAAAAAGAAGCAGGAAGTTGCACATAAAAATGCAACTTCCTGCAAAAATGATGATTTTTCATTGACTTTCTCCCGTTTGTGCGCTACAATTCCCCGCAAGAAAGGATGTGTCCTTATGCCCCATAATCTTCGCCGCCTGAAGCTGGCCTGCTATACCGCAAATGCAACAATGTCCGTGGTCGCCAGCCTGTCCCCGGTGCTGTTTTTGACATTCCGCTCCCTTTACGGGCTGTCCTATTCCCTGCTGGGCCTTCTGGTGCTGATCAACTTTATCACACAGCTTACCGTTGATCTGATTTTTTCTTTCTTCTCCCATAAATTTAACATCCCCCGCACATTAAGAATAATGCCCATTCTGGCGGTAGCGGGTCTTGCCTTTTATGGACTGTCCCCGTGGCTGTTTCCGCAAAACACGTATTTAGGACTTGTCCTCGGCACGATTTTGTTCTGCGCCTCCTCCGGCTTGGCAGAGGTGCTCTTAAGCCCCGTCATCGCCGCCATTCCGGCAGACGATCCGGATCGGGAGATGAGCAAGCTCCACTCCGTCTATGCTTGGGGCACCGTAGCCGTCATTTTGGTCAGCACACTGTTTTTGCTGGTCTTCGGCAACGAGAATTGGCCTTTCCTCGCCTTTTTCTTCCTGCTGATCCCTCTGCTTTCCGCCATTTTGTTCGCCGGTGCAGACATTCCCAAAATGGAAACGCCTGAAAAAGTCTCCGGCGCACTGCGCTTTTTCAAAGATAAATGGCTGTGGCTCAGTATCCTTGCCATTTTCCTCGGCGGCGCGGCAGAATGTTCTATGGCGCAGTGGAGCTCCGGCTACTTAGAGCAAGCGCTTGGCATCCCCAAGGTCTGGGGCGATGTATTCGGCGTCGCGCTGTTTTCCGTGGCGTTGGGCTTAGGTCGCACACTGTACGCAAAATTCGGCAAAAACTTAGGAAAAGTCATCACCCTCGGTGCTATCGGCGCTGCGGTTTGTTACCTTATTTGCGCACTTTCCCCGTGGCCTGCCGTAGGCCTGATCGCCTGCGTGCTGACAGGTTTTTGCACCTCGATGCTCTGGCCGGGCAATCTGGTGCTGGCAACCGACCGCTTCCCCACCGGCGGCGTGTTCATCTTCGCAATGATGGCAGCCGGCGGCGATCTGGGCGCCTCCGTCGCCCCACAGCTCATCGGCATCGTTACCGACACCGCCATTACCAACCCCACTCTGGCAGCCTTCGCCGCCACTACCGGTCTGTCCCCCGAACAGCTGGGAATGAAGCTGGGTATGCTGCTGGCAATGCTCTTCCCCCTCATCGCCATCCCCCTCTACCGCCACATTTGGAAGAAAGCCAAAGCCTCCCCTGTGCAAGAGGCGCAACCTAAATAGTTTTCCCAGCCAAAGCCTCCCCTGTGCAAGGGGAGGTGGCAAAAATCTCTGATTTTTGACGGAGGGGCTGTTAAAAAGCCTGCAGCTTTTCTGCAGGCTTTTGTTCGTGCAATCGACGCAACTGCACATCAATTTCAGCAATTTTTCGTTCCAGTCTTTTAATCGCCCTTTCCATCATTCTTTTCCTTGCTTGCAATTCTTTCTCTTCCGTCAGCGCCCATCGTTGACCTGCTGCGTCACAATTATAACATTCCACTTCTCTGCAGCTTCTGCAAACTTCCGGAAGCACACTTTCTTCAATCCATTCCATTTCATTCCCTCCTATATTTCCCCACACTTAGTATGGGCAAATATTTGCTAATATTCAAGAGGTATTTTTCGTTAGATAATATATGTATCCAATCGGAAAGGAATGGTGCATATATGATCAGCTACGAGCCTTTATGGAAAACAATGAAAGATCGCGGTGTTACCACCTACACGCTGATCTACAAGAATGGCTTTAGTGCCTATACGATCACCAATCTGAAACGCAACAAATCCATCACGATGAACACTTTGGAAAAGCTGTGCGCCATTCTTAGTTGCACACCCAACGAAATTGTTTCCTTTACTCAAGACTAACCGCCCCATTCTCGGGCGGTTCTTTTTTATCCAGCCCGCATTCGACAGCCCGGAACAGCAGTTTACATAATTTTATTTCAACCCCCATTTTTCGGGGTGTGGTATACATAAGTTTTCCACACTGTCCACAGACTTTTCCACAGAAAATATAGGAAAACCCCTTGCAAACGCTGCGCTTGCAAGAGGTTTTCCAAAATATTCCCGTTTTTACACGCAACCGGCAAATCCGCCGATTGGTTTACAGAACAACTATCAATATCGAATCTGTGCCGCGAACACACGGCTATGACCTATGGACATTTTTTCCTCTTCCCGACGGATCTCCACGCAAAGGGTCTGCTCCGCTTCCAGCGACCAGGATATCTCCACATTTTCGCCTTCCCGGGTCTCGGAAAGATAGCAGATCACCATTTCCTTCGGATAATGCGCGCTGTGGAAATCTGCATCCAGCAGATCGTCCACCCACTCCATATACCGGCAGTTATTTACGTGTCCGTTGATATCCAGATCGGAAAAACGCGCCAGTCTGAATTCCCGTTTTCCCAGCTCCTTAGGCAGCAGGGATCCGGGAAGAGAAAGCTCCTCTCCCCGCACACAGCCATTTACCACAACGCCGCTCTTGGCAGGCAGTACCATCGCCCGGGTGGATGCGCTCATCAGCACCCAAAGGCTGACTCCCCGAAACAGAACCTCTCCCTGCCCGTCATACACCACCGTTGCACGGGGGTACGCCGTCCGGGTGGTGGGCATAGGCCAGGTCTGTACCGTAACTGTTTCTCCGGCACGGGGCAAACGAAGGATCTCAATGCGATAGCGGATCAGCGCCCACATAAGCTCCCTCTCCTGCAGATATTCCTTATCCACCCCCAGCATGGCGCTGTGTTCGCCAGCCGCTTCCTGCAAAAGCGCCAACACCTGACTGTTTTTCAGGCGATCAAAGCTGTTTACCTGGGTATCGCCGATTGTAAACTGCTTACTGTAAATCGGTTCCATACAATCCCTCTCATTCCTCCGCCGCATCCAAAACCACGGCAATTCTGTAGTTCTTTTTCGCCCGATGCCGGTAGATCTCGATCTCCACGCTGTCTCCCGCCTGGCAGCTCAGCAGCGCATCTTCCAGCTCCTGCGCGGATAAAATTTTCACACCTTGAAACGCGGTAATGATATCACCCGTTGTGATCCCCGCCTTGGCGGCACAGCCTCTGGGGTCTATCATAGAAACCAGCGCACCGGCGGGCAGCCTCAAATACTGCTGATCCAGCTTGCTGACGCTTCCTACTGTAATGCCCAGCTTGGGCGTTCCGGTGGTGATCTGAACACCGCCAGATCCCAAATCGCTGCTTTGTGTGGGCAAGAATGCTACCGAGCTGTTTTTTTCCGCCTCCAGCATCCGAAACAGCTGAATATTCATCACGCCCGAAACACTGGACACACCGCCCAGCAGGATCACCGCCACCAGTAGTCCCGCCACCAATCCGCTATGCTTCTTTGGCGGATTGGTCGAGCCGGTCTTGTAGGAATCCCGCTCCATATTTTGCCCTTCCAAGTTCTCCATAGCTTGACCTCAATACAACTTAATTCACCCGCGGCAGCGTAAAGGCGAAGGTAGTCTGCCCGTCCCGGCTGTCCACCGAGATGTTCTCGCCGTGGGCGCTGACGATGGTCTTAACAATGTAAAGACCCAGTCCCCAGCTGTCCCGATTCTGGCTGCGGCTTTTATCCGTCTTGTGGAAGCGGTCAAACAGCAGCGGCAGCTCCGACCGTGGGATCGTCTGTCCTTCATTTGTAACAGAAACATAGACCTTTCCGCCGCCCTCCCGGACATTCAGATCCAGCTTGCCGCCCTCGCTGCAGAATTTCACAGCATTGTCCACCAGATTATACAGCACCTGGGTAATATAGTCCTGCTGTGCAAGAGTAAATACCGGATGTTCCGGCATATCCACCTGCACCTGCAGCTTCTTTTCCTCAATTTTCTGCTCAAAGCTGATCAAAACCTGACCCAGAATCTCTTCCACATCAAATCGCGTCTTTTGCTCCTCCGCGATTCCCTGCTGATCCTGCAGCTGGGAAATATCCAGCATGCTGCGCACCAGCCGGTTCATCCGCTTTGTCTCGTCCGACACCACCTGCAGATACTGCCGACCTTTTTCTTCCGGAATCGTGCCGTCCAAAATACCGTCCACATAGCCGGAAATGGTGGTCATAGGTGTTTTCAGCTCGTGGGATACATTGGCAACAAATTCCTGCCGCTGGTACTCACTTTTCTGCAGCGACGATGCCATATTGTTAAACGCCAGCGCCAGCTCCTCCACCTCTTGGGTGTAATTTCCCCGGATCTCCACCCGGGCAGACAGCTCGCCGTGTCCAAAATCCCGGGCAGCCTTTGCCATTGCCCGCAGGGGCTTGCTCTGATGCCGCACAAACAGCGTGATCAGACATACCGCCAGCAGCACCACCAGGATCGACACAAACACATAGATCTCCGAAATTTTCCGCAGCACTGCAAAGGTGGTCTCCATCGGCGTGGACATAATGATCACGCCGATCCGCGCGCCGGTCTGGGTATGCACGATCGGCAGTGCCACCACATAGCGCTGCTCCGGATACACGCCCCGGACCATACCGGTATCACTTACGTAGCCACTTTGGAACACCTGCTCCAAAAACGCTTGATCCACCGTCATTCCCTGATGCTCGCAGCCCAACGGCGACTGTGCGCACAGCACCAGCGTGCCGGTCTCATCGCAAATGATGGCATCTGCATCGGACACGGAGGTGGCCACCGTCAGCGCAACATAGAAATTCTGATCTGCAACCGGTCCGCCGGCATAGGCCGCCTGTACCAGCTCCACCAGCACCTCACCGTCGGATTTCAGCGAATCTATGGCAGAATCGGCAAAAAAGTTCCTGACCAGCAGCTGAAAGAATATGCCGATCAACAGCAGCGCCACCAGCAGCACAACAGCAACAACCGTGAGTATTCTGCTGAACGTACTTTTCATCGCGCTATAACCTCAAATTTGTATCCAACGCCCCAGACGGTCTTCAGGCTCCAGCTTTCGCTGACGCCCTCCAGCTTTTCACGCAGACGCTTGACGTGGACATCCACCGTCCGGCTGTCGCCGAAATAGTCGAAGCCCCACACCTCGTCCAGCAGCTGATTGCGGGTATACACCCGGTTGGGAGAAGACGCCAGATAGAACAGCAGCTCCATTTCCTTCGGCGGCGTGTCCACCTTTTTCCCGTCTACTGTCAGCTCAAAGGCGTCCATGTCAATCACCAGCTTGTCAAAGCTGAGCCGCCGGGTCTTTGCAGGCGCAGCCGTTCCGCTGCTGCGGCGCAATACCGCCTCGATCCGCGCCAGCACCTCCCGCATTTCAAAGGGCTTGGTAATATAGTCGTCGGCGCCCACCTTCAAACCGCTGACCTTATCGTCGGTCTCGCTCTTGGCGGTGAGCATAATGATCGGCGTAGTCGCCTCTGCGCGAATGGCTTTGCATACAGCCCAGCCATCCATCACCGGCATCATCACATCCAGCAGCACCAGATCCGGCTGAATCGCGCGATATTTATCCAGCCCCTCGCCGCCGTCGTAAGCGATGGTAACGGCATAGCCCTCTTTTTCCAAATACATCTGCAGCAAGCCCGCAATATTGCGATCATCTTCCACAACCAGAACAGAAACAGCCATATCCATACCTCCAAAACGCAAGTTGTTTCCTTTTTCCTTATTATAGCACAAAAATCCCTATTTGCGTGAACATTTTATTAAGAGTTTCACCCCAAAATGTGAACGCGCCTGTTTCCCTTGCTTTCCACACCCAAATATGGTATCATAATCCAAAGCAATTCCTGAAAGGAGACCTCTATGCCCGAATATTTGCTCGAATTTTTGAAAGCCGTCCTCTTCGGCATTGTCGAGGGCATTACCGAATGGCTGCCCGTGTCCTCCACCGGACACCTGATCCTGCTGGACGAATTCCTGCACCTGAACATTTCCGAGGGATTTTACGAGATGTTTCAGGTGGTGATCCAGCTGGGCGCAATTTTGGCGGTCATCGTGCTGTTCTTCCAGAAGCTGAATCCGTTTAGCCCCAAAAAGGACTTGGCGCAGAAAAAGGGCACCTGGCAGCTTTGGCTGAAGGTCATCGTTGCTGTCATTCCCTCCGCTGTCATCGGTCTTCTGCTGGACGATTGGATGGATGCGCACCTGTATAACTATATCGTAGTTGCCATTATGCTGATCGTCTATGGCGTCGCATTCCTCTTCGTGGAAAAATGGAATCAGCGCCGCAGCTTCCGCATCAACGACGTTAACGAGATCGACTACCGCACCGCGCTGCTGATGGGCGCTTTTCAGTGCCTGAGCCTGATCCCCGGTACATCCCGTTCCGGCGCAACCATCCTGGGTGCCATTATTCTTGGCGTCGCCCGTCCCGCCGGCGCAGAATTCTCCTTCTTTATGGCCATCCCCACTATGCTGGGTGCCAGCGCATTGAAGCTGCTAAAATTCCTGATGGAAGGTGCGCAGGCAACCCCCACCGAGATTATGGTGCTGATCACCGGCTGCGTAGTCTCCTTTATCGTCAGCCTGATCGTCATCAAGGGCTTGATGGAATATGTCCGTAAGCATTCTTTCAGCATTTTCGGCATCTACCGCATTGTCCTTGGCGTCGCTGTCGTCGCCTATTTCCTGATTGCCAATTTTGTATAATTTTTGGGACACCCATCCCCGGGTGTCCCTTTAAATACCCCTTTGACATTTTTCCCGATCAATGCTAGAATACCCGTATGCTCCCACCCGTCAATTGTCCATTGTCCATTGTCAATTGTCAATTAAACACGCGGATGTAGTGGAATTGGGGAGCGAGCCGACCGCTGCCGGTGGCAGAGGAAGGGAGGCGAGCGAGTGGCCGGGGTCGATAGCTGACGCCGCCGCTGGCCGGCAAGGAAGATATCGGGCACCCCAACAGAAAGACTCGTTGGATTTCGGTTCCAACGCGCAAACGTGCAAATATATCATCAAATTAATATGCGGATGTGGTGGAATTGGTAGACTCATTGGATTTAGGTTCCAACGCGCAAGCATGCAGGTTCGAGTCCTGTCATCCGCACCATAAAAAGGAGGGGCTTTCGCCTCTCCTTTTAATTTTCCCTAAACTTTTAGATGTATTTTTCGACAAAATATGGTACAATCTCCCTGGGGTGATAAATATGTTCTTTCTAACCAGCGATACCATACCGGAAGGCGTAGGTTTTCAAACCTTCGGTTTTACCCATATTCTCTGGCTTTTGGCAGGGCTGCTGCTTTGCGTTGCTGCCTGTATTTTCTATAAGAAACTGTCAGATCGTGGGCGAAATATTATGCGCACCGCGTTGGGCGCATACATCTTCGCACAAGAGATGGTGAAAAACCTGGTGCTGATCCTGCTGGGTCAATTTGGCTGGGGGTATCTGCCTTTTCATCTTTGCGGCATCAACATTCTGCTGATCACCTTTGACCTCATCAAGCAAACCAAGGTCGTCAGGAGCTTCCTGTACTATTTTGCCATTCCCGGTGCCGCGCTGGCATTGCTTTTCCCCAATTGGACTGATATGCCCGTTTGGAATTTCTTCCACATTCACAGCTTCACCATACATATTCTGCTGGTATTGTACCCTTTGCTGCTGGTTACCACCGGTCAGGTTGCCACGGATCTGAAATCAGCCCTTGGCGGAACCCTTCTTCTTGTGGCACTCGCCGTTCCGGTATACGGCTTGAATCTGCTTTGGGGTACCAACTTTATGTTCCTGATGGAGCCCGACTCCGGCAATCCCCTGGAAATGTTCCAAACGCTTTTCGGCTCTCACCTTTGGGGATTCCCCATTCTTCTGCCCATCGTAATTTTCGTAATGTATATCCCCGCCCGCATATTTACGCACCGGAAAAGTAAAGTGCGTTGCTGATTCGCCAAAAAAGCACCCCATACGGGGTGCTTTTCTGTTCTTATGCAGAGGCCTCAGGTCCAAAAAATTCCCGCAGAGTGTTTAAGTACGCTTCCGGATCCACCGGATAGCTCAGGCCGTGTCCCGCACCGGGAACGGTTACCAGCCGCTTTCTGGAAGCGCAGGCCTCATAATTGATCCGGCTCATTTCGCAGGGAACAAAATCATCGCTTTCTCCGTGGAAAAATATCACCGGCACAGTGCATCTCTTCATCATTTCCACCGGGGACACTTCCTCCAGATCAAACCGTCCGTAGAGCTTTGCCCCCAATTTTACAAATGCGTAGCTCAGTCCCACAGGCAGCCCCATCTTACGGATCACGACCCTGATGATATCCCGGGGCGAGGAATAGCCACAGTCTGCCAAAATGCCGATGACATTTTCCGGCAATTCTCTGCCGCCGGCCATCATCACCGTGGCTGCGCCCATAGAAATACCGGTAAGAACAATCTTCACATCCGGTCCGAAATGGCGAATCATAAACTCGATCCAAGATAAGCAATCCCGATGTTCCCGGATACCGAAAGTGATAACATTGCCGCCGCTTTTCCCGCTGCAGCGCTGATCCACGATCAGCGCGCTTCTGCCAACCCGGAAGCATCGTTGCACGCCGCCGGAAAGATCCCGTTCCGCGCTGCCCCGATAACCGTGAAACATCAGCTCGATAGGCGCACCGGGAGCATATTCATAGAATTTGCCATGCAGCGTCAGCCCGTCAAAGGATGTGATGGACACCGCATCGTAAGGCATCGCCCGGACCTCTCTGGTCCAAACCTCCATACGCTCGCGAAAATCCTCGTAGATTTCGCCCTGGGGTATTTCGATCGCATCGCTGGGGGCTTCTTTGCGCCTTGGAACGAAAAATGCGATCCGGAAGCAAATATATGCCATCAGCAGCACCGCCGCTACGATCACCACCCCGATCCCTAGCAGAATCCAAAAAATCTCCATTGCCTCACCTCCGTCAAACTGATATATAGATTGTAGCCCAAAGCCACCAAAAGGGCAAGCCCGGTTTGCAGAAAAATAACGATTCTTTTTTATCACGAACCGTTTGCGAAGTAAACTGCGATAAAAAAGCAGAAATCCGTTCTGGATTGGATCTGCGGCAGCCCAATGCGCAAGGCGCTTTCCTTTACAAAGAAAAACCTATTGACTATCCCCACAGAAAATGGTAGCATAAACATAGATTTCACTTTTGTAGGAGAGATTGTATGTACTGCTCTGATTTTAATGCGCTGCAGCAGAAATATGCCGCCCCCAAGACCCCGGAAGATATGGAGATCAAGCGTTCACTGGACGTCATCGCCAAGCTGTTCAATATGTGCGACGAATCGGAATACTACTACGCCGAGGTGATCACCCGTCATTTCTGCCGCATTATCCAGGCGATGGAGCGGAAAAAGCCGCAGATTACCCCGCCGACTATGCCGCAGACACAGCCCGCCGCTGCGAAATCTATGCGCTACCGGTCTGATTCCGACTTAATGCGCGCCTTCTACAATCACTACAAAAGTCCGGAGCAGGTGGATTATCTAGAAATCGGCACCGCCCTGGCGCAAGGCAGAAAAGATCTTGTCAACCCAACCATAAAGGACTACGTGGCCAGAATCTACACGTTTACCACCCCCAAATATCTGGGTAAACTGTTCAATGCCCAGGCATTGGGCGGTATGGATCCGGTTCTTTTCACCTACGAGAACATTGAATTGATCCTGGCAACCTTTAAAACCCGGAATGAACAGGGCGAAATCATCAAGCAGAACGTAAATATCCGCTCCGCCCTGCGGAAACTGAACGAATTCAAGCAGACTCAGGCAGAATAAACATAGTTCTCACTTTCGCAAGCGACCGCCACAGCTATCTCTTCTGCCAATATCTCCCACATTCATATTCGCCCTTCCACATTAAAGTGATTTCTATGTTTTTTAAGGAAAAGCCTCTATGAACAAGAAATTTGATCTGACGCTGCTCGTTATTTTCCTCGCCGTTTCCGGTGTTCTCTATTATTATATTCTTACCGCCGGTGGGACTACCCTGATCGCCACCTCCTATGCCGCCATCGTGCTTTGTTTTCTCTATGCACTTGTGCAGGCAAAAAACAAGCCGATCATCGGCGGTCTTGCTTTGACCGTATGTGCCGATTACTGTTTGGTGATCTGCAGCCCGATGCAGCAGCTTTGGGGTATGGTATTCTTTCTGGGAGCGCAATCCCTGTATGCCGCACTGCTTCACAATTCCCGCCCCGCAAAGTCCTTGATCCTCATTCGCCTCGGTCTGATTGCCGCAGCAGAAACGATTACCTTCGCTGTCTTAAAAGGCAACACCGATCTTCTCTCCCTCATCTCAATTTGTTATTATGTAAACCTAATTTTCAATATCTATATGGCTTTTGCCCAGTTCAAGACCTATCCGCTCTTCGCCATCGGTCTGATTTTCTTTCTGCTGTGCGACACAGTGATCGGCCTGCAGGTCGCCTCCGGCGGATATCTTCCCATTCCGGAAGGCTCAACGCTGCATCGGATCCTCTTTATGCCCTTCAATCTCTCCTGGTTTTTCTATCTTCCGTCCCAAGTGCTTATCAGCCTGAGCAGCCGCAAAAAATGCACGGGGCGTTTTTCCTGAATTTGACTTTTTATACATGGCGCTGTATAATGTATACATCTTTTTTCTGGAGGCAAATATATGCGTATCGTCGTCAAAATCGGTACCAGCTCTCTGACCCATTCCACCGGACATTTGAACATTCGCCGGGTCGAAGAACTGTGCTGTGTCCTGTCGGACATTAAAAACGCCGGTCACGAGGTGATCCTGGTCACTTCCGGTGCCATTGGTATGGGCGTCAGCAAGCTGGGTCTGCGCCAGCGCCCTACTGACATTCCCACCAAACAGGCCGCAGCCGCAGTCGGTCAGTGTGAACTGATGTACACCTACGACAAGCTGTTCTCGGAATACCACCACACCGTGGCGCAGCTGCTGATCACCGGCGACGACACCCGCAGCGACACCCGCCACCAGAATTTCAGCAACACCTTAAACCGCCTGCTGTACTTAGGCGCACTGCCCATCATCAACGAAAACGACACCGTCGCCACCGACGAGATCGTCATCGGCGATAATGACACCTTAGCTGCTATCGTCGCCGAAAGTGTCAATGCGCAGCTGCTGGTTCTGCTGTCTGACATCGACGGTCTGTACACCGCCGATCCCCACAAGAGCCCCGATGCCCAGTTGATCCCCCGGGTCAGCGCCATTGACGACTATATTCTGTCAATTGCCGGCGTCAGCGGCTCCGATCTGGGTACCGGCGGAATGATCACCAAGCTGCAGGCCGCAAAGATCTGCCTGGACTGCGGCTGCGATATGGTCATCACCAACGGCAAAAATCCCGCCGTCCTCTACGATATCATTGACGGCAAGCCGGTGGGCACCACCTTTTCTGGAGGCACAAAATGAACGAAATGCTTGCTGCCGCAAAAGCAGCTAAAAATAAGATTGCCCAGCTGACCTCGGCGCAAAAGAATGCCGCCCTGGAGGCTATGGCAAATGCGCTTCTTTCTAACCGCGCCAGCATTCTGGCAGCCAACGCCCAGGATCTGGACGCCGCCAAGGACACCATTTCCCCCGTTATGCTGGATCGCCTGCGCCTGACCGAGGATCGCATCGCCGGAATGGCAGAGGGCATTCGCCAGGTAGCGAATTTGCCCGATCCCGTTGGCAATGTACTCAGCGAGCATATCCGCGCCGACGGTCTGCAGATCCGCAAAGTCTGCGTTCCTATGGGCGTTATCGCCATCATTTACGAGAGCCGCCCCAATGTTACCAGCGACGCTGCCGCCTTGGCGCTGAAAAGCGGCAATGCCTGTATCCTGCGCGGCGGCAAGGAAGCCTTCCGCTCTGCAAATGCCATTGTGGATGCTCTGCGTAACGGCTTGGAATCCGTGGGAATTACCAAGGACGCCATTCATCTGGTGCAGGATACCACCCGTGCCAGCGCCACCGCGCTGATGACCGCCAACGGCTATATTGACCTGCTGATCCCCCGGGGTGGCGCGGGTCTGATCAACGCCTGCCTGCAGCAGGCAACTGTTCCCTGCATTGCCACCGGCACCGGCATTTGCCACGTATACGTGGAAAAAACCGCGGATTTCGATATGGCGCTGTCCATTATCGAAAACGCCAAAACCAGCCGCCCCAGCGTGTGCAACGCCGAGGAGGTTCTGCTGGTAGACAAAGCCATCGCCGCAGATTTCCTGCCGAAGCTGCACGCCCGGCTATCAGACCGGGTCGAGCTGCGTCTGGATAACACCGCGCAAGGCATTATCCCCGGCACCCCCGCAGTGGATAAAGATTTTGACACCGAATTTTTGGACTACATTCTGGCGGTCAAATGTGTCGAGGGCGTAGAAGAAGCCGTCGCTCACATCAGCGCCCACTCCACCGGTCATAGCGAAGCCATCGTAACCACCAGCGAAGAAGCCAAACGCGTCTTCACTGCCGGCGTGGACAGCGCTGCCGTGTACGTCAATGCCTCTACCCGCTTCACCGACGGCGGTGAATTCGGTTTGGGCTGCGAAATGGGCATTTCCACCCAAAAGCTCCACGCCCGGGGACCTATGGGTCTTGCGGAGCTGACCGGCTATAAGTACATCATCACCGGCAACGGACACATCCGCTAGGAGGCAATTATGAAATATGCATTTATCGGCTGCGGCAATATGGGCGGCGCCCTTGCCAAGGCCTTGAGCAAAAATACCACCGATATTCTCCTGTCCGACCAGCCCGAGAAAGCCGCCGCGCTGGCGCAAACCTTGGGCTGCACCCACGGCACCAACGCCGACGCCGTCGCCTGCCGGCGGGTATTTTTGGGTGTAAAACCCCAAATGATGGCGGATGCCCTGCGCCCCCTGCAGGGTGATCTTGCCAAGCATAAGCCCTTGCTGATCTCCATGGCAGCCGGTCTTGCCGTCGAAAAGATTGAAGCCATGGCCGGCTGCCGCCTGCCCATTATTCGCATTATGCCCAACACCCCCGTTTCCGTGGGCAAGGGCGTGATCCTGTACTGCCATAACGATCTGGTGGACGATGCCACCCTGGCAGATTTCCTGCAGGATATGCAGTACGCCGGTATGCTGGATCCGCTGGATGAAAAGCTGATCGATGCCGCCTGCGCCGTATCCGGCTGCGGACCGGCATTCGTGTATATGTTCATTGAGGCAATGGCCGACGGCGCAGTAGCCAGCGGCTTGCCCAGAGATAAGGCGCTGAAATACGCCGCCGCAACCCTTTCCGGCGCCGCCGAGATGGCACTTGCCACCCAGCTTCCGCCCCAGACCCTGAAGGATGCAGTCTGCTCCCCCGGCGGCAGCACCATCGCCGGTGTCCGGGCTCTGGAGGAACGGGGCTTCCGCGGCACCGTCATCGACGCCATCATCGCCGCCTACAAGCGCAACATCGAACTGGGTAAATAAATCCTTTCCTGCGCCTTCCCCTGGGGGAAGGTGGTCGTGCAACAGCGCGACCGGATGAGGGAATAACAAAACCGCCAAGGCTTTCGCCTTGGCGGTCTTCTTTATATATTATCCAGCCAGCTGTGCAGCAATCGCCTTCGCCGCCGTCAGATCAAATTCAGGATCCAATTGGAACGCCGTCTCCGGCATATCGTAATGCTCCTTCTTGGATGCATCATAGGGGATCATCGTCTTCACCAAATTGTTCTCCCCGTCCAGATAGATCCAATATTCACTGCCCTCATACTCGATCTTCAGCAGCGTTGTGTCATTGTAAGGCTCTGCGTGGACAAATTTCGCACCCTCGCCCACATTCCGGGAGATATGCCGTCCCAGCGCGTATTCCTTCGCCTCGGCATCCTCGCTCACCTTGAAGGATGTCGTTTCAAAGCCGCCGTTAACCAGATCCACATACAACACATCGTCGATGATATAATACACCGACCCGGAATACAGCCCTTCCACCAGATCAAAATTGGTGCTGATCTTGCCGTAGTATACTGTTTCGCCGTCCAGCTCAAATTCCGCGATAAAGCCGCCGGTCTCGTTGTTAATGTGCAGCGCGTCCGCGTAATATTCCTGAGGCAACTTTTGCAGTGCAGCAGTCAGCGCGTTCTTATAGCCAGCGAATTGCTGATCTTTTTTCTTCTCTGACGCAGCATCGCTGATCGACGAAGCGATGATCGTGGCAACCAGCAGCGCAGCCAGAACGCCCACCACCGCCAGCACCAGAGTCTTGCTGATGCAAGGGATCACGCCTTTATCAATGCCGTTTTCCTCTGCAAATTTCTCCGCCTTGCTGTAATTTTTGCGATAAATAATGAACAGCACCACCGTAACGATAGGCGTCAGCACCAGCGAGATCAGGAACATAATGCCCACCTTCAGCAGAGTGAACACCAGATTCATTCCCGCCTCCGAGGCATAGTCCCGCTGTGCCCTTTCATAGATAAAATTGCCGAACCGGCTGTAATACGTAGTAAAGACCGGCCCGACCTCCACAAACGCGCCAAACTTAAAGATAAATGCGCACAGGCAGGGTGCCGCGATCACGCCATAGCCTGCCAGGAAGAAAAACACACCGATGACACCGGGCACAGCATCAATATTGGCAAACAATGCCGATATCATCAGCAAGATCAGGCCTCCGGCACAAAAGCCGCCAAACAGCAGAAACGCCTTCTTGGACGAAGCTGCATTTTCGATCTCCGGACTGTTTATGATTTGATTTCTTTCCATAAAAAACACCTCCTAATATCCCGTATTGGGATATTTTTATTATACCGATGTGGGATAATAATGTCAAGGAGTGATTTTTCTTGCGTCTGAAAGAAATAAGGAAAGCCAAAGGCATATCCCAGCTGAAGCTGGCAATGGATCTAAGTACCAACCAAAACACCATCAGCCGCTACGAAACCGGTGAGCGCGAGCCCGGCATCAACGAGCTGATTAAAATCGCAGAATATTTTAACGTATCTGTGGACTATTTGCTGGAACGTACCAACAACCCCAAAATGCAAGAATAAGCCGTGAGTGATCCTCACGGCTTATTTTTCTTTTTAAGGTCATGAATATTGCTGCGTCGGGCCATCTTCTTGATCCGGCGAAAACCCACCGTCGTATCATCAAACGCAATTAACAGCTTTTTGTTTTTATCGTACAGCCTGATCGCGTTGCGATAACCGCCCGACACCTTCCTGTACGCAACATCCTGCCACAGGATCTCCTTCTGCCTTTTCACAAACAACAGGTAGTATTCTTCCTTTATGGACACCTTGTTGACCGTGCATTTGTAAGAAAGATTGGTAGGCAACGTCAGCGCAAGACAAATTCCCAACGCCAGGGCCAGCAGCCCTACATCTTTATCTTGCGTGCTGTAATTCATAAAATCAAAAACTTTTTGCCATTATTCAAAAACAGGCAAAAATACGGCAAAATTGCGTAAGACAAGCAAAAAACAGCATAAAAAGTCCCGAAAACTTAGTGTTTTCGGGACTCAAAATGGCTCCCCTTGTTGGACTTGAACCAACGACCTGCGGATTAACAGTCCGTCGCTCTACCGACTGAGCTAAAGAGGAATATTTGTGTTGGCATTACCTATCTTCCCGGGCAGTCACCCGCCAAGTATTGTCGGCGTACGTGTGCTTAACTTCTGTGTTCGGGATGGGAACAGGTGGACCCACACGACAATCAATACCAACTCGTATGGATGGGATATAACCCATCGTTTATGTCAAAGCGGCAACCCGCTCTAACGGTATAAGGATTATAGCACCAACAAATTTATTTGTCAATACTATTATATGCATATACCCTGAAAACTGAACATTGTTTTCTGTTTGCAATTACTGGAGGCGAACTGCACTGAGCCTGCTTTAGATCAAGCTTTCGGCTTATTAGTATCAGTCAGCTACACACATTACTGCGCTTCCACCTCTGACCTATC
>JAZNNE010000043.1:0-23625 GCA_045580125.1 Faecousia sp. | reverse complement strand
AGCCGCTTCAGCCAGCGGATATTATCCTGCATCGCCTTACTTTGGTCGAAGCCGTTTTCCACCGCGCTGCGCACGTGGATTGCGCCCCACTTTGCACCCAATGCCGGCATCGCAGCCAATGCCATCTCGATCCGCTTTTCCAGCTCCGGGTCGTCCTTGCCACTGTCGGCAAACAAGCCGTATGTAGGCAAATGCACCTGCGCACAAACAAGTCCTGCTTCCGCAAGATTACGACAGATGATTTCTAACTGATCATTTTCAAAGAAATCTCCGGAGAAGTTCAGATCAATGCCGTCAAAGCCGCAGCTGCGCAGCATTTTCAGAAAATCAACATCCAAACAGCGTCCGGTTGTTACATTCAGCGATTTGCGCAGATTCATCCGATCCCCTCCCTGTTTTTTTCCAGTATAGCACGATTGTTTCCAGAATGCAACAAACAAAAGGCTTGACCCGCAGAAAATACCGCGGTATAATGACCTTGCGACACAGTTTAATATTCTCAAACAAAAGGCATACTTTTTGTGTAAAAATGTATGCCAAATCGCCATTGCCTTTTGTTGGGAATGAACTGTGTCGCAGCAGGATGAGGCTGCATTTTTCGTGCGCAGCTTCGGCTGCGCACTTTTTAATTGAAGGGAAGATAACAATGCGCAAATTTTTATCCTTGTTTTTGATTGTTCTTCTGCTTGCCAGTCTGTGCGGCTGCGATTTAAGCGAGCTTTCAAGCACAGAGCCAAGTACAGAGCCAAGTACAACGCAATCGGCAACGAATGCAACCAAGCCTACTGAAGCACCTACCAATGCGCCCACCGATACTCCTACTAATGCGCCCACCGCAGCGCCAACCGAAGCTCCTACTAAGGCACCTACTGCCGCTCCAACTGAAGCACCCACTAAAGCGCCCACTGCAGCGCCAACTGAAGCTCCTACTAAGGCACCCACTGCAGCGCCTGAGGCTCCTGCTAAGGCGCCCACTGAAAAACCCACAGAGCCGCCTCACGTTCATAGCTTCGGTGCGGCAACATGTGTAAAGCCCAAGACCTGTTCCTGCGGTGCAACCGAAGGCAGCCCCAATGGTCATTCCTACCATCAAGGCACCTGCACTGTTTGCGGCGCAGCGGATCCTGATTATAACGAAATCACGTATGTACTTAACACGAAATCGAAGAAATTCCACAAAACCACTTGCTCCTACCTGCCCGATGACAATCGTCAGGATACTACTATGTCTCGTGACGAAATCATAGATCACGGTTATGAGCCTTGTAAGCGCTGCAACCCTTGAATAATGTAAGGCTTGACCCAATGGGTCAAGCCTTTTTTTGGGTCGATGTGGGCATCGACCCCTACGAAAATCTTTTAGGGATAGCGTAGGGGCGGATGCCCACATCCGCCCGCTAGAACAATGTTGTTATCCAATAGATCAAGCCGTACACGACGGATGCTGAAACCCCGTACACGATCACCGGCCCCGCTATTGTGAACATCTTCGCACCAACGCCCAAGACAAACCCCTCCGTTTTGAATTCCACTGCGGGGGCGGCAATGGAATTGGCAAAGCCGGTGATGGGTACCAGTGTTCCCGCACCTGCAAATTTCGCAATATTATCGTACAAGCTCAATCCGGTCAGCAAGGCAGACAGCATTACCAGCGAGATGGATGCCAGCGTAGATGCGTCCTTCTCCTCTACGCCCAAAGCCCCGTAAATATTCATTGCAATCTGACCCAGGGTGCATATTGCACCGCCGATCAGGAAAGCATTCAGGCAGTTTCGCTTCGTCGGCGATTTGGGACTGAGCTTGTCCACCAATTTTCCGTATTCCCGTTCTGTCATTTCCATCCCTCCGGGAATAGGATGTCCGAAAATGCAGATTTTACACAGAAAAAGCTGTCATTCCGAGTGGAGCGAAGCGAAATCGAGGAATCTTCGCACTTCATTTACTGTAAATGTAAACGGTATGCGAAGATCCCTCGGCGCGCATACGCTTGCTCGGGATGACAGCATTGCTTATTTTAATTATCATTCTCGGGGAACAGCTTTTCCATCGCAGCCTGGGCGGCTGCCTGCTCGGCGCGCTTTTTGCTGCTGCCGACACCGGTGCCGACCACCGTGTCATTCAGCCAGAGTTCCACGGTAAACTTCTTATCGTGATCCGGTCCTGATTCGCCAATCAGGCTGTAGGAGAGCACCTGGTTTTTCTTTTGCTGTACCAGCTCCTGCAACGCCGTCTTATAGTCAGCATTGTGCATCTGCTTCGTCGGCACATTGACTAGCACAAACTTCTCCACAAACGAAGAAGCCGCAGCCATACCGCCGTCCAGATAGCAGGCGGCAATTACCGATTCCACCGCATCTGCCAGTATGGAATTTCGCTTGCGTCCGCCACCCTGCTCTTCGCCTTTGCCCAGCAGGAAATACTTGCCCAGCTCCAGCCGGTTGGCGATCTGCGCCAAGGTGGTCTCGCAGACCATATCCGCCCGCATTCTGGTAAGCTCGCCTTCCAGTCTTTCCGGGAAAGTGCGGTACAAATACTCCGCAACCAGCATTCCCAGAACCGAATCGCCCAGAAATTCCAGCCGCTCGTTACTCATCAGGCTGTTGTGCCAGCGCTCATTGGCGTAGGACGAGTGGGAAAGGGCATTTTGCAGAAGACCGATATCCCGGAAACGGTAGCCAATGGCCGCCTCCAGTTCATTCAGCATTGTTATTTTCCTCCTGTGCCGCCAACACCGCCAGACCCTCTTCCAGATCCTGGGCTGCATTGTGTCCTGCAGCCACCTCCGCCTGATGCACCGCATTGCAGAATGCCAGCGCATCGGAAGCTCCGTGGGCTTTTACAACAGGCTTGCGAATACCCAGAAACAGCGTGCCACCGGTTTCCCGGTAATCCAGCAGCTTGACAATATCCTGCGCACCGGATTTGCAGAAAATGTAGCCGATCTTAGAGAATATGTTCTTCTTAAACATCCGCTTCATCATACTGCCCATAAACATAGCAGTACCCTCAACAGACTTCAGCAGTACATTGCCGCTAAAACCATCGCACACCGCCACATCGACAGTACCCAGAGGTACGTCTCGTGCCTCAATATTGCCAACGAAATTGATAATTCCCTTCCGGTGCGCGTCCTGCAGCAGCACATAGGTTTCTTTCTGCAGAGTTGTACCCTTGGTATCCTCTGTGCCAATGTTCAGAAGACCAACTTTGGGATTTTCGATTCCCATAGACTTCTTGGCGTGCAGAGAACCCATCAGCGCAAACTGCAGCAGAAATTCCGGCGTACATTCTGCATTGGCGCCGCAGTCCAGAAGGACGGTCTTGCCGCCGGTCTTGTTGGGAATCTCCGGACCCATTGCTGCACGGCGAACACCCTTGACACGCTTAACTACCAGTGTTGCGCCGGTAAGCAGCGCGCCGGTACTGCCGGCAGAAATGAAAGCATCACCCTGACCGTCGGCCAGCATCCGCAGTCCGACTACCATAGAGGAGTTCTTTTTTCTCTGAATAACCCGTGCAGGGTCATCGTGCATATCCACGATCTCCTCCGCGTTGGCAATTTCAATACCCTCGGGTAAATTGGCAATGTTGTTTTTACGCAAAACATTCAGAATTTCTTCCCCGCGACCCACCAACGTGATCTTAGAGCCAAATTTCTGAGCTGCCTGGATTGCACCCAGTACAGGTGCTTCGGGGGCGTGATCGCCGCCCATTGCATCGAGAATAACTTTCATAATTACGCCTCTTTCTTTACAGTCCGCCCGCAATCATTTCGTCGATGATCGCCAGGGAGCGATTAGCAATAGCCAGATTCTTTTCAGCCTTTTTCCGGATCCGCTGCTCCAGCGGAGAAATAATGCTGAAATTGATATTCATTGGCTGGAAATTTTCGATGCTCTCATCGCTGATATACCAGCCCAATGCGCCGATGGCAGTGGTTTTGGGGAAATCCGGCACTTCGGCGCCAGTTACCTTTGCTGCCATGGCAACTGCCGCCAAAAATCCGGACGCCGCAGACTCCACATAGCCCTCCACGCCGGTCATCTGTCCGGCGAAAGCCACCAAAGGATTGCGCCGATCCGCATAATAGCGATCCAGCAGCTTGGGACTTTGCAAAAATGTATTCTGGTGCATAACACCGTAGCGGACAAATTCCGCATTGGCAAGCGCGGGGATCATCGAGAACACCCGCTTCTGCTCACCGAATTTCAGATGGGTCTGGAATCCCACCAGATTGAAAATACTCTTGGCAGCATTGTCCTGCCGCAGCTGCACCACTGCGTAGGGCTCTTTTCCGGTCTTGGGATCACGAAGTCCGACGGGCTTCAGCGGACCGTAACGCAGCGTATCAAAGCCACGTCGCGCCATAACCTCTACCGGCATACAGCCCTCGAAAACATTGCGGTCTTCAAAGCCGTGGACAGGTGCTTCCTCTGCCGCAGTCAGTTCCTTAATAAACGCCTCATATTGCTGCTGATCCATAGCGCAGTTGATATAGTCCGGTGTGCCGCGGTCATAGCGGCTCTGCCACCAGGCCTTGTCCATATCGATAGACTCTGCCGTTACCAGCGGCGCAGCGGCATCGAAGAAATGCAGATACTCCGTGCCAAAATATTCGCCGATGGCCTTGGATAGCGCATCCGAGGTCAGCGGTCCTGTGGCAATGATCACCGGACCGTCGGGAACCTGCGTAATTTCCCGGGAAATCACCGTAATATTAGGGTGATTGCGCAGCTTTTCGGTAACCGCCTTGGCGAAGCCCTCCCGGTCAACCGCCAGGCAGCCGCCGGCTTCCACCCGTGTCTGTTCTGCGCAGCTAAGGATCAGGCTGCCGCAGCGACGAAGCTCCTCTTTCAGAAGTCCCACTGCATTTTCCAGCCGATCGCCCCGCAGAGAATTGGAGCAAACCAACTCTGCAAAATCAGCACTGTGATGGGCAGGTGTCATCTTATGGGGTTTCATCTCAACCAGATCAACCGAGATCCCCCGCTGCGCCAGCTGCCACGCCGCCTCCGAACCGGCAAGACCTGCGCCGACTACTGTTACCTTCGTCATGCGCCAGCCCCCGTTTTCTTGGCAGTCTTTTTGGTTGCGGTCTTTTTCTTGCCCTTAGTCTGGGTTTCATCGGTCTTCTTCTGATAGTAACCCCGCTTGTCTTCCGGCAGGAAATTTGCGCATTTTTCATTGATGCAGAAGGGCTTCATACGGCCTCTGCCGGATTTTTTGAACATGGTGTTGCCGCACTGGGGGCAATCCAGATCCGTAGGCACATCCCAGCTCATAAAGCCGCACCTCGCGCCCTTTTCGCAGCCATAATACGCATAGCCCCGCTTGGACTTACGCTTGAGGATCGTGCTGCCGCAATTGGGGCAACGACCGGGCATCTTCTCCACGATAGGCTTCGTGTTCTTACACTCAGGATAACCGGGGCAAGCAAGGAATTTGCCAAAGCGACCGACTTTTACGATCATCTTCTTGCCGCAAACGTCGCAGATTTCGTCTGTTTCCTCCTCCGGCACCTTCAGGCGGGTTCCCTCAAGGGCTGCCTCCGCGTCCTTCAGTTCCTTATGGAAGCCGGTATAGAAATCAGAAAGCACGTCCTTCCAGTTCCGCTTGCCCTCTTCCACATCGTCCAGACGGGTTTCCATATTCGCAGTAAATTCCACATCGATAATGTCAACAAACCGTTCCATCATCAAAGAGTTTACCACCTCGCCCAAAGGTGTGGGCGCAAGGCGTTTATCCGCCTTCAGAACATATTCCCGATCCTGAATGGTGGAGATAATGGATGCATAGGTAGAAGGTCTGCCAACGCCCTTTTCCTCCATTGCCTTGACCAATGTCGCTTCCGTATAACGGGCAGGAGGCTGGGTAAAATGCTGCTCTTTCTTGATATCTTCAATATTCGCACGGTCGCCGATCTGCAAATCCGGCAGTGCCGAACCGTTCATTTCCTCTTCGTCGTCTTTACCCTCTTCATACACAGCAATAAAGCCGGAGAATTTCAGACTCTGATTGCTGCTGCGGAAGGTATGACCGGCGCATTCCGTGTCGATTGCCACCGTATCATATACTGCATTTGCCATCTGCGACGCCACAAAACGGCTCCAGATCAGGCAATACAGCTTATACTGCTCTTTTGTCAGGCTGGCTTGTACCCGCTCCGGATCCAGCTCCACGTGGGTGGGGCGGATGGCTTCGTGAGCATCCTGAGCACCCGCCTTGGTCTTGAATGCGTGGGGTTTGCCATAATAATACGGGCTACCGTAGCGGTTTTTGATGTAGGTCGCCGCAGCTGCCAGCGCCTCATCGGAAATCCGCAGAGAGTCGGTACGCATATAGGTAATCAAGCCCAGCGTGCCCTCGCCTGCGATATCCACACCTTCATACAGCTGCTGGGCAACCGCCATCGCCCGCTTGGGCGTCATATTCAGCTTGCGGGATGCCTCCTGCTGCAGGGTGGAAGTGGTAAACGGAGGCGCAGCAGACTTCTTCTTTTCCGCTTTCTTTACATTGGTAACTACAAATTCCTTGCCGGTAATATCGCGGATGACCGCGTTGGTCTGCTCCTCGTTGGAAAGCTCCCGCTTTTTATTATCGCCGTGATAATGGGCGACAAAAGAACCCGCCTTACCAATTCGGTTCAGCTTCACATCCAGCGACCAGTATTCCTTGGGAACAAAGGCACGGATCTCATTTTCCCGATCCACCACCAAACGGGTCGCAACGGATTGCACACGTCCCGCAGACAGACCGCGGCGTACCTTCTTCCACAGCAGGGGCGACAGCTGATAGCCCACGATCCGGTCCAAAATCCGGCGTGCCTGCTGGGCATCCACCAGCGAATAGTCAATATCTCTGGGAGCACGGATGGACTCCTTGACCACACGCTCAGTAATTTCGTTAAAAGTTACGCGGCGGGCCTTGCTGTCAGAAAGACCCAGCAGCTCCTTTAAGTGCCAGGAGATGGCTTCGCCCTCACGGTCCGGGTCGGTTGCGAGATAGACAGTATCCGCTGCGGATGCTGCCTTCTTCAGTTCTTTGATCAAATCCTCTTTTCCCGTTACGGGCACATATTTCGGCGTAAAGTCGTGTTCCAAATCTACGCCCATGGTGCTCTTGGGCAGGTCTCTTAAATGACCCATACTGGCTTTTACAGTATAGCCTGCGCCCAAGTATCTGCCAATGGTCTTAGCCTTGGAAGGCGACTCTACGATAACAAGATTTTCCATCATATCTTCCTTTCCTATTTGAGGGCGACCCGTTTACCGGGCTTTCTTACAACCACGCCTTGAATCTCCATCAGCGTCAGTTGCGAAAGAACTTCTCCCGCCGTCATTTGAGATTGCGCGATCACATCGTCAACAAGTTGTTCGCCGTCGAGCAAAAGTCCAGCAATGATACGCTGGTTTTCCGGCAGCTTCTCAAGCTGTTTATGAATGTCATCATACGTCCGCGCCCGCGGATTGTCAATGCCATCTTTTTGCTGTATTTTGGCAGAATTCTCAGATTTTCCTACGGTTTCCCGCTTTTGCGCTACCCTGGGCTCCGGTTTTTCCTCGCCCATAAAGCCGGCAGGCTGAATCACACTCTTATCTGTACGAATCTTGTCCGGGTAGAGGCTCAGATATTCACTGACCACGTCCCAGCCGTTACGCACAGGAATCGCACCCTCACGCATCAGTGCGTTGCTGCCAACACAGGTGGGCACATCCACATTACCGGGCACTACGAACACATCCCTGCCCTGATCCGCAGCTTGTCTTGCTGTGATCAGCGCACCGCTTATTTCCGGTGCTTCCACCACCAACACGCCGTTGGACAAGCCGCTCATAATCCGGTTTCTACGGGGAAAATTCCACTTAAACGGCTCTGTGCCGGGAGGAAACTCGGAAATCAGGCATCCATGCCGCTCCACATCCGCAAATAAGCTGCGATTGGAGGCAGGATAAACCACATCCACGCCGCACCCCAAAACACCGACCACTGTGCCACCGGCAGTCAATGCGCCGGAAGCCGCCGCACCGTCAATACCTGCCGCCATACCGGACACCACGATAGCGCCGCATCGCGCCAGCTGACCGCCAATGCGTTTTGCCACATTCATTCCGTAAGCAGATGCGTGCCGCGTACCCACCGCAGCGATCACCGGCGAGCCATCTAGATCAGGCAGATGCCCGACATAGTACAGCACCATCGGCGGATCTGCAATGTTCTTGAGTCTGGCAGGATACGCACCGTCATTATAGGTGCAAATATGGATGCCCAGATCCACACATTCCCGCAGGATATCCCCTGCCGCATGCAGATCCTTGTCCTCCAATGATTCTGCAATCTTCTTTGTCATCTGCGGTACATCTGCATAGGATTCGCTGTCCGCAAAATAAATATCCTCGGGATTCCCGAAATGCGACAGTACTGCCAGTCTGTCTGCGTCATTCATATGATCGCGGGTAGCCAGCCATATCCAGTGTATCAGCATCTCGGTCTTCCTTCTCTCTATAGTTTCGTCATTTGCCACATTACGATGGTGGCCGCCACCGCCGCATTCAGGGATTCGCAGTTGGGATTCATAGGGATAATCAGCTGTTTTTCGGCACTTTGCAGAATCTCGGAGCGTACGCCCTGACCCTCGCTGCCGATCACAACCGCCATATTTTGAACATCTGCCTGCCGCAGATCCTGCGCTTTATCGGAAAGCGCCGTTACAGCAACCGGAATACCTGCTTTAGCGCAGGCAGCCTTTGCCTGCTCCCAGCTGACGCTGACAACCGGTGTGCGGAACACCGCGCCCATAGATGCGCGTACAACCTTATGGCTATAGGGATCTGCGCAGCCCTCCAGCAGTGCCACGGGAATCTGCAGTGCATCTGCTGTTCTTAGAATCGTTCCCAAGTTGCCGGGGTCTTGAATGCCGTCAAGAAGCAGCATACCGGCTTTCGGCTCAAAAGCCGTCTTTTCCGGCAGTCGACACAAAAACAGCGCGCCCTGAGGAGTCTGCATAGGAGAAATGGTTTCCATCACATCCTCCGGCACGCGCACGACGCGCACATTTTCAGGCAAATCAGCCTCCACACCGTCGGACAAAATCACCGTATCCAAGCCGTTCCAGTATTGGATTGCTTCGCGCAAAAGCTTGGTTCCGTCTGCCACAAACAGTCCCGCTTCTTCCCGTTCCTTCTTGGAAGAAAGCAGCTTTCGCACCTGCTGCAGAAGCGGATTTTTACGGGCTGTAATTCGATTTTCATTCATAATCAAAAGCCCTCCAAAATAGGCATACTTTTGGATGATACATTATATTATAGCAAATAATGCCATCAATGCAAGAGAATTTTATTTTGGCAGTAAAAAACCACCGACGCAGTCGGTGGTTTTATGTCTAAAATTAGTTGTCGCGGGTAACGCTAATAACCTTCATTTCGTAAGATCCGGCAGGTGCAACGACGGTGAAAACATCGCCTGCAGCTTTACCAACAACAGCGCGTCCGAAGGGAGAGTCATCGGAGAGCTTATGCTCCATAGGGTTGGCTTCCTGAGAGCCGGTGATACGGTACTCAGTCTGCACGCCGGTCTTCACATCCTCCACCAGAACGGTGCAGCCCAGACCAACGCGACCGGTAGCCTCGTTTTCATCCTCGATAATAACGGCGTGGGACAGAATGTTCTCGATCTCAGCAATACGACCGTACAGCTTTGCCTGCTCATTCTTGGCGGCATCATACTCAGAGTTTTCGGACAAGTCGCCGTAGGAGCGGGCCTCTGCGATCATCGCAGCGATCTCGCGCTCACGGGTGGTCTTCAGATAATTCAGTTCCTTTTCCAGATCTGCCAGACGCAGACTGGTAATCTTAAATTCCTTAGCCATATCAAAAATCCTTTCTGGGAATAAACTTTTCCATTTAGCTTTTACATTATAGAGGATAATCCCCTGCCCGTCAAGGTATTTTTGAAAAAAGATTCCCACAGCCCCCAATTAGGCTGTGGGAAATGTAAATTATCCAATATAATTCATCGGGTTGACCGCCGCGCCGTTGTAGCGCACCTCGAAATGCAGGTGCGGTCCGGTAGAGCCACCGGTCGAGCCAACATAGCCGATCACCTGACCCGCTGTTACAAAATCGCCATCGGATACAATGTATTGGGTCATATGCATATAGATAGACTTGAAGCCGTCCAAGTGGTCGATCATAACTGTCCAGCCGCCGGAGCCGTACCAGCCAGTGTAGGATACAACGCCCTCGCGGGTCGCGTAAATGGGCGAGCCGAAAATTCCGGGACCCCACAGGTCTACACCGTTGTGGAAACGTACGCCTCCCCCAAGGGGATGATTACGCCAGCCGTAAGGGCTGCTGATCTGCGTGTAATTGCAGGGGATCACCCAGGTAATTCCGTCGGTATTGACGGGCACACCGCCGTTGCCGCTTCCGGCAGGCTTTGTGGGCTTGGGAGCGGTGGCCATATGCTCGCGGTACTTAGCCTCGTCATATTCCACCTTCTTATTTGCCAGAGCATCTGCATTTGCTTCCTGCTCTGCCTCCAGCTCTTCCATCAGCGCATCGAACTCTTTGCCCTTGGCAACCAGTTCATCCAGAAGGCTCTGCGCCTTAGCAGCCTTAACCTCAAGCTCCGCCTGAGATTCCGCCAGCTTGTCCTTGGCAACCTTCATTTCGTCCCGCTCGGCAACCAGCTCCGCTTTGGCAACCTCAACTTCTTCAGCCGCCTTGCGTATCTCCTTCAGCCGCCGGCTGTCCGCCGCGGCAATTTCTTCCATCATTGACAGCCGATCCAGGAACTCAGAGAAGCTATTTGCCTCAAACAGCACAGACCAGTAAGACAGCTGACCGTTTTCCTCCATAGCACGAATGCGCTCTTTATACTTTTCATTCAGCTCCTTGAGCCGTTTTTCAGCATCATCCAGCTCTGCCTGCTTGTCCGCGATAAGGACGCTGTAAGCGGAAATCTGCTCGTTAATATTGCTGATCTGGGTGTGCAGAAGACCGACCTGCTGATCGATCACATTTTTCTGCTCCATAATCTCTTTGATCTCGGATACATTTTCGTCCTGCTGATCCCGCAGATCGTCCAGCTTATCTTCCAGTGCCGCCTGCTCCTTCTCCAGCTCCTCGATTTGCTCCTTAATAGCGCTGGAGGAAGCTGCACGGGCGTCGGTAGGGAGAAAATCAGCCGCCAAACTCAGGATCAGGCAAACCGCCAAAATACCTGCTGTCAAGGAGAGTCTAAACCGTTTGTTGTTCATTCCAGACTCCTTTACACGTCCATAAACTTACGAATCGACGTCCAGCTGCCGATCACACCTACAAACAGACCTGCGCCGGCAAAGGTAATAACCATAGGCACCAGCAGCTCTGTAAAGGGAACAAAGTTGAGCAGCAGCTTCAAAGTGCTCAGAGAATCCAGCTTTACGACCACCCAGTCGTACAGCAGCCACATCAGACCAAAGGAAATCGCCGCACCCACCATGCCCAGTGTAAAGCCCTCCACCACGAAAGGCAGACGGATAAAGCCATTGGTCGCGCCAACCATCTTCATAATGGCGATCTCGTCCCGACGGTCATACATAGCCAGCTTGACCGTGTTGGAAATGATCAAAAGGCTGACCAGCAACAGCACAGAAATCACAACGATCGACGCTACGTGCAGCACATTCTGCAGTGCAGAAAAGCCATCTGCCAACTCAAAATTGGCATTTACCTTCGCCACACCTTCCACGTTTTTAATGGTTTCTACCGTTTCGTGGATCAGATTGTTATCCGAAAGCGTTACCACATAGCGGTGGCGCAGATTCTGCGCATCCACGCCGATAAACGCGTCTTCACCCTGATGATCGGCGACGAAATTCTCCAAAGCTTCTTCCCGGGAAATAAATTTCGCATTATAAACATTTTCCACCTGATTCAGCTTGGTGCCCACGCTGCGTGCCTGGGCATCGGACAGGCTTTCGTCCACATAGACCATCACTTCGTTGGTCTTGTTCAGGTCCTCAACAATGATGTTAAAATTATAAGCCAGGCAGGAAAAGCTGCCCACGATCAGAAGACAGGCAATGGTAACGCACACCGCCGCAAAGGACATAAATCCGTGCAGGAAGATGCCGCGAACGCCTTCTTTGATCAAATATCCCAAATTATTGATCTTCATAATGATAATACCCGTCCATTCCGTCGCTGACCACTAGGCCGTTGTCGATTACAATTACTCGCTTGGGGAATCGTTCCACCAGATCCTTCTCGTGGGTAACCACCAGCATAGTCGTACCCAGATTGTTGACCTCCTGCAGAAGACTCATAATTTCCAGACTTCTGGAAGGGTCAAGGTTGCCGGTGGGCTCGTCAGCAATGATGGTAGAAGGGTTGTTGACCAGGGCGCGGGCAATGGCCAGACGCTGCTGCTCACCGCCGGAAAGCTCTCCGGGATGGCGGCGGCTCTTGGTCTCCAGACCGACCAGATCCAAAACATAGGGCACGCGCTCGCGGATCTCCCGCTCCTTTGCGCCGATCACGCGCATTGCAAAGGCCACATTGTCATACACTGTCTTGTTCTCGATCAGCCGGAAATCCTGGAACACGACACCGACAGTTCGGCGCATATAGGGCAGCTCACGCTTGCGAATGCGCTCCAAGGAATAGCCGTTAACGTGAACCGTGCCGGAGGTAGGCTTCAGCTCACCGGTGATCAACTTGATGATCGTAGACTTTCCGGAGCCGGAAGGACCTACTAAAAAAGCAAATTCGCCGTCTTCAATCTGCATGGTAACGCCCTTCAGCGCCTTTGTGCCGACTGAATAGGACTTTGTAACATTGGTAAACTCAATCATATCGAAACAGCTCCAAAATCAGTATGTAAAAATTGTAACATATTGTAACTTTTTTGTCAATATACCGGCAAAAATTTACAGCAAAAACAGGGCTGTACCGGAGTACAGCCCTGCAAACGCATTAGTGCACTTCCCTGGACGACAGATACTTACGGACCATCAGCGCCACCTTAAACACAATGGCGTGATCAAACTCGCGAAGATCCAGACCTGTCAGCTTCTTGATCTTCTCCAGGCGGTAGACCAAGGTGTTGCGGTGAACAAACAGCTTGCGGGAAGTTTCGGATACATTCAAATTGTTTTCAAAGAACTTGTTGATGGTAAACAGTGTTTCCTGATCCAAAGAATCAATGGAATTCTTCTTAAATACCTCATCCAGGAAAATATCGCACAAGGTCGTGGGCAGCTGATAGATCAGACGGCCGATACCCAGGTTTTCATAGTTGATGATCACCCGTTCGGTGTCAAATACCTTGCCCACGTCGATAGCAGTCTGTGCTTCCTTGTAGGAATCCGCCAGATTCCGCAGATGCTCTGCCACTGTGCCGATGCCGATAACGGACTTGACAAACAGCTCATTCTTTAGAGAATCCGCAATGTGCTGCGCAATATTCTCCAGTTCCACCACAGTAGTGCTGCTGGTGATCTGCTTGATAACAGCAACATCCGTCTCGTTGATGCTCAGCACAAAGTCCTGGGTCTTATCCGGGAAAATGCCGGAGATCACATCTACCGTGGCGACATCGCCATGACCCAGCTGGCGCACCAGGAATACCGCTCTGGGAGCCTCCGTGGCAAAATGCAGCTCCTTGGCGCGGATATAGATATCACCGGGCAGGATGTTGTCCATAATGATATTCTTAACGAAGGTGCTGCGATCATGCTTCTCTTCGTAGAAGGTCTTGGCATCATTCAGGGCAATATAGCCCATCTGGCAGGAAATCTTTGCGCTGTCGTCATCGCCGCTGCAGAATACAACATAGTCTAAGCTATTGTTGTTTCCGAAGATGGGCTTAAACGTCTTCTGGTTAAAGGTAACAACACCCTCAAAGCAGGAAGCAGCCTTCACAGCCGCATCTTGCCAACGCTCACCCAAGAGCGCAGAGTCGGTGCTGGAAATGACATAACCGTCAGTATCGATCACACCGAATGTGCGATCCGAAATTTCTTTTAGCTGGGAAATAACGCCCTGAAAAACACTGTTGGACATTTTACTGACCTCCCTAAAAATACACGCAAATACAGTTTTCACAAAATTGCACTATCAGTATATATCCTTTTTGCGCAATTTGCAAGTACCTTTTGACATATTATTGCAAAAAGAGGTGTCTTTTTTATGTATTATTCCCTAAAAACTGGCAATGCTTACCGGCACTGAGCCTCCAGCTCCGCAATTTCCTCGCCCGTCAATTCCCGGACTTGACCGACAGGAAGCGTACCTAAGGTAAGGCTTCCCTCCTGCTCCCGTTTCAGGTACAGCACCGTCATATCCCGGGATGCCATCATTCGCCGCACCTGATGATATTTGCCCTCGCAAACCGTGATGCGGCTCTCCCCTGCCCCCAGCGGCTCCAGTTTGGCGCTGCGGCAAACGGTGCCATCGCGCAGGATCAAGCCGTTGGCAAAGGCCTGCACGTCCTCCTGCGTTGCCTGGCCTTCGTGGCGAGCATAATAAACTTTAGGCACTTCTTTTTTCGGAGCGATCAGCCGGTGCAGCAGGTCGCCGTCATTGGTAAACAGCAGCAGCCCCTCGGTTTCCTTGTCCAATCGACCTACAGGCTTCAGATCCTGCTTTATTAGCTCCGGCGGCAACAGCTCCATCACTGTCCGCTGCCGCCTGTCCTCAGTTGCCGTTACAAAGCCTGCCGGCTTATGCAGCATCGCAACGACTCTGCGTTTTCCCTGCAGTGCTTGCCCTGCATATAAAATTACCTGCTGAGCGGGATCAATTTTCAGCGCGCCGTCTCGCTGCGCGAAGCCATCGACCGTAACCGCGCCGGATTTGAGAATATTCTTCACCTGGCTGCGGCTGCCAATGCCGCACTGCACCAGAAATTTGTCCAACCGTTCCATATTTCCTCCGTTCTAACCTCGTCCAACTTTGAATAGTTTGTAATGCGAATTCAAAATTGGAGGGATTATATATGCTAGTAATGACCGCAAAGGTCGATAAGAAAAAGATCGCCATTATTTTCGCCGCTGTGGTAGTGGCCATTGCGGCCCTGATCATACTTCTGGGCGGCAGAAAAGACGCCAGAACCACTGCAGCTGCCAACGTTTCCAACAACGATGCCCGGGTGGAATTTCTGAAGGGCTTTGGTTGGGATGTAACCACCTCGCCAGCAGAGAGCAGCCAGGTTCGTATTCCGGAACAGTCCAGTGAGGTCTTTGACCGCTATAACGAACTGCAGAAGCAGCAGGGCTACGATCTTACCAAATACGCAGGCAAGACCGTTATGCGCTACGTCTACAAGATCAACAATTATCCCGGAGCCACCCAGCCTGTGTATGCTACACTGCTGATATACAAAAATCAGGTCATCGGCGGCGATATAACCGACACCGCTGCAAAAGGACACATTCACGGCTTCAAGATGCCGGAACAGACAGCCCTTCCCACCGCGCCGGAAGCCACCGCCACGCAGCCTAATGCCACCGATTCTACCGCTGTTGCAGAATAAGCATACCATAAAACCGAAAACTTGACAAGGCAATATCCCAATGCTATACTGTCAGTAATTTGATACATCTTCAGGGCAGGGTGAAATTCCCGACCGGCGGTGGGTAGATGCTTTCGTGTTTTCCCGATAGTCCGCGAGCGCAGTAGCGCCGAATCGGTGTGATTCCGATACCGACAGTACAGTCTGGATGAAAGAAGATTTTTGCGAGATTTTATGCCCTGAGTGTATGCTCAGGGCATTTTTATTCACAAGGAGTATTTCGATGGAACAGTTATGGAAAACAATTCAGGCTTTGGGAAACAATTTGGAATTTGTTCTTGTAACCGCAGCCATTATCATTGGCTTATATCTGTTGGCGCGGCTTTCCGAACGTTTTTTGCTTCCGGGAAAACGCAAAATCTCCGCTGCCCGCCGCGTCAGTATCGTTGGCATTTTCTCCGCCATTGCTGCTGTGCTGCACATTCTTGATTTCCCTCTGCTGTTTATCGCCCCCGATTTTTACAAATTAGACTTTTCAGAATTGCCTGTATTGCTGTGCGGTTTTTACCTTGGACCCTCTGCAGCTGTTGCCTGCGAGGGCGTTAAGATCCTTCTAAAGCTTCTTCTCAAGGGCACCTCCACCGCCTTCGTAGGCGATTTTGCTAACTTTGCTGTAGGTTGCAGCTTTGTTCTGCCCGCAGTCATTATTTATCACATCCGCAAGACCCGCAAGACCGCCGTTATCGGTCTTTCCACCGGTACAGCGATTCTTACCGTATTCGGCTCTGCATTTAATGCCATTTATCTGCTGCCTAAATTTGCCGAGATGTTTATGCCAATGGAAAAGATCCTGGCAGCCGGTTCTGCCGTCAACGGCAATGTCAACAGCGTCTCCACATTTGTTCTGTTCTGCGTTGCACCGCTGAACCTGATTAAGGGCGTTGCGGTCTCCGTAATAACCCTGCTCATATACAAGCGAACAGCGAAGCTGATGTCGCCACAAAGAAGATAATTTCCGCCGCCTCCCCACCGGGAGGCGGTTTTTACAGTTTTTCGCAAAAAGCTCTTCCTTTTTTTGCAATTTTGTGATATGATGTAGGATGAAAGATTATGAGCCAAAAATAAGGAGCTAGAAATGATTACTGTCAGCAATTTAGGTATGCAATTTGGCGGTCAATGGCTGTTCCAGCACGTTGATCTGCAGTTTTTGCCGGGCAACTGCTACGGCATTATCGGTGCCAACGGCGCCGGCAAGTCCACCTTCCTCCGCATCCTCACCGGCGAGCTGGATTCCACTTCCGGTAACATCAGTATTGACTCGGATAAGCGCGTTTCCGTTCTGAAGCAGAATCAGAACGCCTACGACGAATACTCCGTTATGGACACCGTCATTATGGGCAATCAGCATCTTTACGATGTGATGAAGGAAAAGGACGCCATCTTCGAAAAGCCGGACTTTTCTGATGAAGACGGCATCCGGGCTGCGGAGCTGGAAGCAGAATTTGCCGAGCTGGGCGGCTGGGAAGCCGAGTCCGACGCCTCCCGCCTGCTGCAGGGCTTGGGCATCGGCACCGATATGCACTATGACAATATGGCCACCGTTGACCCCCGGCTGAAAGTTAAGATCCTGCTTGCCCAGGCACTGTTCGGCAACCCCGATATCGTTATGCTGGACGAGCCTACCAACAACCTGGATATCGAAGCCATCAACTGGCTGGAGGATTTTCTGCTGGACTTCCCCGGTATGGTCATCGCCGTGTCCCACGACCGCCACTTCCTGAACACCGTCTGCACCCACACCGTCGATATCGACTACGGCAAGATCAAGATGTACGTAGGTAACTACGATTTCTGGTACGAGTCTTCTCAGATGGTGCAGGCTATGATCCGCAACAAGAACAAGCGGAATCAGGAAAAGATCGAAGAGCTGCAGCTGTTCATTCAGCGCTTCTCCGCCAACAAGTCCAAAGCCAAGCAGGCAACTGCCCGCCGCAAGCTGCTGGACAAGCTGACGGTGGAGGAAATGCCCTGCTCCACCCGCCGTTATCCCTTCGTGGGCTTTATGCCGGAGCGGGAGCTGGGTAAGGATGTGCTGACCGTCAAGGATGTTTCCGTTACCGTTGACGGCGAAAAGCTGCTGGACAAGGTTTATTTCTCCGTTGGCCGTACCGACAAGATCGCCTTTGTGGGCGAAAATGAGAAGGCACAGACTGCGCTGATGCAGATCCTGATGGGCGAGCTTGAGCCGGACGAAGGCTCTGTCAAGTGGGGCATTTCCACGGTGCGCAGCTACCTGCCTAAGGACAATTCCGCATATTTTGAGGGTAACAAGGTCGAGCTGGTGGACTGGCTGCGGGAATTCTCCGCGAAAAAGGACGACGTATATCTGCGTGGTTTCTTAGGTCGTATGCTGTTCTCCAACGAGGACGTTTTCAAGAGCGTCGATGTGCTGTCCGGCGGCGAAAGAGTTCGCTGTATGCTGTCTAGAATGATGCTCTCCGGCGCAAACGTTGTGCTGCTGGATCAACCTACCAACCATCTGGATATGGAATCCATTCAGGCTGTGAACAAGGGCTTGGAAGCCTTTACCGGCGTTGTGCTTCTTGCCAGCCACGACCACGAAATGCTGCAGTCCACCTGTAACCGCGTTATCGCATTCCAGCCCGACGGCACGATTATCGACCGCTACGGCACTTACGATGACTACCTCGCCTGGCTGGAGCAGCAGAAAGGAAATTAGGGATGAAAAAAATCTTAGACATCATCACCGCCAATATGCAGCAGGCGTTTGCGGATGCCGGCTACGATGCCAATTTTGGTATGGTAACCGTATCCAACCGGCCTGACCTTTGCGAATATCAGTGCAACGGTGCATTGGCCGCTGCCAAGCAGTATAAGTGCGCCCCCATCCAGATCGCCAACGCCGTTGTTGCCAAGCTGGATGCCAACGACTACGATATGGTGGAGGCGGTTATGCCCGGCTTCATCAACCTGAAGCTGTCCGGCAGCTTCCTGCGCAAATATCTGGAGGAAATGCGCACTGCCGAGGACTATGGCGTAGAAAAGATCGGCGCAGGCAAAACCGCAGTCGTGGACTACGGCGGCGCCAACGTGGCAAAGCCCCTGCACATCGGTCACCTGCGCCCTGCCATCATCGGTGAGGCGCTGAAGCGGCTGTACAAGTTTATGGGCTACAACACCATCGGTGACGTGCACTTAGGCGACTGGGGTCTGCAGATGGGTCTGATCATCGCAGAGCTGCACCATCGCCAGCCTGATCTGCCCTACTTCGATCCCAATTTCACCGGCGAATATCCGGAAGAAGCACCCTTTACCCTCTCTGAGCTGGAGGAAATCTATCCCACCGCATCTGCCAAGAAAAAGGAGGACGCGGAATTTGCCGAAAAGGCACACATTGCAACCTTTGAGCTGCAGCAGGGTCACCGTGGTTACCGCGCCATCTGGAATCACATTATGCGGGTATCTCTGGCTGATCTGCACCGGATTTATGACCTTTTGGACGTTCACTTTGAAAAGTGGCTGGGCGAAAGTGACGCCGACCCCTATATTCCCGCTATGATCCAGCGGCTGAAGGACGAGGGTCACGCGGTGATGAGCGACGGCGCACTGGTCTTCCCCGTTGCGGAGGAGACAGATAAAAAAGAAGTTCCCCCCTGCATTCTGGTCAAGTCCGACGGCGCTGCCATCTACGCCACCACCGATCTGGCAACTATGGTCCAGCGTATGCAGGACTGGAATCCCGACAAGATGCTCTACGTCACCGACAAGCGGCAGAATCTGCACTTTGAGCAGGTATTCCGCGCTGCCAAGAAGGGCGGCATCGTGCGCACCGAGACAGAGCTGGAGCACGTCGGTCACGGCACCATGAATGGCAAGGACGGCAAGCCCTTCAAGACCCGCGACGGCGGCACTCTGCGCTTGGAGCAGCTGATCAGCGATATGACCGACTTTGTCCGCGGTAAGGTTGTGGAAAACAAGATCGTTGGCGACGACGAGGTGGAAGACACCACCGCCAAGATCGCGCTGGCAGCCCTGAAATACGGCGATCTGAGCAACCAGCCCACCAAGGATTACAACTTTGATCTGGAGCGGTTTGCCGCATTTGAGGGCAATACCGGTCCTTATATTCTCTACACCATTGTCCGGATCAAGAGTATTCTTGCCAAGTTCGGCGCTTGGGAACACCTGAATATTCAGGAGCCTGCCAACGCACCTGCCAAGGATCTGATGCTGGCCATCACCAAGCTTGGTCCTACGCTGGAGTTTGCGCTGAACACCTCCTCCCCCAACCAGATCTGCGCCTACATCTACGATCTGGCAGGTTGCGTCAACAAATTCTATCACGAGACCCGCATTTTGGGCGAAGAGGATCAGAACCTGAAAAACGGCTACATTGCCCTGATCGGTCTGGCGAAGAATATTCTGGAAACCTGCATCCACATCCTAGGCTTCACCGCACCGGAGAAAATGTAAAAACAAACCGCCTGCACTTGCAGGCGGTTTTTCTTTATCTCCAGTTTTGGGCGTTTTGGGTATTATAAAGGCTGGCGTAGATGCCGCCGGCATTCACTAATTCCTCGTGGGTGCCGGATTCGGTGATCACGCCGTCGGCGATGGAAATAATGCGACCGGCATTGCGGATGGTAGACAGCCGGTGGGCAATGATCAGGGTGGTTCTGCCCTGCGCCAAAGCGTCGAACGCCTTCTGGATCTTGGCTTCTGTCATAGAGTCCAGCGCCGAGGTTGCCTCGTCCAGAATCAGAATAGGCGGATTCTTCAGGAACACACGGGCTATGGCTACGCGTTGCTTCTGTCCGCCGGACAAGAGCGTTCCCCGCTCGCCCACATAGGTATCAAAGCCGTTGGGCATCGCCATAATATCGTCGTAAATTTCGCCCTTCTTGGCAGCCTCGATCACCTCTTCCATGGTCGCATCGGGCTTGCCGTAGCGAATATTCTCGAAAATCGTATCCGCAAAGAGGAACACATCCTGCTGCACGATACCGATATTTTGATGGATAGACTGCTGCGTAACACTGCGAATGTCCATACCGTCAATGCTGATGCTGCCCTCGGATACCTCGTAAAATCTGGGGATCAGCTGGCACAGCGTGGTCTTTCCGCCGCCGGAAGGACCCACGATGGCCACCGTCTCACCGGGCTGAATATGCAGGCTGACATTGCGCAGCACGTCCAGATTACCGTCATAGGCAAATGACACATTCTCCACCTTGATCTCGCCCTTAACATCCTTCAGATCCGGCGCATCCGGCAGATCCTGCAGCGTGGGCTTGGTGCGCATAATGGACACAAAGCGATTCAGTCCTGCAAAGCCATTGGCAAACATCTCGGAAAAACCCGACAGCTTGCGCATCGGACCGACAAAGGACGATATATACAGCGTAAAGGTCAAAAGATCCCGGTAGTCCATACTTCTCTTCATTACGAAGAAACCGCCGACACCGATAATGATCACATTCAAGCTGCACAGAAAGAACTCAATGGAGCTGTGGAAGCGACCCATCGCCTTGTAAAAGCCACGTTTTGCGTCCTTAAACTGGGCATTGGCGGCGTTAAAGCGGGCATTCTCCAGCGGCTCATTGGCAAATGCCTTTGCCGTGCGGAAGCCGCTGAGACTGGATTCGATCTCCTGATTGATGTAGCCGGTCTTTTCCTTGGTCGCCCGGGATGCCTTGCCCATACTGCGCCGCATCATCATAACCACAGTCAAGAAAACCGGGATGGTTAATCCAACGATCAGCGCCAGCTCCCAGCGGATCATCACCATCACCACCAGTGCGCCGATTATGGTCAGCACAGAGGTCAGCAGATCCTCCGGTCCGTGGTGGGCAAGCTCTGTCAGTTCAAACAGATCCGATGTCAGTCTGCTCATCAGCTGACCGGTGCGGTTCTGATCGTAAAAATCGAAGCTCATTTTCTGCATATGGGCAAACAGATCCTTGCGGATATCCGCCTCCACCCGCACGCCGAACATGTGCCCAAAATACGCCACAATAAAGTTCAGTACACTGCGCAGCACATAGCTTAGCAGCACCGCAACCATAATGACGAAGAAGGTGCGGTACAGCTCGTTGGGCAGCATATCGTAAAGTGCGCTGCGGGTGATCAACGGGAATGCCAGATCGATACCGGCAATGCCCATTGCGCACAAAATATCCACCGCGAACAATCCCTTGTGGTTTTTGAAATAGCTCAGGAAGATCCATAGCGGACTTTTTTTCTCAAAATCCCTTGTCTTCATACACAATCCCCCAATCCTTGCCTATATTATACACATTTATAGCAAGGGTTGCAAGCGCAACAATTGTAATTTCTCCAATTACGTGCTATAATGACATAAAAGGAGGTGCGCGATGGAAATTCTGTACAGCGATGCCCATATTGCGGTATGCGTAAAGCCCGTAGGTCTGAATTCTGAAGCGGATGTGCCTGCGGCATTGAAAGAAATGCTTGGCGGTGACTTTTTCACAGTGCACCGTTTGGATCAGAATGTGGGCGGCGTAATGGTCTACGCCCGAAGCAAAGTAGCCGCCGCAGAGCTCTCACGCGCCATCCAGAGCGGCGAATTCGAAAAAGAGTATCTCGCTATGGTCCACGGCACACCGCCGGATTATGGGCTTCTGGAGGACCTGCTGTGGAAAGATAGCAGCAAAAACAAGGTCTTCGTGGTCAAAAGAGAACGAAAAGGTGTCAAAAAAGCCGTTTTGGAGTATAAAACCCTGCGTCAAGGGGAACATTCCCTCGTTCATATCCGTCTGCACACCGGACGCAGTCATCAAATTCGGGTGCAATTTGCCAGCCGTGGTTTCCCCCTGCTGGGCGACCATAAGTACGGCGCCCGCGACGGCTTCACAGCCCCGTTTTTATTCTCCTGCAAGCTGACCTTCCCTCTGAAAGGAAAAACTCTTACATTCGAAGCCACGCCCGACTGGGCATAAAAATAGGCCCTCTTGTTCACACAATGTCATCACAACAAGAAATGCTGTCATCCCGAGCGAGTTTTTACGAGCCGAGGGATCCTCGCACCGCGTTTACAGTTGCAGTAAACAAAGTGCCAAGATTCCTCGATTCCGCTTCGCTTCACTCGGAATGACAGCGTTTTTTACAGTTTTAGGTTATTTCAAAAGGGGCTCGATCACATTGCCAATGTACTTAGCCATATTGTAGAAGCCCCAGTCGCTGGCGTGCGCGCCGTCGACGGTATCATCATAACAGAACTCGTCCATCACATCGTAGCCGTCGATGAAATACACATTCTTGTCGCCGGCGGCGATGGCATTCTGGTAAGTCTTAAAGATCACATCCCGTCTGCCCCGCTTGTCATCGGTGCAGTATTTTTGCGACATAGAGGTAATCAGGATGATGGGCAGGTCCGGCTGTGCAGCACGCACAGTCTTGAAAAGATTCTCGTGGGTGGCACGCAGATGGTCAATGTCCGGTGCATTGTGATCGTAATCGCAGACAAAAATGCTCATATCCAGACCCGCAATGTAGTCCGCGATGGCCTGCTCACCTCTGCCGCTGCCGGAGAAGCCCAGATTCACCACGTCCGTGTGGAATCTGCGGGAAATCCGGTTGACATAGGAGTTGCCGGGACGGGAAGCGCAGCCTCCCTGGGTCACGGAGTTGCCGTAGAACACGATGGGCTTTTCGTAGGCATAGTCATCCGCAGGCAGCAGCTGTGCCTTGTCGCTCAGACCAATATAGAGCTTGCCGACATCGCTGTACAGGGGAAAATTGATGGTGATCTCCCGCATTTCTGTCGTGCGCAAGTCCTGAATGGACTCATAACCGTCATTCAGATCATAGGGCGGCACCAAAGTCTTCAGGTAGGTATATGTGCCGTCCTTACGGACATACATATCAAAGCCGGCAGCACCGGTCAGGGCAAAATGAGGCATCTTGCCGATGTAGGGCATTTCCGCGTGAATGGCGATGTAGGGGCTATCGGTCTTGAAGCAGACGCGACCGCCGGAGGTCTGGGAATGGAGAAAATCCAGCGCATCACTGACAGCCTTGGCAGTTGCCTCAGGCATTCTGCGGTAGCGACCGTTCTCGTGGGTCACGCCGTAGACCTTGAAGGGGTCA